>JAZSGB010000076.1:0-33811 GCA_045532505.1 Acutalibacteraceae bacterium | reverse complement strand
TCCTTTTTCATCATTCAATTTCTCCTTCAGGAATACATTCCTTAATAGGTGTTGATGTACCTTTCAATATTTCCGAGTTAATGCTTGTATCCTTTGGAAGCTCAAATGATGTAATCAAACCATTATAATTTTCTTCACTCAGAACAACAGCTTTTCCGTTTTCAGTATTAATCTTTATAACATCATTAAACTCAACAACCCGTTTTATGTATTCATAAATATTATTGCTGAAATTCTCTATATCAACATTAATCATATATCCACCTTCTGAAATGAGGCATGTTTTGCACGCCCCTCTGAACCCTTTAATATTTATCAATAATTGTTTTTGTATTTGAATATGCACTATAAGTCTTGCTGTAGTATGCTTTAACCTTATAGGTGTATTTCTTGCCTTTCTTTGCGGATTTATCAACATATGAAAGATTTGAAACACCCTTTTCGGTTTTAAGCTTTTTGTAGCTACCATCCGCTGTTTTGCGGTAAATTATATAGCCCTGTGCACCTGCTACCTTAGTCCATTTGAGGCTGATGCCACTTTTTGTACTCTTGGGTGTTTTCAAGGTTGGGTCTGCAAGATAAATCTTTGAAAGTGAGCTTGAAAGCGAAGAGTTTCCGGCTTCATTTCTTGCTCTTACCGCATAGTAATATTTGGTTCCTGATTTTGCAGTTTTATCAGTATAACCTGTTTTACTTGTAGAACCTAAATATTTCCACTCCCCGCCTTTTGTTTTGCGGTAAACTCGATAGGTATCTGCCCCCTTAACCTTACCCCAGGTAATTTTCACACCGCTTGATGTATTGGAAATTGATTTAAGCTTTGGTTTAGAGGCTTTAAGCTGTTTGATTGTTGCAGTTTCAAGAATTTCACCGCATTCTGTGCATTCCTTGTGCTTTGAGCCTGATTTATATACAGTAGCTTCTGTATCAATAATCCAAGCGGATTTTTTGTGAGTATGATTTTTATCATTAAATATAAAATCATTTTCTTCTGCATAGGCTTGTGCAGCTGTTCCCTGCTCCGCCACAATCACGAAACCATCGATTTTGCAGGTTTCATGTAAATCCTCATCATAATAGTAACCAATAGCTTTGTCGCCTATAAGCTTAACACTATCAGGAATTTTGACGACTTTAAGTCCATTGCAATTTTTGAAGGCTGAATCTGCAATTGTGAGTGTGCCTTTTTTTACTGTTAATGAACCTGAAACAGTTTCATACCCTTTTATTAAATGGTTGCCTATATACAAGATACCATTATTCCAGTTATCTTCATCGTCAAAATAGGTTGTATCAATAAAGGCATTGTTGCCAATGCTGACTTCTTTGTTCGGAAGAGCTATATCGGCAAGGTTATAACAATAGGCAAATGCACCGTCATCTATACGCATAACACCTTCAGGAATCACTATAGATTCAAGATTTCTGCAACCGGAAAAAGCACCCATACCAATAGTTTTTACGCTATCAGGAATTACTATTGAGCTTATGCAACAATCTGCAAAGGCATTATCACCAATGTTTATAAGATTATTTGAAAGGTTTATTTCAGAAAGAATTTCGCAATAGCAGAAAGCTTCAATACCGATATGAGTTACAGTATCGGGAATTGTTATTTCTTCAAGCTCATAGCATTGCTCAACTGAGAAATCGGCTATAATTTCCGTTCCGTTTCTGATAAATGCACAAGCACCTACGCTTTCAGGGTCGCTACCGATGAGATATTTGCCGATGTAAAGGAAGCCATCTTCCCAATTCTCATCATCAAAATAATAAGCGGTATCGCCAAAAGCTTGATAACCTATGCTCGTAACATTTTCACCAATTGTAATTGATGAAAGATTTTCACAAAAGCTGAATGCTTCATCATCTATAGCTTTTACACTATCCGGGATTATAACAGATTTGATATATTCATTACCGTAGAAAGCCCAATAGCCGATTTTTGTTACAGGTGAACCTTCAATTGAAGAAGGAATCACAACATCTGTACCTGTGCCCAGATAATCTGTAATAGTTGCTTCCCCATCTTTGACTGAATATTCAAAATCATTTACTGCTCTGCATTGGGTGCAGAAATTATTAACAATGGTATGTCCTGTTGCCGCTAAGATGGTTTTCTGAGTATAACCACACACTGAACAGTTACGGGTTTTACTACCGTTTTCCGAACAAGTGGGCTTAATTTCTACTGTCAACTCATCTGAATATTTGTGCCCGAAAGCAGGTATAACAACAACCTCCTTGTGTTGACATTCAGAGCACACTCGAGATTTTTCACCATCCTCTGTACAAGTTGCTTTTAAATCTATAACCCAATCGCTATAGGTATGAACTGTTGTTTTGTAGTGCCAGATAGATTCTTCAAGGTCAGAATTTCTTGTTTCAATTATTATATTGTTTCTATCCACTTCTGTGCCGGTATAGAATACATAAGCAAGGTTATCACAAGCACGAAAAGCACCCTCACCTATATAGGTTACACTTCCGGGAATTATGATTGAGGTTAGGTTTGTGCAACAGGCAAAAGCTGACAAATCAATATTTGTTAAACTTTCGGGGATTGTAATAGATGTAAGGCTTGTACAGCTGTGAAATGCCGAAACACCTATATATTCTACACTATTTGGTATTGTAATTGATTTAAGCCTCTTGCAATAACTGAAAGTTGACTCATCTATGCCCGTTACCCCATATGGGATTGTGATAGAGGTCAGGTTATCGCAATACTCGAAAGCAGAATAGCATATCTCTGTCACCCGCAAACCATTATAAGTATCCGGAATTACAAGTTCCCCTTCAGCTGCTGTGTCGCAATCAGTTACAGAATATGATTCACCATCCTCATTCAGTTTAAATGTCAAAGCATCAACATTTGCAGCTTTTGTTTCAACTGCAAAAAAACTATTTAAAGCTAATTCATTAAGCCCTGCATACGCAGAACCGAAAATTGTTGCTATTGCAAGAACCAGAGATAAACCTCTTTTAAATAAATTTTTCATATTATCAAACTCCTTTTAAATAAATGTTTTTTGCTTTCACTTATGTAATAGGAGTATTTTTGAAAAAGTTAACCAAAATTTGCAAATTTTTAGAAATAAAAAAATGAGTAACTAAACTTTCGTTCAATTACTCATTCTCAGAATCTGATAAATGTATTTATAAAAAGATTTTTGGGTTATTTAGCACTCAAAATAGCAATACTTTGGTCATCACTACTATGCTTGCTCAGAACCTTTTTCAAACTGTTTTCAATTAATTCATTTGCATTATCTTCGAAAACATTCCAGCTTTCAAGTGTTTTGCAGGCAGCCATTGCTTGCTGTGTGTCAGTATCAAAAAGCAAATCGAAAACCCCATCGCTGGAAAGAATAAATGTTGTTTCACCGCTTATTTTACCGGATTTAATTCGGAAATGTGATTCGTCACTACTTGGAAAAAAGAAGGTTTCGTTAATATATTCTCCGTTTTCAGGAGCAGATAACAGATAAGACTTTTCATCCTGCATTAAAATTATTCCGCCATCTCCCATATGTCCACAGTAATAATCATCACCATCAACATAAACGAATACAAGCGTTGCTGCCATTTCTTCTGTATCCATGTCGGATTCACGAATTTTGTTTGCAAGCTCATTAAACAATAAATTATGTTCAATATTATGTTTTAACAAATCCTTATCGAACAAGCTTACCAATGCCTTAACTAAAATTTCAGCAGTTTCTTTTGCATAAGCCTTTGAACCAGCACCGTCAGAAACTATGGCAATTGCTCGATTTTCAGTTGTTTTTGCATAGGTGCAGTCCTGGCAAGGTATATCATATTTAATATGATAAGTACCAATATTTTTTGCATAAGAAACAAAATACTTCATTAATCAATATCACCTCAATTTAAAATTATCCCATTCTTTTGATGTGTTCAACAAAGATTTATAAGCATTTCCCGAAGAAGTTGAGAGAGTATGCATGCTCTTTTTTATCTGGTCGAAAAGGCGTTCATAACCTGTGGCAGAAGAGCTGAAAACATCACCGCTTACCGATATTTTTTCAAAGAAGCTTTTGTTATCACTATTATGAACGAAAGGTATGATGTGAAGTGTCCCGCTTTCCTTCAAACCGCAAATTGTATCAAGCGCTTTTTGCATTTCACCATCGAATTTTCCCGACGAAAACAATATAATAGTGGGCGCATAATAATTCCGGTTTAAGGTCTTATAATCCATTATATGGATTTTAATTTTTTTAATCGCATTCATTAATGCACTGCCAAGGTCAGCAAAATTCGTTGTGTCAGACATTTTAATAGAAATTGCTTCATTAGTTGAATTTATCAGAGAAAATGCTCTTACAACCTTCTGTGTTGTATCATATTGCATAATAGCAATATCCGCACAAGAAGAAAGGTCATCATTATTTTTGATTTCCGACAAAAAATTAATTAACTGTTCTTGAATAACCGCTGTCGGAAAGTCTTTGGTAGATTCAACACAGAAAAAAATAGGAAGACGGGTAGATTTATTTTTTATATTAAGCTGATCAGCATCTATGATTTGATTTCTGTTATTATAACTCATAGTAAATTCTCCTGTAGATTTTTAAACACGTAGCTCATATTTTCCAAGAGCTTTTTTTCAAAATTTTCTGAGCTTTCAAATTCAACCTTTTTTGAAAATCTAATATTAGGATTACAATCAGGACATTCAATGCTATTCTTGTTTGAGCTTTGTTCCAATAACCAGGCATAATCCCACTCATTAGTTGTAAACTTTGCACCGCATTTGCTGCAAGTAACACGGATTATTTTACTTTGTGACAGCATTTTTTTAATTAAGCACTCCTGACATGTATCTGATGAACTGTTGCTTTTAGCTGTCGTGTATGTTTTTTTGCATTGCTTACACACTTTTTTTACAAAACAGTCAGAATCATCATCTTCTGAAAGAAAACAAGTAGGGAACAGCTCATCAGAGCTTTTTCCACTCAGTATAGCCGACCTGAGTTCCGTCAAAGGATTTATCCATTCATTTGCATATACGTACTTTTGGTTTTTAAATGCATCATTAAAGAGCTCTTGCATTTTTTTAGTAAGATTCTTATATATATAATTACGTCTGGATTGTTTGGAGTTGTCTCTGTTTGCTGAATAGGAATAGTAACCTTTTACAATACAATCTCTAAGAGAATTCTCAGTTGAATTGAAAGGGAATTCCTTAATGAAAAGGATATAGAAAATTAAAACTGCAATAGCAAAGTTTTCATCGTGAATATTTCGTTTGGTATTTGCATATACCTTTTCTTTGGTGTCAGAAATTTTATGAAGACGTGGTGAAGTAAAGTCAGGAGTACCAACAGTGCAAAGATAGTCTTTGAATTGATAACTATCCGCATCAATAAAAACAACCTGCTTTTTATCTTCTGTAACCAGAATATTTTTAAGATTAATATCACCCATCAATACTGTTTTGTTACAAATATTATTGAGTTCAGTGAAATTTTTGCATATTTCAATACAAATATTAACCAGTTCATTTCGGGTTATGCCGCAGTTTTTATCATCAAGCTGTATTCTTGTAAGCAAGCTGTCAAGTGTTACGGCATTCTTTTTATAATCCATAGCGTAACCGAGGATATTTTTGTGAGAACGGTCATAAACAATAGCTTTAGGCCAACAGCAAGCATCTTCATAGAAAGGGT
This sequence comes from Acutalibacteraceae bacterium, assembly GCA_045532505.1. GTDB lineage: Bacteria > Bacillota > Clostridia > Oscillospirales > Acutalibacteraceae > DTU089. The sequence continues at coordinate 28,115 of JAZSGB010000076.1, read as the reverse complement.
TTTCTGAATCGGCTGCGTAGGTATCAACCATAGCTATAAGCTTATTGCATTGCTCTTCAGAGGGGATTTCATGATACATTTTTATAACGAAGCTTCCATAATCCTCGATTTCAAAAATGGTGCCTTCGCCACCTGAATAAAGCTTACCTGTGATTTTTAATTTTTCATTATCAAAACAGCCTCTGTCTAAAATTACTGTATCACCGACTTTAGGATTATGAATAACTTTAGTTTTAGCTATCTGTTCAGCAGGCGTAACATCTGTTTTTTCAGACTTATACTCGTTTTTTGATTCTTTCTTGCTATAATCCGCTTGCTTATTATTGTTTTTATTAGTGAAAGAATTCTGTTCATAGGTTGTAACGGACTCTTTTATTGTGTAAGCATTTTCCACGCTCTCTTTTGTTAAATCTGCTGTCTCTTCATGTTCAAAAACAATTTTTATATCAGCAGAGTGCTTTTCAGGTGTTTCAACTGTCTCTTTTTCAGGATGGCAGAAAAACTCAGCAGTACCATCATCCTTTCCGTGGATAACAATAAGAGAATCGCCTTTTTTCAGATTCCAAAGTTCTTGCGCTAATGACTTCTTTTCCGTAATAACACAAAAAAGAGGGATGTTGTCTTTTTCATTATCCATTTTATTTTTGATAAGACCTACTATTTCTTCGGCAGAATCAACCGAAAACTTGTCAGCATTTTTTATTATGTTGAATTTTTTATTTACATTTTTGTTAATGGTTAATATATCGGTGAGAATATCAGTTGCTTTATCTTTTCCTTCTGTATTACTTCTGATGCAATTATAAAAATATTCAATGGTTTGTTCGCAAACTATTACAGGCAAGTTGTATAGATTTGTGATTGCTGAAATATATCTTTTGCTGTATTTTGACATCAATGCTGTTTCATCAACAAAAATGTTAAAGTTGCATAACATTCTCGGCGTAATTTCACTACTGTCAGAACTGTTTATACTATAGCTGACTTTTAAAGCAAAATCTTGGCTGATTTTTTCTATGTAATTTTGAAAATTATTAAAAATACTATAAGTCTTATTGTAGTCAGTTTTATATTTTTTTATCAGGATTTCTCTTGCAACATTCAAACGAGGTTTCAACCTGTTTAAAGCATGATTGGTTTTTTCAACAGCTTCTTTTTCGTTATATTCAATGCTTTCATGACTCCATGTATTTCTCAGACCTTGGATTGTATGAAAAACTTGCGTTAATTGATCACGCTCCTGAGGATCAAATATTCTTTTCTGGAGCAACTTTAACATACCCGCTAAATCCAAAAGACCTAAATCAATTTCCGGATAAGTGGTTTGTCTTTCTTCGATACCAATTAACTTGTACTTTTCTTCACTCAAAACACAAAAGTTTTTTTGATTTTTTTCAATACAATCAAAATCCTGTTCAATTATTAAATTTTTTTGCCAATCAGGCTCCTTGGGAATCAGATTAATAATATCTATAGTAAACAACCCAAATCGAGGAAGTAGTTCATCATGCACGAATGCTCTGACAGAACCGCTATAGTCAAATATTGATTTGTATTCAGTTTTTTCCATAACTGCTCCTTTTTAATCATCAAGAATTTCTAAGAAATAATGTGAGCCTTCCATTCCCATATTGATAAGGGTATAGAGAGCTTTTTTGTTTTTGTGCATAGCAGCATAATAAAACATCAGAATACTTTTTTTGTCCTCTTCCGCTTCTTCAAAAATTAAAGCAACATCATACAAAAGCTCATGAAACTTTTTACCGTATCCTCTTTCAAAAGCATTTCCTTTATTAAGTACCGAGTCGGGAAGAGGAGAAAGATCATAAGGATAATCAGATACCCTTTCTTTTTTTGCTATTTGTAATTGTTTTTCAAAATCAGAAAGCGATTCTTGCAAAAAGTCCTCTAAAAGCTTTACAACAACCTTTTTTGCATCTTCGTAATTCCCTTTGCATTTTGTATACCAATAAAAAGCTGTATCATAATTCTGTTCAACACCAGTTCCGTTACAGTAACAATCACCTAAGCTTTTGTGAGCTGATGGGCTACCCTTCTGTGCCGCTCTTTCGTAATAACTAATGGCTTTTTCATAGCTTTGCTCAACACCGTTACCGTGGTAATAACAATCACCCAAGCCCTTCAGTGCACCGCAAACTCCCTGTTCAGCAGCTTTCTCATACCAATAAATAGCTTTTTCATAATTCTGCTCAACACCAAATCCGTTTAAATAACAATTTGCTAAACTATTTTGTGCAACATCGTCACCTTGTTCAGCAGCTTTTGTGTACCAATAAACAGCGGCTTCGTAGTTTTGCTCAACACCATGACCATTATAGTAACAATTACCTAAATTGATTTGTGCAATAACATAACCTTGTTCAATAGCTTTTGTATACCAATAAACAGCTTTTTCGTAGTTCTGTTCTACGCCACATCCGTCCAAATAACAATTTGCTAAACGATTTTGGGCTTCTGCATTACCTTTTTCAGCTGCCTTTGTATACAAATAAACAGCTTTTTCGTAGTTTTGCTCAACATCGTATCCGTCAAAATAACAATTAGCTAAATAGATTTGGTCGAAATCGAAACCTTGCTCAAATGCTTTTTCATACCAATAAACTGCCGTTTCGTGACATATCGGAACACCATATCCGTTACGGTAACATTCACCTAACTTATATTGTGCTTCTGCGTTACCTTGTTCAGCTGCTTCTTCATACAACCAAGATGCTTTTTCGTAATTTTTTTCAGCACCCCGTCCGTTAAAATAACAGTTAGCCAAGTTTATTGGTTCGAAATCAAAACCTTGCTCAACTGCCTTTTCATACCAATAAACTGCCGTTTCATAGCTTTGTTCAACACCATGTCCGTTATAGTAACATTCACCTAACATATATTGTGCTTCTGCATCACCTTGTTCTGCCGCATTCATATACCAATAAACAGCTTTTTCGTAGTTTTGTTCAACACCCTGTCCGTTATAATAACATTCACCCAACATATACTGTGCTTCGACATCACCTAGTTTTGCCGCTTTCTCATACAAACAAACTGCTTTTTTGTAGTTTTGCTCACCACCGTCACTGTTAAAATAACAGTCAGCTAAATTGATTTTATCGAAATCGAAACCTTGCTCAGCGGCTTGTTCATACCAATAAACAGCTTTTTCGTAATTTTGCTCAACACCATGTCCGTTATAGTAGCACTCGCCTAACATATATTGTGATTTGACATCACCTTGTTCGGATGCCTTTTGGAGCCAATAAAAAGCTTTTTCGTAGTCTTTTAGAATGCCATACATACCTCCAGTATAGTAACATCCACCTAATATACATTGTGCAGGAATGCAACCTCGTTTAGCAGCTATTTCATACCAACGGATGGCTTTTAAGTCAATTATAGCATTTTCGTCGTAATAGTGATTTCCTATCGCATATACACAATTCGTAATAAACGTTTTTATTTTCTTAGTCCAATGTTTAGTTTTTTTATAATCTTCCTTACTGATAAATTCTTCACAGAAAATCAGAACAAATTCTGATAGAAAATGCAATAAATTTTTCATAGTAACCCCTTTAATTTCACCTTTACTTTATTGTTTCTAATTTGAATTTTTCATATTTGTCATATTGTTTTGTTACCGCTGGCTTACTGATATTGAAAAAGTAAGCATATATGATTTGCTCAAGCGGTATTTTGATTTCCTTTTCTAATTTGTCAGCAGGAATCTGCCTATCCTTTAATTCACCGTACTTTTTAACACTTGCAGCAACGATTTCATCTATAGTGCGAGGCTGATTTTTCAAAATATAATCTATAAAATCACTATTATAGCTTTTAGTAATCAACTGCTCGTATTTATGTAGAAAGGATAAAAAATCAACTGTACGCGAAAAATTAATAATGTCACCGGAATAAAAGGTTCTGAAATATGTAAGTGCATTTTGGTTTTTGCCTTTTGTCATATCCTGGTGAGTATAAAACTGCATTATACAGCTGAAAAACAAACCAATTAAAGAATCTTGTTCATTTTTAGTTTCTTTAGCTTCAGAAATTGTTTCCACATCAAAAAAATCATCTTTTAAATTATAATGGTCATCTATATCTTCTGCGTAGAATCTATTCTTCCACACCTCATATTTTTCGGGTTCTACTTCGGAATTCGGTTTGCGTCCGAAAGTTTTTTCGATACTGTTTAACGCAGAATAATATGCCATTTTATAAAAATACGCCATAAATAAAATAGTTGAGTCGTTATTGTAATTGGGCACAAAATTCTGAAAGCATTTCAAAAAACTATCTGTGCAAGCATCCTCAACAATTTCTGCACAGTTCGGAATATCGTGCAATTTTTTCAGACCTTTGCTATTTTCAATTATATTGTTTTTGTCGAGTCCCTTAAAAAACACTGCACAAGCCTTTTCGAATATACGCTTCTTTTCCTGTGCATCGGTGCAATTATAATACCTCAACGCAAGGTCGTTTAACTCATGCGCAAATTGGGGGGATTTAGTATTTTCCATTTTAAATAACCTCTTTGAAGATAACCTTCTTTATAAAATCCTCAGGGTTTGAAATATTTGTTTTCGAGAGCATATCGCTGATTTCATTTAAATAGAACAATGAGGTAACATCAAAAAGCCTTTTTTCATTTGTGTTATGGTCCATTTCACCGTAGCAAAGGCATTCAACCATAACATTGTTTTTGTTTTTTGTGCAGAAGCCAAGAGCCATCATTTCAACAATCGGAATAGGCTTTGAACCATAAGTAATATCGGCAAAAATAGTATCATTGTCTTCTATTTCTTTAATAATATTGTAATATGTTTCGAGATGCGTTTCCAAAGTTTCATTGAATGGTACAATAATATTTTTAATGGTACATGTAAGTCCTTTTGAATAACATATTTCATTCAAATCTTCGCAGAACAATCTGAGATTATCTTCGCAGATATCATGAGCTTCACTAATGTTATCTTTTTGGGAAGCGATCAAAGCAATAATTTCTATAAAATCGTTATCCTTGCAATAAGAATCAATTACGGGAATTAAAGGAAAACGTGCGGAAATATTGTTTTCTAACTTTTTACTGTTTGCACTTTTATATACCGCTTTATAAAGATTTTCAGATTTCTGACGCGGTACTGTAAAAATAAATTTTTTCATTTTTATCATCTCCGTAATCATAATAGGAAAGATTTTAAAAAGTTAACCGAAAATTTAATTTAATTATAAAACAATGTACAATTTGTGTCAACAAAAGCACCTACAAATGCCTTTGCCCACCTACTCTATTTTCCTTTGCCAATGTAAAAATTTTACTGCATAATACAAAGAAAGGAGCTGACTGAAAATGTCAGCTCCTGTACTTTTTAGTTCGACAAATTGGAATTCGTTATTATAAGACCTCTCAAATTACAACCCATATTTACGAATGAAATATGATGGCGTACAGCTCCATGCATGGCAAAGACTGTTTATCATTCTGTCATTGTACGGCGAGAAATCAAGGTCATCGGGAATATATGCTTCCCAGAAGGTATCTGCACCAAGCTCAACCATACCACCCCAGAAATTTTTCAAGTATTGTACTGCTTCGTCCTTCATATCAAGCTTTAGCATAGCTTCAATAACATAGTGGCGCATATAGGGTGTAACGGGTTGCTTGAAATCCTTGTTATCAAGGCAGGAAAGAAGAAGTTGCTTTGCTTCTTCTCCGGTTATCACACCGCCCAATATCATCCAAACCTGAGAATGAACGCTGAACTGCCCTTTATCAAAATCATTTACAAATACCTGTGTATTTTCATTATAAAGATATTTTTTGGAGACACTACGAACTTCGGAAACGAGAGAACAATATTTTTCATATTCTTCGTCACCGATTATTTTTAACAATTGAGAAAACTTTTCAAGTGTATAAAGATATACACCCTGCAAAGCAGTCAGACATTCAAGACCGGGACACCAGTCAATAAAAGCAAACCAACCCTCCTGATTTGTTACAATCAGATTTTTGTCAAGGGTAGCTTTGAAGCTTGCAAGCTGTGATTTGCAAATTCCTATAAGGTCATTTACAACATCCCTATCCCCTATATGCTCAAAGTAATCGCATACACTTACAACATATAGAAGTGCATAGTCCTCAATATGAGTTGCTCCGGAATGGTAGTAAGGCGTTTCATAAACAAAGGACGGCAAGAAACCGAGATTATTGCACCCACCTGCGGCAAAAAGATATAAACATCTTTTTACAATTTCAATATTATTAAATGTATAATAATTTGCAAGGGCTTCAAGACGAAGATCACCAATCCAAAGACGGCGGTCACGCTTGGGACCATCCTCAAAGAAGGTCTGCATACATTCCTTGAGAGTGTTTGTTGCAACATGGTCAATTCTATTAAGCAAAGCATCTTCCGTGTTCGCAGATTTCAGCACAGATACATCGGCACTTGTTGATGCACGGAAGCTGAAATCAAAGAGTCTTATTGGTCGGGGAGTTCTATCTACCGTTATTTTTATGTATCTGCAAGCGTACCTTCTTGGCATAGTTATTTTCTGCGGAAAATCGAGATTGATGACTTCCTCCTGCAACCAAGTTTTTGAAAGTACGCCGTTGTATTGAGAAAAATCGTTATTTATTTCTCTCATATCTTCACCGAACTTAATAATCAAACGAACAGGAGCATCAACAAAAACATTAACTTTATCAAAAGTGAAGGAGAAATGTCCCACCGCATGTTCCCCAAGGTCAAGAAGAATACTGTCCCCGTTTGAACCGATAAATTCATTTATGTCAGGAGTAAGAACAGTAAATTTGAGTTCGGGAAAATTCTCCTGTGCCTTACTTAAAAAGTAATCTTTATCTTTCATATTACAAACACTTCACTTTATAATTACGATTTTTATAGATAAAATCAAGTTAATCTAATTCTACAAATTCAAGTTTGTCGAGTTGATTATAGCACCAATCAACAACTAAAGCAATAAAAGAAAAGAACAGATAAATCGGTCCATTAGCATTCTGAAACAATGTAACATTCATACTTACTCGGTTACCACCAGCATGGCTATAAGTTAGCGACGGCTTAACACTACACCTTGCATCACCATCAATAATATCGCTTGAATCTTCAAGTGATGCCGACATACTGCCATTCAATATTCCGTTTTCAATTGTCTTTAGAATCTGTCCGAAATCGCCGTTAAGAACCTACTCTAATTTTGCCATTACTTCTCGTCCTGTTCTATAATCAACATTTGCTTATATATAAATTCTCATTCATCAAACTCATTATACCATACCTTCCACCACATTTCCACAGTTTAATACATATCAAAAACTCAACCACATAGTAAAAACTGCACTACCGAGCTATTGACACTATTTTTGCAAAAGTATATTATTAGATTACAATGAAAGACAGGTGATAATTTGTGAAAAAGGTTTTGAAAAAAATCGGTAAAATATTCGGTATAACCTTAGGCTGTATTCTTGGGTTTGTTGCTTTATGCTGTATTGTAACATTAGGTTGGGGTGCGGTGCAGATTTCAAGAGGTAATGTAACCGAAGTACTCCCCCAAACTCCCGAAGATTTTACACCTGCAGTCAGATTCATTGTTTTTACAGATACTCATAACGAAAACGAAAATGTTGCTGATGCAATTGATACTGCATATAAGCTCTTTGATAACGACGAGGTTTATGAGGGCGTTGATGCATTTTTCGGTCTTGGAGATTTTTCAAGCATCGGTAATGAAGAAGACTATAAAGCCTTTACCGACACTCTCAAAGAGCATGTCCGTGAGGACACTGTTTGCATCAATGTAAACGGTAATCACGAATTCAAACACGAAAACTATAAAGAAATTTTTGAAAAGTATTTTCCACATGATTTAAACACAGTTACCGAAATAAATGGTTTTACTTTTATTGGTTTTTCAGGTGAGCGTTCTTTGACCGAATGGACCTTCACACCCAAGAGCCTGAAATGGCTCAGCGATGAAATACATAAGGCAGAAGAAACAGCAGAAAACAAACCTGTTTTTGTTTTCCAACACCCTCACCCTTTCGGAACGGTTTACGGAAGCACAATATGGTGCACTCCTCAGCTCAACCCTGTGTTTGCAGGTCACAATAAGGTAATTAATTTCTCAGGTCACTCCCATTTCCCCCTTAATGACCCGAGAAGTATTAACCAGACAACCTATACCTCTGTTGGTGTGGGTGCAATGGCTCGGTTTGAGCTTGATAAAAATTATATTGTAGGTCAGCATCCCGAAGGATACGAGGACGCAGCACAATTCTGTGTGGTTGAAGCTGATAATGACGGAAGCGTTCGTGTGAGAGGCTATGACCTTTTGTCTGATACATTTTTCTGTGATTATTATATTGAAAACATCAATGAACAAGAAAGCTTCCCATACACATATAAAAATATGAAAGCCAACGATGAAGTTCCCGTTTTCGCCGATGACTCTGAAGCTTCAGCAAGGCTTGATGAAAACGGAGATTACAGAATTTCATTTACTCACGCAAATATGCCTGATGGCTTTATTGTTCACGAATATAAAATATCAATAAGCGATGAAAACGGAAAGGAAATATATAAAGACAACAAAATTTCTGATTATTACATCATTGACGATATTGATACTCAGGGCTTAACCGTTTCAAAAGACACTCTTCAGTCCGGCAAAGCCTACACTCTCACCGTAACAGCAGAAAGCGCCTACCACCTTTATTCAGAGCCTATAGAATTAACATTTACTGTAGACTAACGAAATATATAATTTAATACGCAAAAACCAAGTAGAAGACCGAAATCTCTACTTGGTTTTTATTGTTTATTCATCCAAAAAAATGTTAACGCACAGGTCAAAGTAGCACCATCCACCAACCCCATTATACCATACATTCCACAACATTTCCACAATTACATTGATACGAAAAACTTTACTGCATAATTAAAAGAAAAGAGCTGACTTTTTGAGTCAACTCTTTGTGTTTTAGTTCGACAAATTGAATTTTACTCAGTTACTATGAGTTGGATTTGATATACATTATCCTCACCATTCAAATCTGTAGTTTTAAGTTCAAACCATAGATTTTCTTTCAATTCATCTATGTTCGAAATTTTATTTCCGAAAACAACATCTTCCCCTGATACACTTCCAAGCTCACCGTTAACATCGACCGAACCACCTGTTTGGTCAATCACTCTATCGGACAAGATAGTTTTTCGTTTACCGTTTGTAATCGTATAAAAAGTAGTAGAATAGGATGCGACATCTTCAAAAAAGTCAGATTGTGTTGTTTCCAGATATCCACCCTGAAACACTTCTTCCGTATCACTAAAAACAATTGAGCCATTTGAAATTACAAAGTATTCATGCTCGCCACGGAAAGTATATGTTGATACCTGCTCTTGCTTTACATTTTTGCAACCCACCAGAACAAGAACACAAACCAAAGCTGAAACTAATGCCACCATCTTTTTCATATAATTATTCTCCCTTTTCTGCAAAACCAATAATTGCGAAAGCAAGACCAACAATAGGAACCAATAAACCTAAAATTGAGATAAATGCCCAATCTGCTTCAACAGATACATAAAAACAATAAAGCCCAAACAGTATTAACGCTATTCCAAATAAAATTTTTTTCATAGAGCATTCTCCTTTGTTAACTTTTCATTGATTAAGATTATTATATCACCAATCAATAACTAAAGCAATAAAACAATGTGAAACACTCCTTGAGGAAATAATAACGGAAATGAAAGCCGAATTTCAGGCAGAAAAGGAAAGGCTAAAACAAGAGCAAAGTATGTAAAAAATTTTACTGCATAATACAAAGAAAGACGAGCAGACCGATAAAGTCTGCTCGTTGGTTTTTATATGTTCAGTTCTTCAAATTGGAATTTATTTCATTTGTTCTATCACAGAAAGCATTTCACTTTCCGTGAAATTATATCCTCCAAACTGATATAACACATTGTCGTGGACAAATGTCATTGTAATCTTATTGTCGTGCGAGCCTGTTTTATACACAACAATTTTTGTATCAAGTGATTCAAGAGTTACTATATTTTCAAGTTTTTTACCACCTGCTGCATCCTGACCTTCTTCGAATGCTAAAATAAATCCTTCATCTGCACCTTTATTAAGCATCGAAATATTAAGTGTTATTCGCTTTTCTTCACTTATCTCTAAGAAATCTGCCCACCATAAGTCAATTCTTCCAATCGTTCCATCGTCATTTTGCATTGTTCTGTAGATAATATCATAGGAGGTAGCCTTATCATAACTCAAAATATTAAACCCAAGAGTTTCTTCCATTTCTGTGTGAGACATTAGAATATATCCTATGTCATCTTCTGTTCTTTCAGTTTTTGGTGCGCTGTCAGGAATTTCTTTAAATGTTGCATTTTCTACAACTTCAACTTTCGTTCCGTCTTCAAATAATATGGACGTTGACCATTCATAAGCTTCATACGCTGCATAAGCAACCGTTCCAACTAATAAAAACAAGATTAAACAAGCAGCAACAGGAGCTTTCATAAAAATGGACTTAATACTATATTGTTTTCCTGTTGAAGTGTAATTTTCAGCTTCTAAAATGTGTTTTTCATTTATATTTCCTATCACTTTTGAAATATCTTCACGCTTCATATGTCATAACCTACCTTCTTTAAATATTTTTTTAGATTTTCTCTTATGCGATAGAGACGAGCTGTAACATTATGACTGCTCAATGAAACTCTTTCTGCTATATCTGTTATTGAATCTGCATACCAGTATCTTCTCACAAATATAACCCTATTTTCTCTATCAAGGGTATTAAGGAAATTATCAATTTCTTCTGAAAGTAATTTTAAATTGCACTCATCTTCGGCAGTATTAAGTTCACAAAAGCAGTTTTCAAGTTCATCCAACGATACATCATAGGATGTGTTTCGTTTGATTGCCGTATTATTATGATATTTTTTAACCGCAGTATTTCGTACAATTTTGCAAACATAGGTAATTAAAGGATTTGGATTTTGAGGCGGTACTGTATTCCATACCCCTAGGTACGCATCGTTTACACATTCTTCAGCATCAAGATCATTCCCTAATATGTTTTTAGCAATTTTCTTGCAGAGCCCGCCGTATTTTCTTGATAGTTCAATGATTGCTTGTTCTGAGCGTTCATAGAATAGTTCAACTATTTTACTATCTTCCAATGTAACACCATCCTTTCTGCCTCAACCATATACTACGGTTTTGTTAGCGAATATCACGCACTAATTCTTATTTTAACAAAAAAAATAGCAGGTAGGCAAAAACCTATCTGCTATTTTTGGTCGGAGTGAGGTGATTCGAACACCCGACTTCTTCGTCCCGAACGAAGCGCTCTACCAAACTGAGCCACACCCCGAAATAGATATTAAATTGTTAGTTGGACGTTTTTTCTTGCGAAAAAATCTTCGTCCCGAAGGTCGCACTCTACCAAACTGAGCCACACCCCGAAATATGTACTTTTTGTTTGCTACAATACGATTGCAAAAAACAATTGTATATAGGATTATAATCTAAACGCTTTATAAAATCAAGTTCAATTTAACATTTTTCACAAAATCACGCAGAAAAAATTTTGTGGTCTATTTGGCTTATATTTACAAAAAGCTCTGTTTTTCTGAATTTGCAACCATTGGTTGCGCTTTTTCAAGGTTTGCTTTATTGAAAACTCTTCAGCATATATGTTATATTGGGTTTGTAAATAACCCCTACCCCATAAAAGGAGATATACATATGAAGCTACACGAAAAGATTATGATTTACCGTAAGAAGAATGGGCTTTCTCAGGAAGGCTTGGCAGAAAAAATCGGTGTTTCTCGCCAAGCAGTAAGCAAATGGGAGACCGGAGAGGCTCTGCCCGAGGTTACAAAGCTAAAGGCTTTAGCCGAAACCTTTGGTGTATCCGTAGATTTTCTTTTAGATGAAACAAAAGATGAGTTCATAAATTTTGAAACTAAAGGTAAAGTAACTTTATCAGAAAAATGTATCAATTTTGTTGATAAAATATCTGACAGCCTTACAATAAATTTTCCAATCTTTTTTAAAAAACATGGGTGGCTCAGTGGCATTTTGCTCATAATATATGGTATTTACAAGGTTTTAACCTGTGCCTTTTCACTATCATCTTTTGCAAAAATATCCTCTGTTATTAACTCTTATATGCCCACATACGGAGCAACAGGTTTTGCCATTATTGTAACAGGATTTCAGATTATTGTTGGTATTGCCTGTATTATCGCAGGCGCAGTTATTATAAAAAAATTCAAGCCTAAAAAAGAATCAAAAAAATAATCTATTGCTCAAAAAATGGTCTTGCGAATTTTCACAAGACCATTTTTGTTATTTCTTATATCCGTTATAGTAAACCTCGCCGGGCTTCATATCGTAGCCCCTTATTTGCAAAAGCTCTGTTACCGTTACCATTTGGTAGCCGTTGGCTTTTAACCATGGCACAATTACCTTTGTGGCATCTGCCGTAGATTGATACAAATCGTGCATTAATATTATTGAGCCATCCCTTGTGCTGCTTTTCACAGAAGCAACAACCGAGCTTGCTTTACGTGTTTTCCAATCCAATGTATCTACTGACCACTGTATTAACGGATATTTTACCGTCGCTTTAACAGTAGAGTTTATACTGCCACCCGGCGCCCTTACAAGTGTAGGCGCTTTGCCTGTAACTGATTTTACGGCTTTGTTGGCCGAATCTATTTGCGCTTTAATTGTAGCTGCCTTATACCTTGTAAGAATATAGTGGTCATTTGAATGGTTAGCTATTTCACACCCTGAATTATATGCATTTTTAAGGGCTGTTTTATAGGAGCTTACCCTATTACCTACAACGAAGAAGGTTGCCCTTGCATTATATTGCTTTAATGTACCTACAATGCTATTTGTTACTGTAGCGTGAGGGCCATCATCGTAGGTGAGTGCTACCATTGGTTTATTGGGGTCTATACCGTTAACAGATGTAGAATACGACACCATATTTGAATTTTTAACCCTTACCCTAAAATAGTTTACAACGCCAAAATCTATTTTATTATACGGGCAGGTATAGGTACCCTTTCCGTTTACGGTTGCAACTGTTTTCCAACTCGGGTTTGTTTGTGAGCGATGGTCTATTATATAAGAGTATTTGCTGTTTAAATTAGTCCAATTAAGCACAACGCCCTTTGGCGAGTGCTTTGAACCTATTGTGGGCGCTTTAATATATTGGGTAGTAAAGCCTGCAACATTGTAGCTACCCAAATTATTTCCGTTAACCTGCTTTATGGTATAGGTGTAGCTTTGCCCCTGCTTCACCTTATAGTCCATTATGTAGTTTTGATTTTTATTGTTTACTACCTTAATGCATTGCCACTGCGTATCCCCTACCGTTTTACGGTAAACCCTGTACTGGGCTGCTGTTGAAAAGGTATCCCACACCACCATAACACTGTTTGGTGTGCACGATAGTGTGATTTTAGGAGCTTTAAGGCAACGTAGCTTTTCTGTTTTATTAAATGTAATAATTTTATTTTCAGCATTTATATAGCTGATTTTATATGTATACTCAAGCCCGTTATTTACCCTTTGGTCTTGATATTTATTATTTTTTACACCTATAACAAGGCTCCATTTACCCGTAATAGGGTCAAGCTTGTTTACTCTGTAGCCCTTTGCGCCGGGCACCTTATCCCAGGTAAGCAACAAGCCGTCTGCATAGTTTATTACCTTTAAACCACCGTTACCGTTGTGGTCAACTGCAGCAACGGCACTTACTACTGTAAGGTATATTACAGCTACCACCATAAGCATTGCTGTTAATTTTTTTATTTTTCCCATCATTTATTATCTCTTTTCCACAAAAAAGCTTAATTAAATTCTACTCTAATAATACCACAAAAAACGACAGCATTCAACACAAAAGCAACCGGATGTTTTTAAAAATAGACAAAATTTTCTGTATCATTTGTAGCAGTTTTACATAATGATTTTCTTGCTTTAATATAATTGTTATACTATAATGTAGGATGGATGTGTTTAACAAATCCTATATTTTAAAAATAGATTTTGTCGAAAGGCGGAATATAAATGAACATAATTGTTGTAGGCATAGGCAAGGTTGGCTACACTGTTGCAGAACAGCTTACACAAGAAAATCACGATGTTACAATCATCGATATTGATGAAGGTGTCGTTAACGACACCTTACAGGATATTGATGTTATTGGTGTAATCGGTAACGGTGCCGTTTCTAAAACGCTTATAGGTGCAGGTATTGACACCTGTGATATGCTTATTGCTCTTACAGGCAGCGATGAGCTTAACATCATAACCTGCTTACTTGCAAAAAACTTAGGTGCCCAAAACACAATTGCACGTGTAAGAAACCTTGAATACAGCAACGACTTAAAAATAATTAAGGATAGCCTTGGCCTTACTATGGCAGTTAACCCCGAAAAAGAGGCTGCCGCTGAAATACAACGCATACTTAAGTTCCCCATCGCACGTAACGTTACCTTTTTCGGCCACGACCAGGTAGATATTCTCAGCTTTGTAGCAAACAAAAACTGTTCACTTACAGATAAGGCTATAAAAGACTCCTTCTCAAGGCTTAAAACACAGGCACTCGCTTGTGCCGTTGAAAGAGGCGATGATATATTCATCCCCACAGGTGATTTTGTTATTGAAGAAAACGATACCATTGCTGTGCTTACACCTACAGCTACAGCTCCTGAATTTTTTAAGCAAATAGGCTTAAGAGCTCATGGTATTAAGAATATTATGATTATAGGTGGTGGAATGATTGCAATGTACCTTGCAAATTCATTAAGCCACATAAACGTAAACACAACTATAGTCGAAAAAGATTTAGAAAAAGCAAAAACCTTAAGCGAAATGTTCCCTAAAATTAATATAGTACACGGCGACGGCACAAACCGTTCACTTTTACTTGAAGAAGGACTTTTAGAGGCTGATGCTTTTATTTGCCTTACAGGCATCGATGAGGAAAACATTGTGCTTTCGCTCTTCGCAAAAAATGTTTCGCCAAAAATAAAAACCATTACAAAGGTAAACCACACATTATTCAGAGAGGTTATAAAAACACTTAACATTGACAGCGTGGTTTATCCAAAATTTACAACTGCAAACATTATTATAAAAAATGTTCGTGCAATACAGTCGGGCAACGAAAGAACCGATGTTCAACAGCTTACCCGAATTATAAACAACAAGGTAGAAGCAATTGAGTTTGAAGTGCACGAGGGCAGCGCACTTATAGGCAAAACCCTTAGTGAGCTGAATATACGAAGAAATGTACTTTTAGGTTCAATCACAAGAGGCAAAAAGGTTATAATCCCCAAGGGCTCCGACTCACTCCGTGCAGGTGATACCGTTGTTGTTGTAACCTCTACAGAGCGCCTTTCAAGACTTGATGATATTTTGGAGTGAAATAAAAAAATATGAACAAAAGAATGATTGCATATGTGTTAGGCATTCTGATGTTTTGCGAAGGCATTCTTCTGATTTTGCCGTACATTATTGCACACATATATGATGAAAGAACCACATACCACGCATTTCTAACTACTATTGTTCTATTAGGTATTGGTGGAACTGTTCTTTCCTGGTTTAAACCAAAAGATAAAACCATATACGCCCGCGACGGACTTGTAATTGTTGCGCTGGGCTGGATTGTTCTCAGCCTTTTCGGCGCTCTCCCTTTTTTCATAAGTGGAGAAATTCCAAATTTCATAGATGCACTTTTTGAAACAGTTTCAGGCTTTACAACAACAGGTGCAAGTATACTCTCCGATATTGAGGCGATGAGCAAATCGCTTCTATTTTGGAGAAGCTTTACCCATTGGATTGGTGGTATGGGCGTGCTTGTATTTGTTATGGCTGTACTGCCACTTGCAGGTGGTGGTGGAGACCTTCACCTTATGAAGGCAGAAAGCCCCGGCCCAAGCGTAGGGAAGCTTGTACCAAAATCCAACAAAACAGCCCGTATACTTTACCTTATATACTTTGTTCTTACAGTTATTTGTATTGTACTTTTAAAGCTTGGTGGTATGTCCCTTTTTGGTAGCGTTACACACGCTTTCGGTGCAGCAGGCACAGGTGGTTTTGGTATACTCAACGACAGTATTGCCTCTTACTCCCCTTATTGTCAGATTGTTATAACCGTGTTTATGACTCTTTTCGGCATTAACTTCAACCTATATTTCTTACTTTTACTTAAACGCTTCAGTGATGTTTTCAAAAGTGAAGAGCTGTGGACATATATTGGCATTCTCATTGCATCCATTGTACTTATTTCAATAAATATAAGCAATCAATTCAGCAACGTTGGTGATGCTATCAGGCACGCTGCCTTTCAGGCAAGCTCGATAATGACAACAACAGGCTACTCCACAATAGATTTTAATCAATGGCCTGAGCTTAGCAGAACAATTCTTATTATGCTTATGTGCATAGGCGCCTGTGCAGGAAGCACCGGTGGTGGCTTTAAGGTTTCACGAGTTGTTTTACTTGTAAAGTACGCTGCAAAAGAGTTACGCACAATTTCACACCCAAGAAATGTTAGGGTTATAAAGTACGAGGGTGCTCGCGTTAAGGATGAAACAATCCGTGGTACAATGGCATTCTTTATTGTATATGTAGCAATATTCTGTTTGTCGTTGTTACTTATTTCCTTTGATAAAGGTGATACAACAACCAACATAACAAGTGTTCTTTCAACGTTAAACAATATAGGTCCTAACCTTGGCCCTAAAATAGTTGACCCTAATTCAACAGCTGTTGTAGGCGGACCGTCATCTAACTTTAGTGGCTTTAATGCATTTTCAAAAATCGTTTTTATTTTTGATATGCTTTTCGGAAGACTGGAATTCTTCCCTCTTATTGTTTTATTCTCACCATCAAGAAATTTAAGACAGAAATTATCAAAAAGAAAGAGGTTATAATCATGAGGAACATTAAGGTTATTAATGACAACTGGCTTTTTTCAAGCACAGCCACACAGGCTCCTGCTACGCTCCCTGCTGATTGGGAAACCTTAAGCCTTCCCCACACATGGAACGGCACAGATGGTCAGGACGGTGGTGGAGATTATTTAAGAAAAAAATGCTACTATGTTAAAGTAATTGATAAGGATGAACTTACAGGCGAAGAAAACTACCTTGAGTTTGATGCCGTTAACTCATCTGCAGAGGTTTTTTGGAACGGTACATCACTTGCAGTTCACCACGGTGGTTATTCTCGCTTCAGAGTGCTTATACCAAACGCTGATATTCGTGAAAGCAACATTATTGTTGTTGCTGCAGATAACTCACCAAACGAAGAAATTTACCCACAGGTAGCAGACTTTACCTTCTACGGTGGTATTTACCGTTCAGTAAAGCTTATAAATGTACCTGCTACACACTTTGACCTTGAATATTTTGGTGCACCCGGCTTACAGATTACACCTGTTGTAAAGGGTGAAAATGCAGAGGTTACTGTTAAAACATACGTTAAAAACCCTGCAGGTGCAAAGGTTGAATATAAAATTTATGAGGGTGAAGAGGTTATTAAATCGGCTACCGTTGATGCTCAAAGCACAGAGGCTGTTTTAACTATAGAAAACGCTCACCTTTGGAACGGTATTAAGGACCCATACCTTTACTGCTTAGAGGCAACACTTATAAAAGACGGTGAAGAAATTGATGAGGTATGTAACCGTTTCGGCTGCCGTTACTTTAGCGTTGACCCTGAAAAAGGCTTTATACTCAATGGTAAGGAATACCCTCTGCGTGGTGTTTCACGCCACCAGGATTACCCCAACAAGGGTAACGCCCTCTCCTTAGAGGACCACCAAAGAGATATAGAGCTTATTTGTGAGGTTGGTGCAAACACAATTCGACTTGCTCACTACCAGCACGCACAGGAGTTTTATGACCTTTGCGATGAAAAGGGCCTTGTTATTTGGGCAGAAATCCCATACATTTCACGCCATATGCACGGTGGATACGATAATACCATAAGCCAAATGACAGAGCTTGTTGCACAAAACTACAACCACGCATCTATATGCTTCTGGGGTCTTTCAAACGAAATTACCATTGCAGGTGCAGATGACCCTCACCTTATAAAAAACCACAAGGACCTTAACGAGCTTGTGCACAAAATGGACCCTACAAGACTTACAACCATAGCAACAGTTACAATGTGCTCAATGGATAATGAGTATGTTCACATCAGCGATGTGCTTTCATACAACCACTATTTTGGCTGGTACGGTGGCACAACAGATATGAACGGTAAATGGTTTGATGATTTTCATAAGAAATATCCAAACAAGCCTATTGGCTTAAGTGAGTACGGCTGCGAGGCTCTTAACTGGCACACCTCAACACCTACCCAGGGCGACTACACCGAGGAATACCAGAGCTACTACCACGAGGAGCTTATTAAGCAAATTGCAGTAAGGCCGTATATTTGGGCAACACACGTTTGGAATATGTTTGACTTTGCTGCCGATGCCCGTGCAGAGGGTGGCGAAAACGGTATGAACCACAAGGGTCTTGTAACCTTTGACCGTGAGTACAAAAAAGACTCCTTCTACGCATACAAGGCTTGGCTTAACCCTGAGCCAATGGTTCACATCTGCTCAAAGCGCTATGTTGACAGAGTTGAGGATGTTACAAAGGTAACTGTATACTCTAACTGCCCTGAGGTTGAGCTTTTTGTTAACGGTGCAAGCGTTGGCAAGCAGGCTAAGGGTGATTTCCCGTTCTTCTACTTTGAGGTTAAAAATGAAGGCACATCTACAATTGAAGCAAGAGCAGGTGAGCTTTCAGACACTGCCACAATAAACAAGGTTGATACACCAAACGAAGAGTATATAATGAAGGAAGAAAACCAGGTTATTAACTGGTTTGAAATTACCACACCTGTAGGCTACTACTCAATTAATGATACCATTGGCGATATAATGAAAAGCTTTAAGGGTAAAATTGCCCTTGTAAAGGTTCTGCTTATGTTTAAGAATGTTATGTCGCAAGGAACAAAGGATGGTAAGCCTGAGGTTATGGGCTTTAGCTTCGGCAAAATTAGCAAAAGCATGCTCGAATCCTTACTCGGTATGGTCAAGGGCTTTACAATTAAGCGTACATTTATGATGACAGGTAACAAGTTCTCAAAGGAACAAATTCTCGAAGTAAACGCAATGCTTAATAAGATTAAGAAGAAATAACTAACAAAAGAAGTCTCACGAGTGAGACTTCTTTTTTTAATTAGGTATTAGGAATATGGAATTAGGAATTTCGGGGAAGCTTTGCTTCCGAACATTGTAAAGCTTCGCAGATTACAACAGCCGTTTTTCGAAGCTTAAAATTACGGCGTAGCCCCGAAATTTTTCATTTTGAATTTTTAATTGTAATCGCTATTTGCCAAAA
Organism: Acutalibacteraceae bacterium; assembly: GCA_045532505.1. Lineage (GTDB taxonomy): Bacteria > Bacillota > Clostridia > Oscillospirales > Acutalibacteraceae > DTU089. The sequence continues at coordinate 8,622 of JAZSGB010000076.1, read as the reverse complement.
GCTAATCGCTACAATAATCTCTTACCCTTTATTAAGATGTAATTTACAAAAAATAAAGGTTAAGTAAAGAATACTTTCTTTGCATTGACAATAGCATCTGCTTACTCTAAACTGAATTTACACATAAAACTCTTGCATTCAGAAAGGAGCATACAATATGAGTACCGATTCTACTGAGAAAAAAAGACTTCCCATATACAAAAAGCCTGTTTTTTGGATTATAGTTGCAAGCATAGTTGTAATATCCTTGGTAGGTATTTTTGCAGGCACCGTAAACGGAAAAGAATTTGATTTAGACACTGCTGTATCACAGGCAATTATAGAGCACAACTCCTACAATGAATCCGAGCGAGATATTTTTTCTGCCGAAGCTCACTCAACCTACTGCAAGCAGAGAAAAGGCAATCAGATTACCGTATACCTGCAGGTATCTTATGAGGAGTATGCAATTGATAACCCATTGGGTATTGTTGAGCAATACGGTGGTGGGTGGTGTCCGTGCGCTATCACCTTTGAAATAAATGAAGATGGCAGCTATAAAGTAATGGAATATTGGGAGCCTGAGGACGGTTCTTACTATGCATCAAGCATTAAGAAAAAATTTCCTCATATATTTGCTTATTTAGCACTCTACGATTCCAAGGGTGCACCTGAAATTGATATGAGTAAGGTGTATGAGCATTTTAATGCTCCAAAAACAGTATCCTTTGTAGCCAACGATAGCGGACACTTATTCTGCGAGGATAAGGGTGATGCTGTGTTGACCTTAAATACCCAAACCGGTTACGCAACCCTTAAAGTTAACGGCAAAGAAATTTTCACTGATTTTTACTCATTCTTTGATTTTGATGACAATGGCGACCCGGTGGATGAATATATCTACCTGTGCGATGTTGATAACCTTCCCAATAACAGATTTGAATATGATTTTACCATAGTAGATAAAAACACCCTTTGTGTTACCAATCTGCCCGAAAAACCACTTTTCACCCGAATCGAGGAATAATCACCTTGATTTTCACATCCTTTATTTGTATAATATAGAAAGTATTTTTTAGGATGTGGTTTTTTGGCACAGGCACTTGCTACTGTTATGGCTATTTTTGCCATAATCGGTGCATTAGATAAAGTATTTGGTAACCGTTTAAAATTAGGTGATGAATTCGAAAAAGGCTTAATGACATTAGGTCCCCTTTCCCTTTCAATGCTTGGTATGATGACCATTGCCCCTGTTTTGGCAGATTTACTGCTGCCCGTAATATCACCTATAGCAAAGGTGTGTGGCTTTGATGCAAGTGCAATTGCAGGTATACTTATTGCCAACGATATGGGTGGCGCTGCCCTTGCAGACTCTGTTGCTACCGACCCTATCTTAGGTGCATTCCATGGTTTGTGTGTTGCCTCTATGCTTGGTGCAACAATTTCATTTACAATACCGGTTGCCCTTCGCTCTGCTAAAAAAGAAAACCACGATGACGTGCTTTTAGGTCTTTTGTGTGGTATAAGCACAATCCCCATAGGCTGCTTTGTTTCAGGTCTTACAATGGGTATATCCCCTCTTAAGGTGCTCATCAACCTTATTCCTGCCCTTGTAATTTCAATTATAATTATAATCGGTCTTTTAAAATTCCCAAAAGCAACAATCAAGGTTTTTTCCGTTTTCGGAAAATTCATTTCAATATTAATCACCTGTGGCTTAGCTTTAGGCATTTTCCAAACATTAACAGGCAAGGTTATTTTAGAAAATACTGCCCCACTTATGGAAAGTGCAGGCATCGTTTTCACAATATGTATTACCCTTGCAGGTACATTCCCACTTATTGCTATTATTTCAAAGCTTCTTAAAAAGCCCTTATCTGCATTAGGTAAAAAAATGGAGCTTGATGAAACATCCGTTATCGGCTTAGTTGCCACCCTTGCAAACTCAATTGCAACATTGGAAAGCGCCGATAGAATGAACAAAAAAGGCAGAGTTATAAACCTTGCCTTTGCCGTTTCTGCTGCATTTGTTTTTGGCGACCACCTTGCTTTTACCCTTTCATACAATGCAGAGCATATTGTTGCTGTTGTTGTAGGCAAGCTTGTTGCAGGTGTAACAGCAATTGCCTTGGCAAGTGTGTTAATAAAAAAGCAGTAAAATAATGCGTAAAAGGTAATTTAAATCATGGAAATAATAATTTTAATATTCTTTTCATTATTTTTTGCTCGTTCTGCTTCATTTTGTTACGCAGATTCGAAAATAAAAAAGAATGTAAAAATCCACAATAATGTTTTAGCGAGAATACTTATTCCTCAACATTATTATCAAGGTATTTTCAAAACAGAGAATGAAAAGCCATATAATATCTCTATTTTCGGCCTTGTTTCCTATATAACGACAGGACTTTTAATATTAGTATGGTTTATTGGAGCTTTTATTGGAAAAAACATATATATAGAAGAAATCCATATGCTTTCAGCAGCAAACCTTATCATTACTTTTCTACTCAATGGTTTTAATCTTCCAAAATCACATTACCTTAAAAGTCTTTTTCTGCTCACTTTTTTTATTGTTTTATCCTGTTTATTTATTATTATTATTTGGATACAAAAAGGATTCGGAACTTAATCCGAATCCTTTTAATTATCTCAAGCTCTTAATTGCTTTCTCTGCTTGCTTATAGTCAAAGCCACCGGGGCTGTTATCAAAGTTTTTGTTACCGTTTTTCCAGCGTGAGCACCATTCCTCAATTTGCTCATCTGTTGCTTCAATTTTAACATCGGTAAGCTTTTTAACAACCTCAACAAGCTCTGCCTCATTTGCACCTACACATCTTAAAAAGCTGTGGAATTTTTCTGCATCCTCTCGCTTTGCTTTTTGAATAAACAAAGGCATTAATGCTGTGCAGGCTTTACCGTGTGGAATTGAAAATTCCTCTGTAAGCACGTAGCCTACTGTGTGTGGGAATGCTGCTCCACAAACGTTAAGCTCAAGACCTGCGTATACAGAACCTAAATAAAGCTCCTCACGGGTGTTTTCGTCGGGAATACACTTTGTTTCCCAAAGCACCTTAAGCCCCTTAAAAAGGATTTTAAGCGCCATTTCGGCATACATACGAGGGTACTCTGTACATTTAGGTGAAAAATATCCTTCTACAGCGTGTGCAAAGGCATCAAGGGCTGTTGTTACTGTAACGTTGTAGCTCATTGAATGTGTATATTTTGCATCGCAAAAAGCTACAGCGCCATAGCAATCTGCACCACCTATGCTCTTCTTTTGCATAGTTTTATCGTTTGTTAAAACAGATACACCTGTAACCTCGCTACCTGTTCCGCTTGTTGTGCCCACAAGTATTACAGGAAGTGCCTTTGAAGGATTTTTTCTGTTATAAAGTCCGTCTATATCATACTGAGGATTCATAGCGCAAATAGCAACTGCCTTTGATGCATCAAGTGGTGAGCCTCCACCTATACCAACAACAAAATCCGCACCAAATTCCCGTGCTGTTGCACCACCCTCAATAACAGTAGAAACAAGAGGATTTTCGGTAATTTTATCAAAAACTACATACTCAATACCTTGGCTGTCAAGGGCTGTAGTAACATCCTGCAGGGCACCACTTTTTACAGCACCTGTTTTACTTGTTACAATAATGCACCTTTTACCGTATGAAGAAAAGATGTTCGCATTATCTAAAACACAGTTTTTGCCACTATAAATTTTAGGGGTATTATAAAGATTAGCATACATAATTTTCACCTTCTAAAAATCAAGACCTATTCAGATGAATAGGTCTTTTGTATTTTTAATTAAAAGAATTTTTTGTTAAGCTTTTTTTCTACAATAGGTACAAGCTTTGGCATAAATACCTTTTCAATAAGCAGCCAAGCAATTACGCCACCGATTAAGCCAACAATTGCACCTGCAATAACATCTGTAGGATAGTGAACATGAACATAAATTCTTGAGAAGCCTACAAGAAGTGAAAGAATAAATGTAGGAATACCAACTGCAAGGTATTTCTTTCTGCAAGCAAGTAAAAGTGCAAATGCAGCACCAATAGATGTTGATGTGTGGCCTGATGGGAATGACCAGCTGCTGCTCTGCTTAATAAGGCTCGGCCACTCGTATGTATAGCCTGCATTTAACCAAACCTCAGGGTCGAGGTTGTATGGTCTTGGTCTTGCAATAAGCTCTTTAAGAACAAGGTTATTAATAACTGATGAAATTGCGAGACCTGCAAACAAGAGAATACCAAGCTTTCTTGTCTTTTTTGGAATCAAAAGACAAATGCCGATAATAAACCAAATGATACCGGGTGTATCGCCAAGATGTGTGATAAATGTGAAGATTGTGTCTAAAACAGGATTCATAATGCTATCGACAAACTGATAAATAGCAACGTCGATATTAACGATGAATTCGTTTAAAAAGAAATCTGCCATAACTGCCTCCTAAATAATAAAACTTATGAAATTATTTTACTATTTATTACATAATAAGTCAATAAAATAAATAAACTATATACTCAATATTACAATTTTTTAGAAGGATGGTGCAAGACGACAGGATTTCCGAGCGATGCTGTACAAAGGTACTGCGAGCGAGAAAAAACGGAGTATTGCACCATTATCGTCAAAAAATAAAAGCGTAATCCGAAGATTACGCTTTTATATTTTTGAAAAATTGATTATTCGATGATCTCTGTAACAGCACCTGAACCAACAGTTCTACCACCTTCACGGATAGCGAAACGGAGACCCTTTTCGATAGCGATTGGAGTGATAAGTTCAACAGTCATTTCAACGTTGTCACCAGGCATACACATCTCTGTGCCTTCTGGAAGGAAGATTGTACCTGTAACGTCTGTTGTTCTGAAGAAGAACTGTGGACGATAGTTGTTAAAGAATGGTGTATGACGGCCACCTTCATCCTTAGAAAGAACGTAAACCTGGCCTTTGAACTTTGTGTGAGGCTTGATTGAGCCTGGCTTACAAAGAACCTGACCACGCTCAATACCCTTACGGTCAACACCACGAAGAAGAGCACCGATGTTGTCACCAGCCTCTGCATAGTCGAGGAGCTTGTGGAACATTTCAACACCTGTACAAACAGTCTTGCTGCTTTCTTCTTTAAGACCAACGATTTCGAGTTCGTCGCCAACTCTAAGCTGACCACGCTCAACTCTACCGGTTGCAACAGTACCACGACCAGTGATTGTGAATACGTCTTCAACAGGCATAAGGAAGTCAAGGTCTGCCTTACGGTCTGGAGTTGGGATATAGCTATCAACAGCAGCCATGAGCTCTACGATTGGAGCGTATACTGGATCGTTGATATCGTTTGATGCTGAGTCAAGAGCCTGGAATGCAGAACCCTTGATGATTGGTGTGTCATCGCCTGGGAAGTCATACTCAGAAAGAGTCTCACGAACTTCCATTTCAACGAGCTCAACAAGCTCTTCGTCATCAACGAGGTCGCACTTGTTAAGGAATACAACGATGTATGGAACGCCAACCTGACGAGCAAGGAGAAGGTGCTCCTTTGTCTGAGCCATAGGACCATCAGTAGCAGCGATAACGAGGATAGCGCCGTCCATCTGAGCAGCACCAGTGATCATGTTCTTGATGTAGTCAGCATGGCCTGGGCAGTCAACGTGTGCATAGTGACGAGCATCTGTCTCGTACTCAACGTGAGCTGTGTTGATTGTGATACCACGCTCTCTCTCTTCTGGAGCCTTATCGATGTTTGCATAGTCTTCGAACTGTGCGTAGCCCTTAAGAGAAAGTGTCTTTGTGATAGCAGCTGTAAGAGTTGTCTTACCGTGGTCAACGTGACCGATTGTACCAATATTAACGTGTGGTTTGGTTCTTTCGAACTTCTGTTTTGCCATTGGAAATTTCCTCCTTAATAGGTTTTTAGCATAATTGCACGATATTATCTTACCAAATAATTCGTGTTATTTCAATAGTTTTTTAAAAATTCTCGGTTTAATACAAATTAACATACTAAACTGTAGAATTTATGATTTTGAACGTTCGTCCATAATCTTTTCAGCAATGTTTCTTGGAACTGCCTGATAGTTGTATGGCTCCATTACGTACTGACCACGGCCCTGTGTTTTGGAACGAAGGTCTGTTGCGTAACCGAACATCTCTGAAAGTGGAACGTGAGCAATGATTTCTGCAGCACCGTTTCTGTCTTCCTGTCCCTGTGGGAGACCACGACGGGAAGTAAGGTCGCCGAGAACATCACCGATATATTCTGTAGGAACAACTACTGTTACCTTCATAATAGGCTCCATAAGAACAGGAGCTGCTTTACGCATAGCCTCTTTGAAAGCCATTGAACCTGCAGTCTTGAAGGCCATTTCTGATGAGTCAACCTCGTGGTATGAACCATCGTAAAGTGTAACCTTAACGTCAACAACGTTGTAGCCTGCAAGAACACCTGAAAGCATTGAGCCCTTAATACCTGCTTCAGCAGGACCAATGAACTCCTTAGGAATAGCACCGCCCACGATAGCGTTAACAAACTCGTAGCCCTTGCCTTCGTTTGGCTCGATACGAATCTTAACGTGACCGTACTGACCGTGACCACCTGACTGACGAGCAAACTTAGTATCTGCTTCAGCCTGTGCAGTAATTGTTTCTCTGTAAGCAACCTGTGGCTTACCTACGTTTGCTTCAACTCTGAATTCACGAAGAAGTCTGTCTACAATGATTTCAAGGTGAAGCTCACCCATACCTGCAATGATTGTCTGGCCTGTTTCCTCATCTGTGTAGCACTTGAAGGTTGGGTCTTCCTCAGCAAGCTTTGCAAGAGCAATACCCATCTTTTCCTGACCTGCTTTGGTCTTTGGCTCAATAGCAACACGGATAACAGGATCCGGGAATTCCATTGACTCAAGAATGATTGGGTGGTTCTTATCGCAAAGGGTATCACCTGTTGTTGTTCTCTTGATACCAACAGCTGCAGCAATATCACCTGCATAGCAGCAGTCAATGTCCTTACGGTCATTAGCGTGCATCTGAAGGATTCTACCGATACGCTCGTTGTCATCTTTTACAGAGTTGTAAACAGATGTACCTGTTTCGATTTTACCTGAGTAAACTCTGAAGTAACAGAGCTTACCAACGAATGGGTCAGTTGCAATCTTGAAAGCAAGAGCTGCAAATGGCTCATTATCAGAAGAGTTACGAACTTCCTCTTCCTCTGTATCAGGGTTAATACCCTTAATAGCTTCAACATCTGTAGGTGCAGGCATATAGTCTACAACAGCGTCAAGAAGCTTCTGAACACCTTTGTTCTTATAAGAAGTACCGCAAACGATGGGAACCATCTCGTTAGCGATAGTAGCTTTTCTGATGCAAGATTTGATTTCGTCAATAGTGAGTTCTTCACCATCGAAATACTTCATCATAAGCTCGTCATCCTGCTCAGCTACATGCTCGATGAGCTCAGCACGATATTTTTCTGCAAGTTCCATCATATCAGCAGGAATTTCCTCAACTCTGATGTCCTTACCCAAATCGTCATAGTAAACGACTGCGTTCATTTCAACAAGGTCGATAATTCCTTTAAAGGTTGACTCTGAACCGATTGGAAGCTGAATCGGAACCGCATTACATTTAAGGCGGTCCTTAATCATATTGAGAACGTTGTAGAAATCTGCGCCCAAGATGTCCATCTTGTTGATGTAGATCATACGTGGAACTCTGTATTTATCAGCCTGTCTCCAAACAGTTTCTGACTGTGGCTCAACACCACCCTTTGCACAAAGAACTGTAACAGAACCGTCAAGAACTCTGAGTGAACGCTCAACCTCAACTGTGAAGTCAACGTGACCGGGAGTGTCAATGATGTTGATTCTGTTGCCATTCCAGAAGCAAGTGGTAGCAGCAGAAGTGATAGTGATACCTCTCTCCTGCTCCTGTGCCATCCAGTCCATTGTAGCAGCACCATCGTGAGTTTCACCTAACTTGTGGTTAACACCTGTATAGAAAAGGATACGCTCTGTAGTGGTTGTTTTACCTGCGTCAATGTGAGCCATGATACCAATATTTCTGGTCTGCTCTAAAGATACCTGTCTTGGCATAATATCCTCCGAATATAAATTAAAATTTCCAGATAATTACCATCTGAAATGTGCAAAAGCCTTGTTAGCTTCAGCATTCTTGTGCATATCTTCTTTCTTCTTGAATGCTGCACCCATTGAGTTAGTTGCATCAAGAATTTCGTTTGCAAGTCTTTCCTTAGCTGTTCTTTCTGAACGAGCGCGAGAATATGTTGCAATCCAACGAAGACCGAGTGTTTCACGTCTCTCTGGACGAACATCGATCGGAACCTGGTATGTTGCACCACCGATACGGCGAGCCTTTACCTCTAATACAGGCATAACATTTTCCATTGCTGCTTCAAAAACCTCAAGTGGTTCTTTGCCTGTCTGTTCCTTGATGATATCGAAAGCGTCGTAAACAATTCTCTGTGCGACACCCTTTTTACCATCTAACATTACATTGTTAATAAGCCTTGTTACAAGCTTAGAGTTGTAAAGCGGATCTGGCAAAACATCACGTTTTGCAATCTGGCCTCTTCTTGGCACTTCGCTTCCCTCCTTCATATTAATGATATCATAGGTA
>JAZSGB010000080.1:0-15733 GCA_045532505.1 Acutalibacteraceae bacterium | reverse complement strand
GAAATATAAAATTGATGAAAAAATTATGTTTTATACTACGAACAAACTTCGCCGCTCGACGTACCCTTGTACGCCTTCGGGCAAGCAAAATCAAGTCTGAAGTCTTGATTTTGCTCAGTTTGTCCGTTCTGCATCTTTTTTTCCTATCCCCTAAAAATGGGGTGCAAAAAAACTTGCGTTTTTTTACAGCCCACTTGGACTTATTTATTGCTTTTCAAAGTTTTATCTGTTAAGAATAAGCTTTGTAAGCTCAACAGGTTCAACAATTGTATCGCCCTTGTAAACTCTCATATTACCTGAAGCTATTTCGTCAATAAGAATAACTTCGCCGTTATTGTAACCAAACTCAAACTTGATATCCCAAAGGTCAAGGCCGATTGTCTTAAGGTCGTCAGCAATAATCTTTGTAATTTTAAGTGTTTGTTCCTTCATGCTCTCAAACATTTCAAGACTCATAACACCGAGCGCTGCAAGGCCTTCACCTGTAACAAGTGGGTCGCCCTTAGCGTCGTTCTTGAATGTGCACTCAACGTAGCCACCCTCAAGAACTGTACCGTCTTCAATGTACTCACCGTAACGGCGAATAAAGCTACCTGTTGCAACAAGTCTGCAAATAACCTCGAGGCCATGGCCGAATACCTTACCGGGAAGAACTTCCATAGTTGCATTCTCAATATCAGCACTTACATAGTGAGTTTTGATACCTGCTTTTTTAAGCATATCAAAGTAGTAAATTGATGTTTTAAGGTTTTCCTTACCAATACCATCGATTGTAAGACCAACACTGTTTTCACCCGGATCAAAAACGCCGTCTTTACCTGTGCAATCATCCTTGAACTTGAGAAGCACGTTGCCGTTTTCAAGCTCGTATACGTCTTTTGTTTTACCTTCGTAGAGTTTCTTCATAATAAATCTCTCCTTCAATTACTACTTTTGTAGTTGATAAACTTTTTAACAAATAGAATTTTAATGCTCAAGCGAGTCAATGTCAAGAAAATTAAACTAAATTTTTTTCTTGTGAAAAATGTTCTAAAAATATGTTATAAAAAGATAATTTTAAGATGCTATTTTTGTGTAAATTTTCAGGATGTTTGTAAAGGGTGTACTTGTTTTTAATCTTTAAAAGAATATTTTTCGGCGTATTCGTAGTACTGCTGTACGAAATGCTCCTTGTCCTTTTTAAGCTTTTTACCTGATGCGTGGTGGTTCATATTATGCTCCTTTGCATCTATTATGCAAAGTGCAATATTTGAACAGTGGTCGGAGGTTCTTTCAAGGTTTGTTAAAAGGTCAGACCAAACAAAGCCTGCCTCTATAGTACATTCACCTTTTTGCAGTCTTAATATGTGGCAATCACGCAGGTACTCTTTAAGCTCATCAATAACCTGTTCAAGTGGCTCTATTTTCATAGCTGTTTCGTAATCGTTGTTTATAAAGGCAGTGTATGAAAGGTCAAGTATTTCCTCTACGGCATTAATAATATGCTGTAGCTCTTTTCGAGCATCTTCTGTTAGGTCAATATTCTTTTCTTTTAGCTCCTCTGCAGATTCAACAATATTTACAGCATGGTCGGATATTCTTTCAAAGTCGCCTATTACCTTAAGCAGCACAGCAGAAAGTCGGCTGTCGCTATCACTTATAGAGTGGGTACTGAGCTTTGATAAGAAGGTGCCTAAGGTATCCTCATATTTATCAATAAGCTTTTCTGACTTGCGCACTTTTTCTGCTGATTTATCATTATAGTTTTCAAGTAAGGATAAACTATCCTTGTAAGCAGCCAAAGTTATCTGAGCCATCTTAACTACAAGTGTGTTGCATTGAGTAAGCGCAATAGAGGGAGTAGCAAGCAGTCTTTCGTCAATTTCGATTTTTTCTTCCTTTTCGTCCTCTGTTTGAGGTACGAATTTGTATGCGAGCTTTTCAAGAAGTGCTGAAGCAGGGTAGAGTATTGCCGTGCAAATTATATTAAAAGCTGAGTGAGCAAGTGCGATGCCCATATGTGTTGCAGCATCATCTAAAATAACAGGCTTGAAAATACCGGATATAAGGCTGAATATCAATAAGCAGATTATGGTGCCTATAATGTTAAAGGAAAGGTGAACAACAGCTACTCGTTTACCGTTTTTGTTGCTACCGAAGGAGGATAGCAGGGCTGTAACACAGGTACCTATATTTTGACCCATAATAATGGGTATTGCTGCACCAAGCGTAATTTGACCTGTAGCAGAAAGAGCTTGCAAAATACCAACGGACGCAGAGCTTGATTGGATAATAGCTGTAAGCACGGTACCTACTAAAACACCTAATATAGGGTTTTTAAATATTACAAAAAGCTGTTGGAATTGTGGTATATCTGCAAGTCCTTTTACTGCGCTTGACATTGTATCCATACCAAACATAAGCACGGCAAAGCCGAGAAGTATATTTCCGATATCCTTTTTCTTTGTGGTTTTACCCGCCATTATCATAATAGTACCTATAAGCGCAAGCACGGGTGTAAATGATGTGGGCTTAAGTAACCGGATAAAAACATTATCGCTGGAAATTCCACCAAGGCTAAGTATCCAGGCAGTAACGGTTGTACCGATGTTTGCTCCCATTATAATGCCTATAGCTTGCCTAAGCAGCATAACTCCCGAATTTACAAAGCCCACAACCATAACGGTTGTTGCAGAGGAGCTTTGTATAACGGCAGTAACTCCAAGGCCTGTAAGGAATGATGTGAATTTGTTTCCTGTGAGCTTACCTAAAAGATTTTTCAGGCTTCCACCTGCACGTCTTTCTAAAGACTCTCCCATAAAGCTCATACCAAAAAGGAAAAGGCATAAACCACCAATCATTTGTAAAACATCAAAAATATCCATATTCCACCTCAGCAGTTAATAAACATAATACCAATGTTAGTATATATTATTAAATGAATTAATTTCAATAGTTTTTAAAATGTTGAAAAATAAAATTTTTAGTCAAATTTATGCAAAATGAATAACGAACAAATGTTCTGTTTGGTGACTTGTTACATTGTTTTTTGTTGCTTGCTTTGGTATAATACTGAAGGAATAAAAAAGGAGGACGCAAGGCGTGGAAAAGGTTTATATTGCAATCGATTTAAAATCCTTCTATGCATCCGTAGAGTGCGTGGAAAGGGGCTTGGACCCTTTAAAAACAAACCTTGTTGTTGCTGACCCTACAAGGACAGAAAAAACAATTTGCCTTGCTGTTTCGCCTTCTCTGAAAAGTTACGGTATACCGGGCAGGGCAAGGCTTTTTGAAGCACTTGCAAAGCTTAAGCAGGTTAACACCGAAAGAAGGCTGAAACTCCCTGAAAAAAAGTTTACAGGTAAATCATATTTAGATGAGGAATTAAAAAATAATCCGAGCTTAGAAATAGACTTTATACAGGCACCTCCAAGAATGGCTCTGTATATGGAGTATAGTACAAGCATTTACAGTATATATCTTAAATATGTTGCTCCCGAGGATATTCACGTCTACTCTGTAGATGAGGTTTTTATAGATGTTACCCATTACCTGAAAAAGTACAAAACTACACCACAAGAACTTGCCCGAATGATGATAAACGATGTATTAAAAACAACAGGTATTACAGCAACTGCAGGTATAGGTACAAATCTTTATTTGTGTAAGGTGGCTTTAGATATAAGGGCAAAGCATATTCCTGCCGATGAAAACGGTGTGCGCATAGCAACCCTTGACGAAAAAAGCTACCGTGAGCTTATGTGGGAGCATACTCCAATTACAGATTTTTGGCGTGTGGGTAAGGGTACAGCAAAAAGGCTTGAAGCACACGGAATGTACACTATGGGTGATGTTGCCCTTTGCTCTGTAGGTAAGCAAAACTCGTATTATAACGAAGAGCTGTTGTATAAGCTTTTAGGTGTAAATGCAGAGCTGCTTATAGACCACGCCTGGGGGTGGGAGCCTTGTACCATAGCAGATATAAAAGCATATAAGCCCACAACAAACAGCTTAACTACAGGCCAGGTGCTTTCGGAGCCGTACACAAGCGAAAAGGCAAGAGTTATTGTGCAGGAAATGACCGAGCTGCTTGTGCTTGATATCGTAGAAAAAGGGCTTGCAACTAATCAGATAGTAATCACTGTAGGCTACGATATAGAAAATCTTACCAATAGAGAAATAAGCAGAAGCTATCACGGCGAGGTTACTACAGACTACTACGGCAGAAAGGTGCCAAAGCACGCTCACGGAACAGAAAATTTTGAATATACCTCATCAACTAAAGAAATTATGGATGCAGCAATGAGACTGTACGACAGAATAATAAACGAACGGCTGTTAGTTCGCAGAATAACTATAGTTGCAAACAGAGTTATTCTTGAATCGGATATTCCCGAGCCTGAAGCAGAGCAGCTTAGCCTTTTTGAGGATTTTAATGAGGTGGAAAAAAGGCGAAAAAAACGTAAGGCTGCTTTAAAGAAAGAAAAGGATATGCAGCACGCCGTTATAAGAATCAGAAATAAATTCGGGAAAAACGCTATTTTAAAGGGTATGAATCTTAAAGAGGGCGCAACCACTATTGAAAGAAATGCGCAAATCGGAGGTCATAAGGCTTGAACGAAAAGTATAAAGATATTTTGTATGCGCAGCACCATATATCCTCTGTTCATCCACAAATGTCAAGACTTGATAGAGCTGCGCAGTTTGCATCCTTTGCAGCATTAACAGGACACAGCGATGCTATAGAAGAGAAAGCTCGTATTGTGTCAGAAAAGCTTACTCTTACCCAAGAGGAAATGAATGAGCTGAATTCTATACTTGCCTTTATTTGTGATAACATAGATACAATGCCGTCCGTTAAAATAACGTATTTTATACCCGATGATAAAAAACGGGGTGGTGCATACGTGGACGTACTGTGCCGTGTGAAAAGGGTTGATTTGATAAACAGAACAATTACTACTCTTGAGGATAAAAGAGTAATAAATCTTGATGATATTTATAAAATGACGAGTGCGTAACAGCATTCGTTATTTTTGTTTTAAAAGTTGCTAAAATATGTGCGATAAAAGCATTGCATTTTTGTATGATTTATCATTGATAATTGTAGCTAAAAGGAGTAAAATCGAGTCGAAAAATATAAAGGGTGGTGATAGCGTGCTTGCTTTTCTGGTATGTGCAATTACAGGTGTATTGCAGACGTATCTTTTGAGCGTTGTCCTTAAGGGTGCTTTAAATGGTAGTATGAAACAAGCAGGAGTAGCCCTTTTGGGTAAAATTCTTTGCTATGGTATCACCTTTGTGCTTTTGTGGTTTTTGTTTATGGATAAAATTTTATATTGTGCAGCAGGTTTTATTGTGGGTGTTATTATTTCCGTGATTATTATAGCCATCAAAAACTTTAAAAATAAATCTGCTGAAAAATCTTCAGATGGAGATGGTGTGAATGAATGCAGCAGAGCTGATTAAAATCGGAATCGGCGCAATAGTTTTTGTGCTTGGTCTTGTGGGTAACGTGCATTTTAAGGGTCTACTAAAAAATGCAGCTTACAACGAAGCTAAAAAGCTAAAAAAAATAAAACTGAAGAAAAGGTTATGCTTCTCGGGTGCTATTATAGGCCTGTGGTTTGTAATCGGTGTGTTTGTTACCTGGTTTTCCGGTAAAAAGGGTGGATTACATATTGAATTCTCAATGTTTGGTGAAAGGTCAGGGGTTGAGATTCTCGGTTTTAATCTTTCGGAAACTACGATTATTACAGTTGCAATTGTGGTAATTGTTGCAATTCTTTGTGTGTTGTTCAGGTATCTTATTTTCCCGAAATTCAAAGAGGAACCAAAGGGTATTCAGAATGCACTTGAGATTTTTGTAGAAACAGTAGAAAGCTTTTGCATTACTGCAACGGATAAAAAGGTAGGTACAAGCGTTGCTCCGTATATGTTTACGGTTGCAATATATCTCATCATGAGTGCTGCGACAGAACTATTAGGCTTAAGAGCACCTACATCGGACCTTGCAGTTACGCTTTCACTTGGTCTTATAACCTTCTTCCTTCTTAATTATTATGGGTTCAGAAAGCTCGGTTTTGCAGGAAGGCTTAAGTCGATGGGTGGTGCAATGCCTGCAATGAGACCCGTTATGATTCCATTGAAAATCGTAAGCGATATAGCTGTTCCTGTATCTCTTGCATGCCGTCTTTTTGGTAATATGCTTGGTGGTATGATAGTTATGGAGCTTCTTAAGGGAGCATTAGGTGGTTATGCAGCAGGTATTCCGGGTGTTGCAGGGCTTTACTTTAATCTTTTTCACCCACTTATTCAGGCGTATATATTTATAACACTTTCTTTGACTTTTATTGACGAAGCATTGGAAAGTACTGAGGAACATAAAAAATAAAAAAACAAAATAATAAAATTTATTTATAAATCTTGGAGGTAATTCATTATGGCAGCAGCAGTAACAATGCTTGTAGCACTCGGCGCAGGCTTCGGTATGTGTTTTGCAACATCAAAGGCAGTAGAGGCAGTGGCACGTCAGCCTGAGGCGGCAAGTAAAATTCAGACAATTCTTCTTTTGGGTTGTGCACTTGCAGAGTCTACAGCGATTTATGCTTTTGTTGTAGCACTTATTCTTACTTCAAAATAAGGTGGATTAAAAAATGGATATGCTTACATCTTTAGGTATCACCAAGGATTTGATTGCAGACCTTATTATCAATATTGGAAGTATTGTTGTTCTTTTTGTTATCGTAAAGAAATTGGCTTACAAGCCAATCAAGAAATTTATGGATGAAAGAACAGAACGTCTTTCTGCAAAAGAATCAAAGGCAGAGGCTTTGAGTGAGGCTGCAGACAAACGCCAGGCAGAATACACAGCTCTTCTTGCAGAGTGCGATAGCGCAAAAGAAAAGGCTATTACCGAAGGCGAATCAATTGCACACAAAAAAGCCGAAGAAATAATTACCGATGCACAAAAAACTGCAGAGGAAATCATTCGTAAGGCTAAATTTAAGGCAGAAGAGGATTATCAAAAGATGATGGAGGATGCAACTGACTACATTGTTAGTCTTGCAATGGAGGCTTCCTCTGTGCTTCTCAAAAGAACGGTAAATGACGATGATAACAGAAAAATAGTTGAGGAATTCCTCGGCACAATTGATGGTGATGAAAATGCGTAAGGCGATAATTAAAATCACCCATACTATGAGCGACGATACATATCAGATGCTGTGTAAAGGCATATCTGATCGAATGGGCTCAGATATTGAATTTCAGCAGGTAATAGATGAAACACTTATCGGTGGATTTGTTTTGAAACTGGATGGTGTTGTGTATGATTATTCTGTAAGAACACAGCTTAAAAATATAAAGAAACATATTTCGGATTGAAAGGAAGGCTTTTAATGTCTAACGATATTTATAGCAGTAAAAGTGAATATCTGAAGAGTAAGCTTGGTAGCTATACATTTGAGCCTCTTGTGTATGATTATGGTACAGTTAAATCCGTTGGTGATGGCGTTGCTCGTGTAGAGGGTCTGCAAAACAGACTGTATGGTGAGCTGTTAGAATTCAAAAACGGCGTTTTCGGTATGGCGTTGGATTTAGAAGAAAATGGTGTAGGTGCCGTGCTTTTCGACAGCGCAGATAGCGTTATTGTCGGCGATAGCGTAAGAGGTACAGGCAGAGTAGCCGAAATACCTGTAGGTAATACTCTTCTTGGTAGGGTGATTGATCCTATAGGAAGACCACTGGACGGCAAGCCTCTTGAGATTAAAGAGTATCTTCCGGCAGAAAGACCTGCCCCCACAATTATTGACAGGCGTCCCGTTAAAACACCTCTCGAAACAGGTATTCTTGCTATTGACAGTATGGTACCAATCGGCAGAGGTCAGCGTGAGCTTATAATAGGTGACAGGCAAACAGGTAAAACCTCCATAGCTCTTGATGCAATTATCAATCAGAAGGATAAGGCTGTTATTTGTGTTTACTGTGCCATAGGTCAAAAGGCTTCTAATATTGCTCACGTTATTGAGCAGTTAAATAAAAATGGTGCAATGCCTTATACGGTTGTTGTGGCATCTACTGCATCTGATAGCCCTGCAACGCAGTACTTGGCACCCTATTGTGCCTGCTCCGTGGCAGAGGGCTTTATGAACAAGGGTAAGGATGTGCTTGTGGTTTACGATGACCTTTCAAAGCACGCTGTTGCATATAGAGCAATGTCCCTTCTTCTTCACAGACCACCGGGAAGAGAGGCATACCCAGGCGACGTTTTCTATCTCCACTCAAGGCTTCTTGAAAGAAGCGCCTGTCTTAAGGCAGAGTTGGGGGGTGGCAGTATTACAGCCCTCCCTATTATTGAAACAATGGGTGGTAATATATCTGCGTATATCCCGACTAACGTTATTTCTATAACGGACGGTCAGATATATCTTGAAACAGAGCTTTTTCACAGTGGTATAAGACCTGCTGTGAATACAGGTCTTTCCGTTTCTCGTGTCGGCAGAAGTGCCCAGCACGATGCAATGAAAAAGGTTTCAGGTACTTTGAGAATTGAGCTCTCACAGTATCGTGAAATGGCTGTTTTTGCCCGTTTTGGAAGTGATGTTGACGAAGCAACTGCAAAGCTTTTGCGTAGAGGTGAGTGCCTTACAGAGCTTCTTAAGCAGGGTAAGGGGGAGCCGATGAGCTTGTTCGAGCAGGTGGCTACTTTACTTGCATATAAAGAAAATATTTTTGAAGGCATTCCACTCAAAAATGTGAGAGAAGTGTCAAAACGTCTTATTGATGAGCTTAAATCAACGTATCCTGAATATGTGCTCGAGATTAACAGCACAGGTAAGCTCGCAGACGATGTGGAAGAACAGTTTAAGCAATTTTTTAGGAGAGCATTAAATGAGCAGTGCTAATGAAATAAAACAGCATTTGAAAGCTGTTGAGCAAACTCGTCAGATTACAAATGCTATGTACCTTCTCTCCTCGTCACGAATGAAAAAGGCAATACAGCACGTAGACTTCAATCTTTTTTACCTTAAAAGATTGAGAGCAACTATAAAGGATGTTTTGTCTAAAACAAAAAACAACGATTTGACCAATAGGTTTATCGAGGATAATAAAAAGGGCTCTGCAGTATTTGTTGTTTTAACCTCGGATAAAGGTCTTTGCGGAGGCTATAATTCTGCTGTAATAAAGCTTGCAATGGAAAGGCTTTCACAGTACCACGATTATCCTGTGGTTATATCGCTGGGTATAGTGGGGGATAAGATGCTGCGAGATAAGGGTGTAATTCCTGTATATTCCTGGTATGGTGCCTCACAGCACCCTACAATGAACCTTGCAGGTCAGGTGGCAGAAAAGATTATAGGTCTGTATTCTACTGAAGACTATCACGAGGTTTACGTGGTTTATACGGAGTTTCAATCTGCATCTGTCCAGGTGCCAAAATGTGAGAGGCTTTTACCTCTTTTGAGACGAGATTTTGCAGACGTTGAAATAGAAGGTAATAAAACGGCTGAAATGATTTTTGAGCCGTCAATAGACGTGGTGTTTGACCAGCTCGTGTATCAATATATTACAGGCTTTATGTTCGATGTATTTATGCAGTCATCTGCAAGTGAAAATATTGCAAGAATGAATGCAATGCAGAGCGCAACACACAATGCAGACGAAATGATAAAACACCTGTCTGCAGAGCTGAATGCAGCCCGTCAGCTTCAGATTACAAATGAAATAACAGAAATTTCCGCCGTAGTTGAAATGAGTGGAATGTGAGAGAGTAATCAGTTATGAATAAGAAATACAAAGGAACAGTAGTTAAAATATCAGGTCCGGTTGTGGACGTAAGGTTTCCTGATGCACTTCCACCGATAAATGCACTTCTTTATATCGAAAAAGCACACAAGCATTTAGAGGTTGCTATGCATGTTGATAAAGAGATTGTTCGTACAATCGCACTTGAAGCAACCGAGGGCTTGTCCTGTGGCTTGCCTGTAACGTCAGATGGCGAAGGGATTAAGGTTCCTGTGGGTGATGCTGTTGTAGGCCGAGTTGTGGATGTTCTCGGCAGGTCTATAGACGGCAAGGGCGAAATTGAAGCAGAGTTCACTCTGCCGATTCATCGCAGTGCACCTGCGCTTAATGAACAAAGACCTGCAATACAGGTACTTGAAACAGGTATTAAGGTTATTGACCTTCTTGTGCCATATACCAAGGGTGGTAAAATAGGCCTTTTCGGTGGTGCAGGTGTAGGTAAAACAGTTCTTATAATGGAAATGATACATAACATTGCAGTTAATCACGGTGGTTACTCCGTTTTTACCGGTGTTGGTGAAAGAAGCCGTGAAGGTAATGAGCTTATGAGCGATATGGAGCAAAGTGGTGTTATAGATAAGGCTGTACTTGCCTTTGGTCAGATGAATGAGCCTTCCGGCAGTAGAATGAGAATTGCTCTCACAGGCTTAACAATGGCAGAGTACCTTCGAGATGAAAAGAAGCAGGACGTTCTTCTTTTTATTGATAATATATACCGATACGTTCAGGCAGGTAACGAGGTTTCAGCGTTACTTGGCAGATTACCAAGTGCAGTTGGCTACCAGCCAACCCTTGCAAATGAATTGGGGGCTCTTGAAGAACGTATTGCTTCCACAAAGGATGGCTCAATCACGTCTGTACAGGCTGTTTATGTACCTGCCGATGACCTTACAGACCCGGCGCCTGCAACAATATTTACACATTTGGATGCAACTACTGTTTTGTCGAGGAGTATATCAGAGCTTGGTATATATCCGGCTGTTGACCCACTTGAGTCGTCAAGCCGTGCACTCGAGCCTGAAATTATAGGTGAGCTTCACTATAGTGTTGCTCGTAGGGTGCAGGAGTGCTTACAACGATATACAGAGCTTAAGGATATTATTGCAATCCTTGGTATGGAGGAGCTTTCTGAGGAGGATAGAGCAATTGTTTACAGAGCTCGTAAAATACAGAAGTTCCTTTCACAGCCTATGAACGTTGCAGAGGGCTTTACAGGTGTAAAGGGTAAGTTTGTTCCTTTGAAGGATACAATTGAAAGTTTCCGTCAAATTGTTGAAGGTGAGGCTGACGATGTTCCTGAAGCCGCATTCTTTATGGTTGGCGACATTAATGAAGCAAGAGAAAAGGCACAAACACTTTAATAAGCGAAAGGTGGTGGCTGAATGTCAGAATTTATACTTGAAATGTTTACCCCTGAAAAGCAGTTCTTTTTAGGCGAAGCAGAATCCTTTGTATGTACGCTTGCAGATGGTGAACTCTGTATTCTTGCGGGGCATCAGCCGTTACTTGCAGCGCTTGCTCCCGGAGAGGTGCGTCTTAATGTTAAGGGTGAGATAAAAAGAGCATATGTGGCAGATGGCTTTATGGAGGTTCGTCCGGACCACGTTATGGTTTTCTCACATATCTGCGAATGGCCCGAGGATATTGATGAAGCACGCACAAGGCGTGAAATCGAGAAGGATAGGGAACAGCTTCGCAATACCGAAAGCCTTTCCGAGCACAGAAGAACAGAAATCGAGCTTCAGCGTATGATGGCAATGCTGAAGGTAAAAAAGAAAAAATAAGGATATTATTATGCAAAAGCTTAAACCAAAGTTATTTTCAACCTTAAAAAATTATTCTAAAGAACAATTAGTAAAAGATATAATATCAGGTATTATTGTTGCAATTATTGCTTTACCACTTTCTATTGCTCTTGCACTTGCATCGGGTGCTACTCCCGAACAAGGTCTTTATACAGCAATTGTTGCAGGCTTTGTTATATCATTTTTAGGTGGTAGTCGTGTGCAAATTGCAGGCCCTACTGCTGCCTTTGCCACAATTGTTGCAGGCATTATTGCAACAAATGGCTTTTCAGGTCTTGTACTTGCAACAATAATGGCAGGTATAATATTAATTCTGATGGGCGTTTTTAAGTTAGGTAGCCTTATCAAATTTATTCCGTTTACAATTACAACAGGCTTTACAGCAGGCATTGCTGTAACTATTTTTATCGGTCAAATCAAAGATTTTTTTGGCCTTACGTTTTCTCATTCTCCAATTGAAACGGTGGATAAAATTAAAGAAATTATTGTATCTGCCGATACAATGAATTTTCAAGCTGCAATCATAGGTGGCATAACCTTGCTTGTGCTTGTGCTTTTCCCTAAGGTTTTCAAAAAGATACCACCCTCACTTATAGCAATTCTTATTTCAGCACTACTTGTTAAATTTCTTGATTTAGATGTTTTAACAATTGGAGATCTCTATGTGATTTCTTCAGAGTTTCCAATGCCTTCTCTACCTGGCGTATCGTTTGATACTGTTAAAGCAGTTATTCCTGATGCATTTACCATTGCAATACTTGCTGCAGTAGAAAGCCTTCTTTCTTGCGTTGTAGCAGATGGTATGGTTGGTAGTCGTCATAATTCCAATATGGAGCTTATTGCACAGGGTGCAGGTAATATTTGCTCTGCACTGTTTGGTGGTATTCCTGCAACAGGTGCTATTGCAAGAACGGCTGCAAATATCAAAAATGGGGGAAGAACTCCTGTTGCCGGTATGGTACATGCGGTTGTGCTTCTTCTTGTTCTCCTTGTGCTTATGCCTCTTGCAGCATATATTCCAATGCCTGCAATTGCCGCAATACTTTTTGTTGTTGCATATAATATGAGCGAATGGCGTGAGTTTGTGCACATATGCAAAACATCACCCAAGAGCGATATTCTTGTGCTTGTTACTACTTTTGTTCTTACGGTTGTGTTTGACTTGGTTGTTGCTATTTGTGTTGGTATTGTTCTTGCTACTTTGCTTTTCATGAAGCGTATGAGCGACGAAACAAATGCATACGGCTGGAAAGAGTACGATGAAGAAACAGACGATGAGAATATAAGTCTTAAGAAGGTTCCTGTCGGCGTTGTTGTATTTGAAATTACAGGACCATTTTTCTTTGGTGCAGCAACAAAGATTTCAGATGCAATTCTCCTTCACGAAAAGCACAAAAAGGTGCTTGTTCTCAGAATGAGAGGTGTACCTGCTATAGATGCTTCCGGTATTCACGCCTTCAATGACGTTATTAACAATCTTGAGAAGAGGGGTGTAAGGCTTGTTATATCACACGCCAACGAACAGCCCTTGCAGGTGTTTAGAAAATCAGGTATATATAAAAAAATAGGAGCAGAAAACTTTTGTCCCAATATAGAAGCAGCTCTTGAGAGAGCTGAAGAACTTGCAAAATAAAAAACAAAGAACTCAGCTTTTAGCTTTTAGCCGAGTTCTTTTCTTATACTTTTATAAATATTTGATGAAAGGAATATGAGGATAGCCTTCATCAAGGTACTCCTTGCCGCAACGCTCATAGCCGATTTTATCGTAAAAGCCTGCAGCCCTTATTTGTCCACCCAACCTGAGTGTTTTGCCACCTAAGCTTTTAGTGAGCTTTTCGGCCTCTTGCATAAGCAGTCTTCCTAAGCTTTTACCTCGGTGCTCCTTTAGTACGGCAATTCTTCCTACGTGGTGGGAGCTTTCCTCCTCGCACCAAAATACTCTGCAGGTGCCTACGGCTACATCACCGTCATAAATAACTATGTGCTTTGCAATTAAGTCAACGTCATCGTATTCTCTTTCAAAGCCTTGCTCCTTAATAAAAACGTTTTCCCTTATATCTCTTGCCTCTTGGGGTAATATATCAAAAACTTTAACCTGCATGATAAACCTCAGCTATTATTTCAGCGCACTTTTCTATACCAAGGGCAGAGGTGCTTAAGCAAATATCGTAGTTGTTAAGGTCACCCCATTTTCTATCGG
This sequence comes from Acutalibacteraceae bacterium, assembly GCA_045532505.1. GTDB lineage: Bacteria > Bacillota > Clostridia > Oscillospirales > Acutalibacteraceae > DTU089. The sequence goes on along the minus strand of JAZSGB010000080.1, from coordinate 1,942 downwards.
TGTAAAAATTGTAGTATGCTGCACGTCGTTTATCTTTGTCTCTAAGGCGTCTTTCGGGCGATTGTGTGTTTTCGCCGTATTGCTCCACAATTCTTTTTGCCCTTGCCTGCATATCAGCATGAATAAACACCTTAAGGCAATCATAGCCATCCTCTAAAACGTAGTCAGCACATCTGCCCACAATTACACAAGGACCTTTTTCAGCAAGCTCAAGAATCACCTTTCTCTGCGCAAACCAAACCTTGTCTTGTATAGAGTTTCCGTAATAGTCACGGTCAGAGAATGCGTTTGCAAGCCAGCTTCCTGAGGAAGCGTATTCACCACGCTCTTTTATAAATTCGGGGCAAAAGCCACTTTCTTCAGCAATTTTTTCAATTATCTCCTGGTCGTAGCAGGGGATGCCAAGCTTTTGTGCAACAAGCTTACCCACAGTACGACCACCTGAACCGAATTGACGGCTTATAGCTATAATCTTATGCTTCATAAATACAGCCTCCTTTTTGTAATTTGTATACCTTTTCTAATTAAATTATACAACATTACAGGCTGTGAGTCAATTATTAGAATTAATCTGAACCTTGTTTTAAAGCATTAACCGTTTTTTACAGAGTCTATTGCATTTTTTTCAAGCCTTGATACTTGTGCTTGCGATATACCTATTTCTTCGGCTACCTCGGTTTGTGTCATACCTTGCATAAATCTCATAAAAAGTATTTTCTTTTCTCTCGGTGGTAAATTTTTTATAGCTTCCTTCATAGAGATTTCATCAATCCAATCACCGTCAGTTTCGGTTGAGCCTATCTGGTCCATTAAATATATGGTATCTCCACCGTTTGAATATACAGGCTCGTAGAAGGAGAGTGGTTCAACAATTGCATCTAAAGCAATAACAACCTCGCTTTTATCTTTGCCTAATTCCTTAGCAATTTCTTCAATGGTAGGCTCTCGGTTTAGTTTGTTGCTTAAGGCTTCGCGTACCTGCAGGGCGTGGTACGCAGTATCCCTCATTGAACGGCTTACTCTGACCGGATTATTGTCTCTTAAATGCCGTCTGACCTCGCCAATAATCATCGGTACGGCATAGGTGGAAAATCTTACCTCGTGGCTTGTATCGAAATTATCTATTGCCTTTATCAGACCTATACAGCCAACCTGAAATAAATCGTCGGGATTTTCGCCTCTGTTTGCAAAGCGTTGTATTACACTTAAAACAAGGCGCAGGTTGCCTGTTATAAGCTTTTCTCGGGCAATGGTATCGCCGTTTTTAGCTTTAAGCAAAAGCTCGAGCTTTTCTTTTTCTGTAAGTGTTTTTAGCGTGCTTGTATCCGTTCCGCAAATTTCAACCTTGTTATAGTACATTTTTACAGCTCCTTGAGTAAATTTCACTTGGGTATCTACGAACAAATTATTGGCTGAAAAAATGAAATGTAATCATACCTGTTTTTACCAAAAATTAATAATTGTTTGCTTGACATTTTTATAGCGTATGATATAATTGTATTAAGTTAAAAATAAATCCAAGGAGGATTTTAATATGAAAAAGGTTCTTAAGGTTATAGGTATTCTTGCAGCTATTGCAGCAGCTGTTGCAGCAATCTATGTTATCATTAACAAAATTAAAGAAAAAACAGCTCCTCAGGGCTACGATGAAGATAACTATGTTTCCTGCTCCTGCCTTGATGAAGATTTCGTCAGCGAAACAGTTGCAGAATAAATTTTTAAAAATTTAAGGGGATGTAAAAAAAAGCAAGTTTTTTTACATCAAGTCGGATCGTAGCCATGTCGTTCTGTGAGCCAAGGAGTTGTTCCTGAGTATTGTCTTCCTAAGACCGCTTGGCCTCCGACTTCTCCTGCCTCGATGAAGATTTCGTCAGCGAAACAGTTGCAGAATAAATTTTTAAAAATTTAAGGGGATGTAAAAAAAAGCAAGTTTTTTTACATC
>JAZSGB010000047.1:0-49692 GCA_045532505.1 Acutalibacteraceae bacterium | reverse complement strand
GACAAATGCTCGTTTGCATATTATAATTAACAGGCTTTCGAAAAGAGAGCAATCGCCTTAGTAGGTATGTATGTTGTTCATATATATGGCGGTATAGCTCAGCTGGCTAGAGTACTCGGTTCATACCCGATTGGTCGTAGGTTCGAATCCCACTGCCGCTACCAGTTTCCAACACACTTACCTACTAAAGGTGTTAAATAAAAGGGCTTTAAGCCCCTCATATACGGCCCGGTGGTCAAGCGGTTAAGACACCGCCCTTTCACGGCGGTAACACGAGTTCGATTCTCGTCCGGGTCACCAAAAAAACCAAGTCGAATGACTTGGTTTTTTATTAAATCTAATTTTCATATTGATTTTTTAACTGTAATATAATATAATATTTCAGTAATATTTGCCGGTGTGATGGAATTGGCAGACGTGCTGGACTCAAAATCCAGTGGTAGCGATACCGTACCGGTTCGACCCCGGTCACCGGCACCAAATAAAGAGCCTATACCTTTGTGTAGGTTCTTTATTTTTTTGTTTATAAAGTAAAAGTAGGGGTCGAACCAACTCGCCGAAGGCGAACACAATCGGGGTTTGCGTAGCAAATGATGTGCGTAGCCCATCGACCCCGGTCACCGGCACCAAATAAAGAGCCTATACTTTTGTATAGGTTCTTTATTTTTATAACAAAAACAACACATATCCATCTATATAGAGTGGTGAACAATACCTCTTAACTTGAAATTTTAAAAAAATATGTTATACTGACTCTAATTTCAAACAAGTGTCAGTTTTTTATTTGGAGTTTTTTATGAAAATATTAGTATGCGATGATGAAAGACAATATGTTGATGAAATAAAAAGGCATATTGAAATATTTATGCAGGAGCACAATATTTCGGCTGATTATTATACATTTGATAATGGGCAAGCTGCTTTACAAAATCCTCAATATTATGATATAGCCTTTTTGGATGTTGAAATTGACAGCAGCAACGGTATTGATTTGGGCAAACAATTAAAGCTTGTTAACCCTAATATTGTTATTTTTATAATTACGGCTTACGATAAATATCTTGATGATGCAATGGATTTAAATGTTTTGAGATTTCTCAGCAAGCCACTTGATACCGAAAGGCTGTATGCAGGTCTTGAAAAGGCAATTAATATAATAGATACAAACATACTTTCGGTTTTACTTGATGATAATAAAAATTATATTAACCTTGCAGTTCAAGATATACTGTATGTTGAAATTGTTAACAGAAAAATAAAAGTAGTAACAAAGGATAAGGTTATTTTTTCTAAAACACAAATAAGCTTTTGGAAGGAAAAATTAGTAGCCTCATTTTTTTATCAAACGCACAAGAGCTTTATTGTAAATATTAAACACATTAAAAACTACAGTAAACAGGAGCTTTTAATGGATAACGGAGATGTAATTCCTGTAGCATTCAGAAAGCAAGCAGCATTCCATAAATATTTTGTAAGCTACTATGCAAGGGGTTGAGTGATATGTATCTGTTTTTTAATATATTTACATATGTGGCAGAGGTTTTTATAATCTATACATACGCAGCAGGTATGTTTGAAAAAAAGTTCAGCACATCAAAAACCTTGATTATAGGTTTAGTTGTTTTCACCTTTCCGTTTATACTTAATCAGCTGTGGAACAATCCTGTAGTAAATATTTTCACATTCCCTTTAGCCACAACTGTATTTTTATGCCTAACACATCATATAAAAATTAAACATGCTGTTTTGCAGGGAGTTATACTTACTGCCATTATGTTTGTTACCGAAATACTTTGCAGCTACAGTATTTTGCTCCTACTTGGGCAAAGCTCTTTTTTAGCCTATAAGGATAGTGTTCAGGTGTACGTTATGTCTGCAATAGGTACTAAGCTTTTTTTCCTTATTGCGTGTAAAATATGTAACTATTTTGTATTGCGCAAAAACAAGCTTTACAGTACCCCTCTATCATATTTTGTTTTTGCTGTTGCCGTAAGCTTTTCAACACTTGTTTTAACTTTTTTAAATATTCAGTATGAATTTAATAAGGCTCTGCAGATGCTTGTAGTATTAGCTTGTATATTGCTTATGGGCAGTCTTGTTCTGCTATTTATATCTCACGAAAGAAATGCAATAAAAAATGCAGAGCTGCTGGAGCTCAGGGCAGAGCACCAACGAAAAATTATCGATGAAAAGTACTTTAAGGTAATAGAGGCGCAAAATGAAGAAATACATAGATTGGTGCACGATGTGAAGCACCATTTGCAAACAATACACAACCTAACGCAAAGCGAAGAGGTTGATTGCTACATTACAGCCGTAGAAAAGGAGCTGCAGGAATCTACAGCCTTTTCTAAAACAGGTAACAGAATACTTGATATTATTTTAAACGAGTATGTAATCGTTTGCAGAGAGAAATATATTAAATTTGAAACAGAAATACGCACAGCAAATTTAGATTTTATTGAGCCTGCAAAGCTGACTGTATTGTTAAATAATATTCTTGATAACGCTGTTGAAGCGGCAGAGAAAAGCGAAACACCACGAATATTTTTTTCAATAAACCGAAGTGATAATTTTAATATTTTGTGTTGTACCAATACATGCTCAACACCACCGGTTTTTGTAAATGAAAAGCTTGTAACAACAAAAAAGGATAAAGCTATTCACGGGTACGGAACAAAAAGTATAGTAAAAATATTAAAAGAATACAGGGCGATGCATACATTTGCTTTTGATGAAAATAAAAATGAGTTTACGCTAACAGCCGTATTCCCTGTAACTTAAATGCATAAACAGGCACCGTTACGGTGCTTGTTTATGCATTTTTGTATTAAAAACAATGCACTTTTGCTTAGTGCATTGAATTATTTTTTTGAAATGATAAAGTAAATATTAGTTGTTATTAATTATTAACAATTTTCAAGCGAAAACAGGAAGGTGTAATTGGACTACAGTTTTTTGCGGCAAAAGTCCTTGTGCGGTGTTACACCTTCCTTTTTCTAATGTTTAAAGAGTTGATAAATACATTTTATTGTGGTATAAAGAAAATAGGCTTGCTGATTTTACGTTGAGTTTTATAAGCGGGAGGCTGTTATGAGAAAAATATCTTTGATTATTAGTGTGTTTTTGTTACTAAGCTTTTTGTGTTCATGCACCAACAAAGGTAAAGAAGTTGAAAAAACCTATAACCATATAGTTGAGTTTGACGGAATAACTAACTTTAAAAGTAATGAAGGCAATTATGAGTTAAATGCATATTTATTGCCTGCAAATGAATTTATTAATCAATATGATTATGAAAATATTGATTATTACTACCGTGAACATTATGAAGCATATTGGGATTTTGTGGGATATGAAAAAAGTATAATTATCATTCAATACAACGAGGATATTTATGAACAGGCAAAGGAATTTTGCTTACGTGAGATGACATTATCTGAAAACTACACATTAGAGCACAAAGGGTATGTTTTTAGGGAAAATGTGAAGTTAGCAACAGAACAAGATAGATATAGAGATGATTTCGTATACAGTTTTCCGAAAAGGTTTAATATGTTTGCTTATAATGATGATTTGAAGTGTCTGATTTTTATGGGTTTTTACTGCCCTGATTATACAAACGATGATGCGATGCTGACCATAAAGAATTGGGGACAGTTTTTAGACAGGTATTATTCTGACGTTTATTGTTTTGGGTAAATGATTTGATTTTCTATAATAAAAACTTTTTATAAAAATGAGGTGCACTATGGAAAATGCAAAAAGACTTAGTGTAGGGAATGTTTTATCACTTATTTTCTTGAGTGTTTTGCCTGTTTTGGGTATAGTTTTAGGCGTGCGTCTTGCCAAAACCGGCGTTTTGCTAACAGGCAGCTTTGTTTTTTCTTATTTCATTTTGCCGATTTTGGCTATTTTGCTGTTTGGCCTTGTGCTTTTTGTGGGTAAAAGGGTTTGGGTGAAGGTTGCCCTGTGTATGGTCGTTTTAATCGTGGCTCTGCTAATTTTTAGTGTGTTTTACTTGTTCCAAGAGCATGAATTTATTAATCGCTACGTGGGTAGTGATATTCAAGCACACTACGTTGAAAACAAAAACGAGCTTATGCCCGAATTAAGCGAGCTTTCAAGCTCCGAAAAGCTTGAATATTATTTTTACGAGGGTTACGGTTTTATTTTTGAGTGGGAATCACACTCTTTAATATGTAAATATTCAGATGAGGAATATTCAAAACAGAAGTCGTTGTTGGAGAAAAAATATGTTTTTCTCAATGATACTATAAAAGACGATGAGTTTATTTGCCAACCTGCTACCGAGATAGACGGATATTATTTTCGTATGTTATCCATAGCTGAATACGAAATGAATTATCCTAAAGAGGTTGTTTTAATCGCAACCAATGATAAAACAAGCGAAATTGTATACATTAGTTATCTTGATTTTGATATAGATAGTATTTCTTCATTGGATGAATTTATACTTAATAATTGTGGTTGGGAGCACATTGACTGTTAGTAAGATATTGTTGGGTTTGTAAGGAGATTTGCTATGTATAATTCTTTTTCAGATTGGCTTGATTCGGTTTTGGCTGAAAATACATTTGCCGGAGTTAAAGCCTTCAATTTTAACTTATATGAGGATTGTGAAAACGGTAACGCTGTTTTCTCGGTTCAATTAATCGGTGCACCTGCTTATGATGCTGAGGATTCGGATTGGGCGTGTGAGGAGATTTTCAGTACAGGTGAAAATCTGTTTTATATATCCGATTGCGATGATTGGGATGAGTGTTTGCAAATTTTCGCAGAGCTTTTAGAGGAATATTTTGAAAAAGGAAGGTACGCAAATAAATTAAAAGACTCCGAAGCTGTTGCTTACGGCTTTGTTGATGGCGATTTAGAAATTGCATACGAAGCATAAATGCATTTTAAGTATTTTGGTGAAAAATTATAAATGTTAAGGAGCGTTAGTAATGAATAAAGCAAAAACAATGAAAACTGCTATAGCCTATATTCTTGTTGTTTGCATAGTTGTATCATTTTGTAGTTGTGGTAAAAAAAGCTCACAAGCTTGTGTTGAACACAAGGGAGTGGGAAGTTGTAAAATCTGTGGCTTGGTTTATTTTGATGAATTTGCTCAAATCATTAAATCAAAGGCTACATCTACAGAAAATGGAAAATATACAGTGCTTGTTCAAATAGATTCTATGGATGTAAGTATAGAGTATGATAGCAATGATAATAAAATATTGTGTACCTTGGTTTACCTTCAGCACCAATATTCACCAATAGCTTTTTTTATTAATATAAAGCCGACAATGGGAACAACATACGGATGGGGAATGGGTTTTGCCGACAAAATTGTCCATGGAACTTTTAAGGCTGAGGATTTGCAGGGTTTGGTTTTTCGACCACAAATAGAAACTAATGATTTTTCTCAAGCAGAGTTTTCAAATATAAACTCCATATATGAGGAATCTGTTTCTTTTTGTGTTGATATGATTTACTCCTTGTTAGCGAAGGATAATCACAATAATCTCACCATAGCTGATTTAGGCTTTGTTAATTACACGCCTAACGTTACAGTAGAAATGATATAATAAAAAGAGGTAGCGTTATGCCCAAGTATACAAAAGTAAATTTTGGTGGAAATATTATTGAGGTTGATATTGATGCGAACAAACAGTATTATACAGAACACTCTTTGTGTGATTGCAAAGAGGATTGTAATTTTTACGAGGCATCAAAAAAACATTTTCCCGAATTGGATAAGCTCCTTTCAAGGTTAGGTGTTTCGGTTGAACGTCCCGATGAAATCAGCTCGTCAATTTCTGAGGGTATTGTAGACTATCATTTTGTTGCGTATATGGTAATCGGCAAAATGGAAAACAAGGATAAATATGAGCTTGAATTATTTGATGACGGTGCACACCTTAAAATTGTGCTTGATAAGCGATATGTACCAAACGAACAGAAAACCGAGGACTACTTTACTCTGACTGTGTATAACATTAAATTACCCTGGGTGCTTAACGAGCCGTTTCCCGAAGAAAAAAGCATTAAAAAAGTATTTTCTCAAATCAAAAGAATGCTGCATATTTAAAATAATAAACATAAAAACAATAAGTATAATAACTCCCTTTTTACCATATTATAGTTTGGTGAAAGGGGAGTTTTTATGAGAGAAAAAGGTTATAACAGGCAGTCGGCTGTGGCGTATGCACGGCGTTGGGCTTTAGGGCGTAACCCCGCTTATTATGATTTTGAGGGAATAGGTGGCGACTGTACAAATTTTGTTTCGCAGTGCCTTTATGCAGGGTCGGGTATAATGAACTATACACCTGTTTACGGCTGGTATTATAACTCCTTATCGGACCGTACAGCCTCGTGGAGTGGTGTAGAGTATCTTTATAACTTCCTTGTTACAAACACCTCTGTTGGGCCTTATGGGAGGGTTGTAAGTGAAACTGAAATATTGCCCGGTGATATTATTCAGTTAGGCAGAGCAGACGGCTCTTTTTACCACACATTAATTGTACTTACTACCGGTCCACAAATACTTATTGCTGCCCACAGCTACGATGCCTTAGACAGACCACTTTCAACATATACCTATGATGTTGCCAGGTTTTTGCACATTGAGGGTGTGAGGGAATGGTGAATAATATTAACGGAATACACCTGTTTTTTATACTACTGAATTTAAAAATTTTTAAATTTATGTTTACAAACCGTTAAATTTATTGCCAAATTTTTCAATTATAATTTAGAAAAATAAAATAAAGGTTGCGATAAAATGAAAAAGCTTTTAGTATGCATTCTTGCTTTGGTTTTACTTTTAACAGGCTGCAGTACGCCCGAAGAGCCACAATTTGACGGTGTTCAAATTAAGCTTTCGGACGATAAGATTACTGTTGACAGCAAGGAAATAACAAATAATGTTGAAGAGGCAGTTTACTGTGCAAATGACATTGTTTTTTACCTTGAAGGGCAAGATTTTAAATACGGCGAGGGCACCAAGGAGGATGAGCACTCCCAAAGTGAGGCAGATGCTCACACAGTTGTGCATATTACAAAGCCGGGCACATATGTGTTAAGTGGTAAGCTTTCCTTAGGACAGGTTGCAGTTGACCTGGGCGAGGGTGCAGAGGAAAACCCGGAAGCAGTTGTAACATTAATTCTCAATGGTGTTGATATTACCTGTGAGGTAGCACCTGCAGTTATTTTTTATAATGTGTATGAATGTGGTGTTGCCGATGAAGAGAACGCAACGAAGGATGTTGACACTAAAAATGCAGGTGCAAATGTAATTGTTGCAGATGGCACTGAGAACAACATAAACGGCTCTTACGTTGCAAAGATTTATAAATCCTACGAGCTTAACGAGGATGGCACAGAGGTAGTAGACAGCAAAAAGCTCCATAAATACGATGCAGCCTTTTATTCAAAGAAAACTATGAATATTAACGGTGGCCGGGCCGGTGACGGTATTCTCAATATTAAAGCCCAAAACGAGGGCCTTGACAGTGAGCTTCACCTTACAATAAACGGTGGTAATATTAATATAACATCAGGTAATGACGGTATAAACACAAATGAAGATAATGTTTCCGTTACTACAATAAATGGTGGCACAGTTAATATTTTGTGTGATGGTAAAACAGGCGAGGGTGACGGAATAGATTCAAACGGTTGGCTTGTAATTAACGGTGGTACAGTAGTTTCACAGGCTTGCGCTACAAGTGGCGACGCAGGTATTGACTCTGATTTAGGTATTTATATTAACGGTGGTAAGGTAGTGGCATCGGGCAATATGCTTGACAGAATAGCTGGTGGCGAGCAGACCTATGCAGTATTTAACTTTGCAAACCGTCAGGTAGGCGACAGCATATATACGTTAAAAAATGCAGATAATAAGGTGATTGGCGAATATGCACCTGAAAATGATTTCACATACCTTTTAGTTGCAGGCGATGAGCTTGTAGCAGGTGATTATACCTTCTGGCAGGGTGATACACAGCTTGCTGCTGTAGCAACAAATATGCAGGGTGAAAAGCCTGCAGAGGATGAGCCCTTACAGCAGCCTGATGAAAATATGAACGGTGAAAGACCTGAAATGCCTGAGGGAATGGAAAATCCACCTGAAATGCCTGAGGGTATGACAAGGCCTGAGGGTATGACAAGGCCTGAGGGTGGAAAAATAGAATTGGCAGACGGTGAAATGCCCGAATTCCCTGAAGGGGAAAGAGAGTTTCCTGCAGATGGTATGGGTGGAAGACCCGGTGGAATGGGTGGCTTTAATATGGCAGGTGGCGAGTCCTCTGCAACATTTACAATAGTTAAGGGTGCAAATCAGTTTGCAAATGTAGCACCTACAACAATTACTGTAGCTGAATAAAATAAAAACCCTTATCGAAGTCATTTTCTTCGATAAGGGTTTTGTAATGTTGTGAGATTTTATCTTTGTACTCTACCTGAGCCGTCGCCACCGGCAAGCTTTTCGATTTCTGCAACGCTTACTCTGTTAAAGTCGCCCTCTACAGAGTGCTTAAGCGCAGATGCTGCAACTGCAAATTCAATTGCTGCTTGTGTATCCTTACCACTTAAAAGAGCGTGAATAAGGCCACCACCGAAGCTGTCGCCACCACCTACACGGTCAACAATGTGAAGGTGATATTCTTTTGAGAAGCAGTAGTTTTCGCCATCGTAAAGCATTGCTGCCCAGTCGTTATCGTTAGCTGAAATGGATGTACGAAGGGTAATAGCAACCTTTTCAAAGCCGAATTTATCTGCAAGCTGCTTTGCAACAGATTTGTAGCCCTCTTTGTTAAGCTTGCCACCGTAAATATCTGTGTTTTCTGATTCAATACCGAAAACATCCTTTGCGTCCTCTTCGTTTGAAATGCAAACGTCAACGTATTGGCATAGCTCTGTCATAGCCTTTCTTGCTTCATCCCTTGTCCAAAGCTTACCTCTGTAGTTAAGGTCGCAAGAAATTTTAACGCCCTTTGCCTTTGCTGCAGCACAGGCCTGCTTGCAGATTTCCACAAGGTTTTCGCCTAAAGCAGGGGTGATGCCTGTAAAGTGGAACCAGTCAGCGCCCTCGAAAATTTCATCCCAATTAAAGTCTGAAGGGGAAGCTTCTTGAATTGCAGAATGTGCACGGTCATAAATACAAACGCTGCCACGCTGTGAAGCGCCCTTTTCAAGGTAATATATACCGATTCTGTCGCCACCACGAACAATTTTTGAGGTATCTACACCAAAGTAACGAAGTGAGTTAACTGCGCCCTGGCCGATTGCGTGTGCAGGGAGCTTTGTTACGAAAACAGAGTCCATACCGTAGTTTGCAAGGGAAACAGATACGTTTGCCTCGCCACCACCAAAGGTAGCCTGAAGCTGGTCATCCTGGAAGAAACGGTTATAACCGTTTGGTGCAAGGCGAAGCATAATTTCGCCAAAGGTAACTATTTTAGCCATTTGAACGTGCCTCCTTAGCTATTTCAACAGATTTTTTGCAAAGCTCAATAATTTCATCCCACTTGCCGTTGTCAATAAGGTCTGCAGTAACCATATATGAGCCACCACAGGCAGCTATAACAGGGCAGGAGAGGTATTCCTTAAGGTTACCAAGGCCTATACCACCTGTTGGCATTACCTTAAACATTGGGAACGGAGCGCTCATAGCCTTAATTTTTGCAAGGCCACCTGACTGCTCTGCAGGGAAGAATTTTAAAACGTCAAGGCCAAGTCTGTAGGCTGTGTGGTAATCTGTAGGTGTAGTACAGCCTGCGTATATAGGAATATTTTTTTCTTGGCAATATTTAACTATATATTCATCAAGGCCGGGTGTAACAATAAACTTTGCACCTGCCTCAATAGCCTGGTCAACCTGCTCTGTTGTGAGTACTGTGCCTGCGCCTACAAGCATTTCGGGGTAAGCCTCGGTCATAAGCTTGATTGCTGTTGCTGCCCCTGCTGCACGGAAGGTAACCTCTGCAACAGGTACGCCACCCTTAATAAGTGCATCTGCTAAAGCAACTGCATCTCTTTCGGGGTTATTAAGCTTAATTACAGGCACAACGCCGATTGACATAATTTTTTCGGAAATAGCATTCATTTTTATATCCCCCTTATTTCTTATAAGCCTTTTCACAAGCTTCAAAAAGTCCGTTTATATATGTGGCACCTAAGGCTCTGTCGTAAAGACCGTAGCCGGGCTTTCCTGTTTCGCCCCAAATCATTCTGCCGTGGTCAGGTCTGACATAGCCATCAAAGCCTGTTTCTACAAGAGCCTTTACAATTTCATACATATCAAGGCTGCCACAGCTTGAAAGGTGGCCTTGCTCTTCAAAGCTGCCATCCTCCAAGACAAGCACCTGGCGAATGTGCATAAATGCAATTCTATCCATAGCGCTGTACTTTTTAACCATTGCAACAACATCGTTTGATGCAGCACAGCCTAAAGAGCCTGTGCAAAGGCAAAGTGAGTTTGCAGGGCTGTCTACAATGCTGAGCATTCTGTCGAGATTCTCTTCGCAGGTAATGATTCTGGGAATACCAAAAATCGGGTATGGTGGGTCATCGGGGTGAATTGCCATTCTGACGCCACATTCCTCAGCAACAGGAATAACCTTTTTAAGGAATTTTTCAAGGTTTGCCCAAAGGCCTTCTTCACCAAGCTCACCGTATGCAGAAATAAGCTCACGTACCTCTTCCTGAGAATAGCTTGAATCCCAGCCGGGGAGGTGAATGTCATCCTTAAGTGGGTCAAGGCCCTTCATTTGCTCCCAATACATTACAAGGCTTGTAGAACCATCGGGTGCAGTTTTATCTAACTGTGTGCGTGTCCAGTCAAAAACAGGCATAAAATTGTAGGTTACACATTTAACACCGTGCTTTGCACAACGGCGAATGTTTTCACAATAAACCTCAATAAGGTTATCAACATCGTTTCTGCCTAATTTTATATCTTCGTGAACGGGGATTGATTCAACAACATCAAAAACAAGACCGTTATCCTCGCACTGCTTTTTCATTTTTGCAATGCTTTCTTCAGGCCAAACCTCACCCGGTTTAACATCGTAAACAGCGCTGACAATACTGCGCATATTTGGTATTTGGCGAATGTACTGGAGTGAAATTGGGTCGGTTTCGCCGTACCAACGGAATGACATTTTCATTTTGGTTCCTCCATTTTGTTTATTCATACTTATATTATAGTATAACACAAAAATTTCGCAATAGAAAAATATATGTTTTTCTTCGCAAAATTTTTGTGTTATTTTTAAAAATATGTTAAATTTTTACTATTTCTTTTTCTTGCCACCGAAAAATCCTTTTTTTTCTTCGGGCTTAACGGCACCGTTGCCCATAGCAGCGTTGAATTTTAAAAGAGCATCCTTTTGCTCTTGTGTAAGGCTTTTTGGTACATCCACAATAATGCGCACAAGCTGGTCGCCACGCCTTGTGGAGTTAACAACAGGTATACCTCTGCCTTTAAGCTTGAATACAGCACCGGGCTGTGTGCCTGCAGGGAGGTTGTATTCAACCTGCCCGTCTAATGTGGGCACTCTGAGTGTATCACCCAAAGCGGCCTGAACGTAGGATATTTTCATATCGTACCATACGTTGTAGCCTTCTCTTTCGAAGAATGGGTGAGGCTTAACGGAAACGCCTACTCTTAAATCACCTGCAGGGCCTCCGTTTATACCGACATTACCCTCACCACGTACTGTAAACGCCTGACCATCATCAATACCTGCAGGTATGTTAATATCTTTTTTATATGTTTTTCTGATTCTGCCTGCTCCCTTACAGCGTTGGCAGGGGTTAGGGTTAAAGCTACCCTTACCGTTACAGCGTGGGCAGGTCTTAACCGTGCTTATTACACCAAACGGAGACCTTTGCTGTACATTTATTTGGCCACGGCCGTTACAGTCGGGGCAGGTTTGTGGGTGCGAGCCCTTTGCTGCACCTGAGCCGTTACATTCATCACAGTTCTCTATTTTTTGGAACTCTACAGTTTTTGTACAGCCCTTTGCAGCTTCCTCAAATGTAAGGTAAGTGTTTGTTTGTATGTCGTTGCCTCTGCGTGGAGCGTTTGGGTTTGAACGTCCTGCACCACCACCGAAGCCACCAAAGAAGGAGCCGAAAAGGTCGCCTAAATCGAATTCCATTCCGTCTCCGAAGCCACCAAAGCCACCACCAAAGCCACCTTGACCTGCTCCGTAGCTGGGGTCAACACCTGCAAAGCCAAAACGATCATATTTCTCTTTTTTATCGGGGTCGGAGAGGATTTCGTATGCCTCGTTAACCTCTTTGAACTTTGTCTCAGCTTCTTTGTTATCGGGGTTAAGGTCCGGGTGGTACTGTTTGGCAAGCTTACGATATGCTTTTTTTATTTCGTCAGGTGAAGCGCTTTTGGAAACGCCGAGCACCTCGTAATAATCTCTTTTATCTGCCATATATATAATCCTTTCAAGACGGCTCACTTGGAGCCGTCTTGTAGCTTAATTATTCCTCAACGTCTGTAAAAGGTGCGTCTGTGTAGCCGTCGCCATTACCCTGAGCACCTGCACCTGCTGCATTCGGGTCAAAGCCTTGAGCACCGGCGCCTGCTGCCGAGTAAAGCTTTTCGGAAATTTCGTAGAATTTCTTTTGAAGGTCTTCCATTTTTGCCTTGATAGCTTCAATATCTGTACCCTTAAGAGCTTCCTTGAGAGCATCTACCTTTGCAGTGATTTCTGTTTTATCGGCTTCATCAAACTTATCGCCGTTTTCAGAGAGAAGCTTTTCGCACTCAAATACCATCTGGTCTGCTGAGTTGCGAAGGTCAACCTCTTCCTTGCGCTTTTTGTCTTCCTCTGCAAATTGTTCTGCTTCTCTTACAGCCTTGTCGATTTCATCCTTGCTCATATTTGAAGAAGCTGTAATTGAAATTGACTGCTCCTTGCCTGTGCCAAGGTCCTTAGCTGAAACGTGAACGATACCGTTAGCGTCTATATCGAAGGTAACCTCGATTTGAGGTGTGCCACGGCGTGCAGGAAGAATACCGTCCAAGTGGAACATACCGAGAGTTTTGTTATCCTTAGCGAATTCTCTTTCGCCCTGAAGAACGTGGATTTCAACAGATGTCTGATTATCGGCAGCAGTTGAGAATACCTGGCTCTTCTTTGTTGGGATAGTTGTATTTCTTTCAATAATCTTTGTGCAAACGTTACCGAGTGTTTCGATACCGAGTGAAAGTGGTGTAACGTCGAGAAGAAGAAGTCCTTCTACATCGCCACCGAGAACACCTGCCTGGAGAGCAGCACCGATAGCTACACATTCATCAGGGTTAATGCCCTTGAATGGCTCCTTGCCTGTGTATGACTTAACAGCATCCTGAACAGCAGGGATTCTTGAAGAACCACCAACCATAAGAACCTTGTCAAGCTCTGAAACCTTAAGGCCTGAGTCTGAAATTGCCTGGCGAACAGGAACCATTGTTGCCTCAACAAGGTCTGCTGTAAGCTCGTTGAACTTTGCTCTTGTAAGAGTTGTATCAAGGTGGAGTGGGCCACCTGCTTCTGTCATTGTAATGAATGGGAGGTTGATTGATGATGATGTTACGCCTGAAAGCTCAATTTTTGCTTTTTCTGCTGCTTCTTTAAGGCGCTGCATAGCCATTTTATCTGTTGAAAGGTCTGTGCCTGTTTCTTTCTTGAATTCAGCAACAAGCCAATCAATAATTCTTTGGTCGAAATCGTCGCCACCGAGTTTGTTGTTACCTGCTGTAGCAAGAACCTCCTGAACACCTTCGCCCATTTCGATAATGGAAACGTCGCATGTACCACCACCAAGGTCGTAAACCATAATTTTTTGGTCGTGTTCTTTATCTATACCGTATGCAAGGGCAGCTGCTGTAGGCTCGTTGATGATTCTCTTAACCTCGAGGCCTGCAATTTTACCAGCGTCCTTTGTAGCCTGGCGCTGTGAGTCTGTAAAGTATGCAGGAACTGTAATAACTGCTTCTGTAACCTTATCACCAAGGTAGCTTTCTGCATCAGCCTTAAGCTTTGTAAGAATCATAGCAGAAATCTGCTGTGGTGTGTAAGATTTGTCGTCGATTGTTACCTTGTAGTCTGAGCCCATGTGTCTCTTGATAGAAGCAATTGTTCTGTCAGGGTTCTGAACAGCCTGGCGCTTTGCTACCTGGCCTACAAGTCTTTCGCCTGTTTTTGAAAAACCAACTACTGATGGAGTTGTTCTGTTGCCTTCTGCGTTAGCGATAACTACAGGCTCGCCACCTTCAATAACTGCTACGCATGAGTTTGTTGTACCTAAGTCAATACCAATTGTCTTTGCCATAATTGTTTCCTCCGTTTTATAAATTTGATTTGATTATTTTGTAACCTGAACTGTTGCGAATCTTAAAATCCTATCACCCATTTTGTAGCCCTTTTCGAATACAGCGGCAATACTGTTTTCGGGAAGGTCAGGGTTTTCAATGCTCATAACGGCATTGTGGATGTTAGGGTCAAATTCTTCGCCTACCTCACCAAAGGTTTCAACCTCAAGTGTTGTAAGTATGGAATCGAGCTGAGAAAGCGTCATTTCAATTCCTTTGCGATATACCTCGATATCGTCTGTTTTATTTGCAGCTGCTCTGTCAAAGTTATCTAAAACAGGGAGCAGTAGCTTTAGTGTGTTAGCTTTAGCATCGCTGTAAAGAGCATCCTTCTCTCGCTGAGAACGCTTTCTGTAATTGTCGTACTCTGCAAGGGTGCGAAGATGGGCATCCTTAACTGATGCTAATTCTGCTGTGAGGCGCTCAACCTCTGCAGTTAAAGCAGAATCTGCTTTTTTACGAGTTTTCTTTTTAGGCTCTTTTTCGTGGGTCTCCTGTGGAACCTCACTTGTTTTCTTTTCTTCTGCCATTTCTATCTCCTTTATTCGTCTAAAGTTTCTGTGAGCATTGTACCGATAATATCGGCTAAATATTTAATAGTTGGTATAAGTCTGGCGTAATCAAGCCTTGTAGGGCCGATTATTCCGATTGAACCGCTTTCTTTATCACCAACTGTATATTTTGAAAAAATTGTTGTAGTATTTTTAAGCTCTCTGAAAGGGTTTTCTTTGCCGATTGTTATGCTGAAGTTCTTTTTGTGTGAGGATAGCATACCTTCTAAGGCTGTATCTTTGTAGAGAAAGCCTAATATGCTGAAGGCATCCTCCGTTAGCTCTGTGTGGTTAAGTATGTTGTTGGGAGCTTTAAGCGTAAGCTGTGTTGTTTTTACAGCCTCGCAAAGGTCTGCTACAGCACATAGGAAAGGGGACATTACAAAAACCTTATCGCCTAAGGATGCAACTAATGTTTGCATAAATGTGAGGGAAATATCGCAAACCCTTTTGCCCGTAAAGTATTTTTGACAAAGATTGTAAAATATTTCTGCAATATCAACATTTATTTCTGCTTCGCTCCTTACAACGGCACTCCTTAAAATACCTGATGTGGCAAGCAAAACTATCATTGCAGTGTTGTCGCTTAAGGGTACAAGCTCTATTCTGCGTATTTGTGCCTCGCTGTCTGCAGGGGAGGAGGTTATTGCTGTGCAGCCTGTTAGCTCTGCTAATATGTTGGCTGCTTTTTCAAGAAGCTTATCAGGCTCGCCCGAAAAGCTTTGCAGCCAAATTTTAATTCGGTTTTGTTCGTCTGAATCAGGCTCGTAGGTTGCCATAAGGTTATCTACATAGTACCTGTAGCCTGCCTGGGAGGGGATTCTGCCTGCCGAGGTGTGTGGCTGCTCTAAAAGACCAAGCTCTACTAATTCAGCCATATCGTTTCTTATTGTGGCAGAGGAGACTGCGCTGCTTAAGTCTGAGCAAATAGCCTTTGATCCTACCGGTTCGCCTGTAGCGATGTAGCGTTCTATTATTGAGGAGAGTATTTCTCGTTTACGTTGAGATATATCGTTCATACACTCACCTCACTTTTTGTTAATTAGCACTCTAATCGTGAGAGTGCTAACTCTGTTATTAATATACTACCGAATTTAGCTTTTGTCAACCTACTTTTTGTAAATTTATGTTAATATATTGTGAATTTTCTTTTGATTTTATTAAAAAAACTTGAAAAAATAAAAATTAGCACTTTGCAAATGATTTTGCTATACATATTATATTATTGTATACAAGGCGAATATTATGCGTCTGTTTAATTATAAATGTAGTTTGTGAGTGGATGATTTGCTTTGGGCAAAAAAATAACACCCTACTCAAGCGAGTAGGGTGAATATTTTTTGCTTTATTGCTCTGTAGGATAAACAGAAACTTTCTTTCTGTCTCTGCCAAGGCGCTCGAAACGAACCTGGCCATCAACAAGTGCAAAGAGTGTATCGTCTTTACCCTTACCAACGTTTGTGCCCGGGTGAATCTTTGTGCCTCTCTGTCTTACAAGAATGTTACCTGCAAGAACGTACTGACCGTCTGCTCTTTTAGCACCAAGTCTTTTTGACTCTGAGTCACGGCCGTTACGGGTAGAACCCATACCTTTTTTATGAGCAAATAACTGAATGTTAAGCTTAAGCATTTCGTTACACCTCCGTAGTAGTTATCGTAACATGTTTGGAATATTGCCGACTTAGCTCTTTAATATGGAGCTCAAGCCCATGCAATATATCTTTTGTTTTTTCTGCATCCTTTTCTTGGATTGTGAATTTCATATATCCGTCATCATCTACTACTGCCTGTGCCTCTATTTGCATTACATCTGCAATAGTGTTTGCAACTAAGTATGCAGCAGAGGAAACTGACGCACAAATGATATCGGAGCCACTTTGAGCATAGCCTGAATGACCTTTAAATTCAAACCCTAAGGGTGCACCGTTTTTTGAATAAATAAACGTAGCCTTTATCATATTAAAGACTTAGGCATTGATAGCTGAAATCTCAACCTTTGTGTATGGCTGTCTGTGGCCCATTTTACGTTTTTCATTCTTCTTTGGCTTGTAAGTAGCAACAGTGATTTTCTTGCCCTTGCCGTTCTTAACAACCTTTGCGCTAACTGAAGCGCCGTCAACGTAAGGAGCACCAACCTTGATGCCATCGTCTGTGCCAACTGCGATAACCTTGTCGAAGGTTATTTCGGAATCTGCTTCAACGTCGAGCTTTTCGATGTAGATAACATCGCCGTTCTCAACCTTGTACTGCTTTCCGCCTGTTACAATGATTGCGTACATAGATTTTTACCTGCTTTCTTTCAGTCTCGCTAACGAGGCGGTTATTTGAAATAACACTTGTGGGCACACCAATAGTACCCGCCCTTAATATGCGGCAAATGGTATTTTAGCAGATTGTGTCATATTTGTCAACATCAAATCCACTTTTTTTAAGCTCTTTTTTCATATCCTCGGGGAGGGGTGCCGTAAAGGCCATTTCCTCGCCTGTTATAGGGTGGGCTATAGTTATCTGCCTGCAATGTAAAGCAGCGTGGTTTAGAAATTCTGTTTCGGGAGCACCGTACAATTCATCACCTACAAGGGGGTGCCCTATGTAATCAAAATGAACACGTATCTGGTGTGTTCTGCCTGTTTCTGTTGTGATTTGCAAAAAAGCTTTATCCTCAAACTGCTCTATGGTAGTCCAATGGGTAACGGCGTGGTCGCCACGTTCATCTACTGTGCGAAGAGTAAGGCCCATGTCGGGTCTGTAGATGGGGGCAACTATTGTGCCCTCTTGTTCGGGTGTGCCCCAAACGATGGCGTTGTAAATTTTATTCATATTACCGTTGAGTCGTGATGCACTCAAGCTGTTTTTTGCAAATAGCATTACCCCTGAGGTTACTTTATCAAGTCTGCCTACGGCTCTGCCTGCTTGTGGTTCAAAATTTTCTTTTATAAGATAATTTGCTACAGCGTTACACAAGGTGCCGTTTGGGTGGTTGCGAGTAGGGTGCGAGGATATACCTGAGGGCTTATTTACAATCAAAATATCCTCATCCTCATAAATTACGGAAATGGGGTAATCCCACAAGGGTGGTGGAGTTGTTTTTTCGGGTATAAAAAGTGTGAGTATATCACCCTGCTTTACCTTATCAATTACACGCCAATGTGTGCCGTTTATAAAGACCGTCTGAGGTGTGTTTCGCAGGTGCTTAACTATGTAGGTGGAGAGCTTTAATTCCTCTCTCATAAAATGCAAAAGTGGGCGATTGTGAAAATTTGCTGTAATTGTAAATTCAATTTTTCTCACAAAAGCCCCTCCTTTGATGATTGTTCAAAAATGCATATACAGCTGCATATACATTTAGTCGAAAAACGTCTAATGTTCAAAAAAATGTAGAAGTAAAGTTAGTTGCTTTACGAAAATTTGCTTTTTTAGAAATTGAAAAATCTTGAAAATCGAAGTTGTAAACAAAATTGACACATTTTTGAACATTGACAAGCTGTTTACTTTACAAAATTTGGTAATAATTTTAATGCTGTAAAAATGTATAAAAACCAAAAATTTGAATAAAATATACATTTATACATTTAATTTTTATTTTATAGGGAATTCAGAAACCTTTCTTTCATTGAATTTTGCAATGAAATCAAAGCCTGCCTCACGGGCAATTTCGTAAGCTCTCGGAATACCAAAACCGATTCTTTCGGCATAATGTGAATCGGAGCCTACGCTGACTAATCTGCCACCTAACTCTTTGTATCTTTTAATGGTATCAATATTAGGTGAAGGGAGGTTTATGGGGTACTTAAGGCCACCCATATTTATTTCAAGCGCCTTGTCCTTTTCTGCGCAAAGGCGAAGAATTTCATCTACCTTCTTGCTGTATTTGTTTATATCCTCAACATAACCACAGTGGTTGAAAATATATCTGAAGGGATATGTTATGTGTGCAAGAATATCAAAATTACCCCATTGGAGCATATTAAGAATTTCATCAAAATACTCATTCATCATACCTTCAACATCAAGCCCGTCGAAGGTTTCAAAATCGTAAAAATCAGGCTTACCTCTTAAATTGTGTAGTGAGCCTATAACAACATCGTACTGATTTTTGCCGATAATTTCTTCTGCAAGCTGTGGCTCGTAGTGTGGCTGCGCAAGCTCAATTCCTCTGAGAATTTCTATTTTACCTTCAAATTCTTTTTTTGCTCTTGAAACCTCTGTGTAGCTTCTTGCAGCTCTTTTATCGAAGCCACTTGAATAGAAAACATCTACCTCGCAATGGTCTGTAAAAGCAACAGTTTGAATTCCGTTTTGGTATGCAGTTTCTGCCATAAGCTCAACAGGATGGTTGCCGTCTTGCGAGCTGTCTGTGTGAGTGTGTAAGTCTATTATTTTAATATCAGACATATGAAAACCTCTTTCTCATAAAATACCACAGAGAATAATATCATAAAAATACGAAAAATAACAGACTTTTATTAAATTTAAGAAATAATCTTTTATTTTAAATTATGTTATGCTATATTAAGTAATGTAATGAGGTGAGAAAATGAAGGTTAAAGCAAATGCTAAAGTAAACCTTATTCTTGATGTTACAGGTATCAAGAAAAATGGCTACCATAGTCTTTTTACAATAATGCAGTCAATAGGCTTAAGCGATATACTTACGGTAGACAGAATTGACGGTGAGGCTATTGTTATCTCCTGCGATACTAAAGGTGTGCCTACAGATAGCAGTAATATAGTATATAAATGTGCAGAAAGGTTTTTTGAGTATGCAGGTATAAAAAGCAAAAACGGAATACACATTCATATTGAAAAGCATATCCCCTTTGGTGCAGGTATGGGTGGCGGCAGTGCAGATGGTGCTGCTGTGCTTGTTGCATTAAATAAGCTTTTTAATACTGCTTTAACTGAAAGAGAGCTTTGCAGGATAGGTGCGAAGGTTGGTGCAGATATACCTTTTTGTGTGGTTGGTGGTACTGCACTGTGTCTTGATACAGGCGTTATAGTTGCACCTTTAACAGATGTTGAGGATGTTAATTTTGTTGTGGTTATGCCGGAAGAAAGCGTATCTACTAAGGGTGCATATGCAGCTTTAGATGCTGTTGAATACTTGAAGCACCCCAAAAATCAAGAAATGCTTGAGCTTATATCCGATGGTGATGTAAAATCTGCATTAAAGATTTGCGCGAATGTGTTTGAGCAGGCTATTGAGGTGCCCGGTAGGGTAGATATAAAAGCAATTTGTAATAAAAACGGTGCAATAGCAGCTTGTATGACAGGCTCCGGTTCTGCAGTATACAGTATTTTTGAAGGTGAAGAAGCTGCTAAAACTGCTATAGAGGAATTAAAAGCATCGTTTAAAAATATTTACCTTTGCACACCGGAAAAACAGGGTGTAGAAATAATTGAGGAATAAATCCTAATAATAAAAGTGAATAAAAAGCTAAAAACCGTCCAATAACGCTATTGAAAGGACGGTTTTTTTATGTGTATTTTTAAAAAGAAAGAATGGAATAAGGGAAGGGACAGAATATTTTTAAGTGTACTTGCCGTTATTATGAGCCTGTATACATCCTTTTCGTGTACTTATTTTGCAAGCGCTGTAGAGTCTGTAAGAGAAAGCGTAGTCAGGCTACACGTAATTGCAAACAGCGATTCTGCAATTGACCAGGCAGTTAAGCTTAAGGTCAGAGATGCACTTTTGAAAACTAACACTCAAATATTCAGTGAGGATATAAATGTCGAGAATGCTAAAAGCTATTTTGAAAAATCTAAAGAACAGTTAAAAAGGGTAGTTGAAAGCACTTTGCTTGAAAATGGTTTTTTATATCCTTGTGAAATTACAATGGAGAACGAATATTTTGAAACCCGGGAATACGGCACACTTGTTTTTCCTGCAGGTGAGTACTTATCTTTAAAGGTGGTATTGGGGGATGGCAACGGCAAAAATTGGTGGTGCGTTATGTTCCCGCCATTGTGTGTGCCCGTAGCAGACGGTGTAGAAATGGAAAAAGATAAGCTTGGAGAATACCTGACTCCCTCGGGGCAGGATATAGTTAAAGGTAAGGATAAGTATATTTTTAAGTTTAAAATATTAGAAATCTATGAGGAAATAAAACAAAAAACGGTGATTGATTAAATCACCGTTTGAGCATGTCTTGTAACGTGGCAGCCGATATTTACAGCAACAGGTAGCCCTGCAATATGCGTTGGGGCAGCAATAATATTTACTGCAAGTGCAGTAATATCACCACCAAAGCCTTGGCAGCCAATGTCTAATTCATTTATTTTTTCAAGCATTTTGTTTTCTAAATCGGCATAGAAGCTGTCATTATTTCTTTGGGAAATATCTCGGCAAAGAGCTTTTTTAGAAAGTAACGCAACACCCTCAAAGTCGCTGCCTATACCAACACCAACAACAATTGGTGGGCAAGGGTTTGAATCTGCAGAACGTACTGTATCTACAACAAAATCAATTATATCGTCTGCAGTAGCTGAGGGAGTGAACATTTTAATTTTACTCATATTTTCACTACCAAAGCCTTTAGGTGCAGCTGTAAGCTTAATTTTATCACCCGGTACAATGCTGATGTGTATAAGTGCAGGTGTATTATCATTAGTGTTCACCCTTCTGAGTGGGTCTTCAACTATAGAACAGCGCATCTTACCGTCAAAATATGCTTTGCGTACACCGTTATTTACTGCATCATTAAAATCTCCACCTACAAGGTGAACATCCTGACCGATTTCACAGAAAAGCACGGCCATACCTGTATCTTGACAAATGGGAATATTAAGCTGAGCTGCTGCATCAAGATTCTCGCACATACGGGAAAAAATGCTTTTAGCCAAGGGTTGAGTTTCTTCATTTTGCGCATTGCGTATTTTTTCTTCAAGGGCACAGGGGAGCTTGAGGTTTGCTTCTAAAAAAATTCGTTCAACAGCATTTTCTATTAAGTGCACATTTATTTCTCTCATATTAATCATCCTAAAAAAGCATAATCGTGCCGAGAAGGCACGATTTGTTTTGTTAATGAATTTAACCTCTTGGGTTTCCGCCACCTCTGCGAGGAGTGGAGGAGCCTCTTTTGGCTACATTGTTTTTCTTGAGGTCGCTAAGCTTTTCATCGCTTACTGTTTTGAACCTTGCAAGCATATCTTCAAAGCTTCCACCCTCGGATTCTGTTTTTGGTGCTCCTGTCCAAACCTGTGGCTGTGAACGTCTCGGTCTGTCGCCTGAAGGTCTTTTGGGTGGTGCTTCATCCTGTGGAAGGGCCTGTTTTATAGAAAGAGCAATTTTGCCCTTTTCGTTAATTTCAATAACCTTAACTGTTACTGTGTCGCCCTCATTGAGCTTTTCGTGGATATCCTTAATATAGGTTGAAGATACCTCTGAAATATGTACCATACCCGTTGATTTGTCGGGAAGCTCAATGAATGCTCCGAAATTTGTGATGCCTGTTACTTTTCCTTCAAGAATTGCGCCGATTTCTACTGCCATACTTACCTCGATTTACCTTTTTTAATAATTAAACACCCGGAGTTATATCCTTGTAAACGTGTTCATCGGGCATAACGTAGCCCTTTTTTCTGGCGTATTCCTTTACAATTTCTGCCTCATCACCTTTTTCGATTGCATCCTTCAAAAGCTCGTTTTCAGCTACTTGACTTTCGTAGGTGCTTTGCAGGATAGCAAGGTCGGCTTCTTTTTCGTTTATGCCAACCTGTACCTTTATAATTGAAGCCACAAGGAAAACAATTATAGCAGCACAAGCAACAAATACAACAATGCTGAAGCTACTTTTCTTTTTTGTAGTTTTTACCTTTTTCTTTGTTGCCAAAATTGCCGACATCCTTTCTGTGTGAGTGTGTGGATGTAAAAAATACACCAAATAAATTATACACATATACACGTAGCTTTGGCAAGTGTTTTTTTCTTAATTTTACAGAGTTTTTTTCACTTTTTTTAAAAAGTGTGCTTGTTTTGTTCTTTGTTAAGACAAAAAGCCGTTTGAGTAGTTTGAAAGGAGTACAAAGTATTTTAAAAATAAAACTGTAAAGCCGTTTTAAAATAGCAACAGCTTTGTTGGTGATTTTAATAACAGCTATACCAAAAGAAACATAATAAAAGGCTGCACCTATAAATTCGGCTGCTATTATGTAAAATCTGATTTCACCTTTATTTAAAGCAAGAATAAAAAGAAAGGTAGCCAAACCGATAAGAAAACAATAAAGTAAATCAAAAAATATGGTTGCAATTTTTGAACGGGGGAGTGATAGCCTTATGGCTCTTACCACATCATACAAAACACCTAAAAGAAATCCGAGACCTAATGCAGCAACAAATATTGAAAGCTGTTGGGCTTGGGGTACAGAATACATCAGCGAAACACCCTGGATAAAAAGCTGCCACTCTTTTCAACTGCTTCGGAGTAGCTTAAGGAGAATATTTCGCCCTCAATAGCAAGCTCGCCAATTTCCAGCGATAGCTTTGTTATGTGCATTTTTTGACCTTTAATTGTTAAATCACCATAGTCTGTTGAAGCAACAATAGTTTCTTCATCAAAGCTTTCCACATTGTTAACTCCTGAAACGGAAAGCCTTTTTCTATCCTCTAAAATGCAGTTGTGAGGGAAAAGCCCTGTTTTTTTATCATCTGTCATATAAACACCTCCTGCAATATTATATTGCTTAAAAAGAGCTTGTATGATAAAAAGACAAAATATGTTGCTATTGTTCGTTTTTGTTGACAGCAATTTGTAATTACTGTAAAATTGTAGCTGTGATTAAGAGCGAAACGGAGCGATATTGTGGATAATAAAAAATATGATTTATGGGTACGGGTTTTGGCTACGCTTATGGTTTTAGTGTTGGGAGTTGGTGTTGTGCTTTCTTTAGAAAAGCCGGAGATAAGCGCTGTTGAGATTGATAATCCCACCGAGGATATGCTTACTACAAATGTATTTGCTTCTGCAATAGATACAACAGCCCCTGATGATTATTTAATGCTCTTAGGTAATATTTCAAGGCTTCGCTCCGAGTATAGTGATTTAATAAAGGTGTATACCTTAGGAAATACTGCTACGGGTAAGGCAATACCACTGTTAACTGTAGGTAATGGCGAAAAAAAGGCACTTGTAACAGGGGCAATACACGCAAGGGAGCATTTAACAACAAAGTATTTATTGTGCTGTATAGAGGAGTATTGCTATGCAGTAGAAAAGGGTAGTGGCAGAATCGGTGATTATGATTTAAAAAAGCTTTTCTCCGAGTATACCTTATATATTGTGCCTTGTGTTAATCCCGATGGATTACAAATAGTTTTATCACAGCAAAATATAAAAAAGGGAGTAAGCGTTGATAAGCTGACCGATTATAAGGCTAATTATAACGGTGTTGATTTAAACAGGAATTTTCCTATAGCCTGGAATGCTATAGATAATGGCGTAACAAAGCCGTCGGGCTATTTCTTTAAGGGCTACAAGAGCGCAAGTGAAAAGGAAACGCAATACCTTATGGATTTGTGCGAGAAAAACACCTTTGAGTTTTTACTTTCTGTGCACGTTAAAGGTAACTGTATATTCTGGGGTGATACATACAATACCGGGTTAAACGGTATTTACAAGGCATTCGCTACAGATATTGCAAAAGACACTGATTTGTATGTTGCAGAGCCTACAAAAAAGGCTTCCTCCTATGGTGGTGGCTTTGAAAACTGGTTCAGACACAAATATTCACGCCCCGGACTTTGCATAGAGCTTGTGGATAATGAAATAATAATTGACCCCTGTACAAAGGAAAACTATGCTGATTTTTATAATGTTGTAAATTTTGATAAAACTAAGCTTGTTATCCCTTCTGCACTTGCATCTGTAAATAAATAATACTTTATTTGAGGTAGTATATGAACGTATATGATTTTGATAACACCATTTACGATGGTGAAAGCGTTATAGATTTTTTTCTTTTTTACTGTAAAAAGGATAAATCGTTAATTAAATATATACCATCTGTTTTTATAGCGCTTGTTAAATATAAGCTTGGTAAGGTAACCATTGAGCAGGCGCTTGCAAAATACGGCGAGGCAGTAGGCAGCTATTATAGAGATAATGATCAGATAAAAGATGATATGCTAACCTTTTGGGATAAACATATGCACAAAATAAAGCCATTTTATAAGAAAATACAAACCGATGATGATTTAATTATTTCAGGCTCACCTGAGTTTTCACTTGAGATAATTTGTAAAAGGCTTGGCATAAAAAGATATATTGGCAGTATAATCGAAAAGGATGGCTCTATACCTCGGCTTTGCATAAGAGAGGCAAAGGTTAAGGCTTTTTTTGAGGAATATCCTGATACCGAAATCGAAAATTTCTATACGGATTCTATTAATGATATGCCACTTATTGAAATAAGTAAAAATGCATATCTTGTTAAAGGAAGCAAAATAACGAAAATAAAATAAAAAACAGTCAGTAGCTCAATTAAATGAGCTGCTGACTGTTTTTTATATCTTTAATATTACTGCGCCAAAGGCAGGTATGTTGATTGAGTGTTCTGCCATTTTTTCTGAAATTAAGTCGTATGAGAATTTGAATTCATCGGGCAGGTTGTAGTCAATGCTGTGGTTGTTTCTGTTTGCTATAACGAGAATCTTATCCTTTTCGCTTCTTCTTATATATGCAACACAAGAAAGCATAGCAGAATACGGGCAAAAGCTACCTTGCTTAAGGCAGTCAAGGGAACGCCTGATATTGCCTAATGCTTTATACCATTCAATAAGCTCAGTATCCTCATTTCCCCAAGGGAAAAAGCTCCTGTTAAATGGGTCTGCTCCACCCTGTACACCTGCCTCATCACCGTAGTAAACCGATGGGAACCCGGGGAGCGTGTATTGAAGCACGGTTGCTGTTTTTAAAAGCGCTTTTGCCTTTATTAATTCTTCTTTTGTTAAACGGTGTTCTGCTTGAATATGGCGTGGCTTGTGCTCTATAGAGTCATTTATAAGCTTTGTAAGTATTCGCGCAGTGTCGTGGGTGCCAATGTGGTTCATAAGACAGTGGAGCGCTTGTGGGGGATAATTTTCGCAAACGGAAACTATAGCTTCCATAAAGCTTTCTGCAACACCGTACCTCATAAATGTAATAATGGCACAGGCAAAGGGATAATTCATTACGCTGTCAAGCTGGTCGCCTAAAAGGTACCTTCTTCTGCCACCGTGGCTTATTTTGTTCGTGGCATCCTCCCAGACCTCACCTATTAAAAAGTAATCCTTGTTAAGTGCTTTCATACGGGAGGATAAAGCATCTATAAATTTATCGGGCAGCTCATCGGCAACATCAAGCCTGAAGCCTCCTGCACCACAGTCAAGCCATTTTTTTATAACACCGTTTTCGCCTGTAATGTATTCAATAAAGCTTTCGCTTTCCTCGTTTGTTTCCGGCAGAGTTTCAATTCCCCACCAGGATTTGTATTTACCATCCTTCTCTACAGTAAACCAGCCGTTAAATTCGCCCTGTGGGTCATTCCAAAAGCCACCTGCGCCGTATCTGCCCTCACGATTAAAGTATATGCTGTCGGAGCCTGTATGGCTGAAAACACCATCTAAAATAATTTTAATTGAGTATTCCTCAGCCTTTTGGCAAAGGGCGATGAAATCCTCCTCTGTGCCGAGCATAGGGTCTATTTTAGTGTAATCAGCTGTATTGTAACGGTGGTTTGAGTGCGCCTCAAAAATAGGATTTAAATAAAGCATAGTAACGCCTAAAGAGCTTAAATAGGGGAGCTTTTCCTCTATGCCCTTAAGTGTGCCACCATAGTAATCGTTATTTAAAATTTTACCCTCGGAGTTTGGCTTCCATAAAGGCTGCTCTGTTGTGGATTGGTGCAATATTCTGTCGGTTGGGTATTTGGTAGGTGGTTTTTTGCCGATATTAAATCTATCAGGAAAAATTTGGTACATTATGCCACCCTTGACCCAATCGGGTGTGGTATATTCTTTTTTATATACAGTTTGTTGCCATTCCTTGCCTGTAGGGGCAAATTCACCCATACCTGCAGAGCGTAAGTAAATGTAGCCTGTACCAAATGGGGTTTCGTAGCTGAAATGGTAAAAATACAAGCCCTCACTTTCGATAGTGATGGTAATATCCCACCATTCCTCGTTATCACCGTTCATTCCACACCAATACATATCACGGTAAACCGTATCCTCATTATCCTTATGCATAATAAGGGTAACCCTTTGGCAACCGAAATTTCGAGGCATAAGAACACAGAGCCGCAAGCTGTCGCCTGCGGCTGTGCTGCCAAATATTGATTTATGCCTGAAATCTCGTGAATTAAAGGGTATAAATTGCAAAATATCAGTCCTCGTAGCCGTTAGGGTTGTTGTGCTGCCATCTGTAAGAATCTGCACACATATCCTCTAAGTTTCTTTCTGCTTCCCAGCCTAATTCTGCCTTTGCCTTTGCAGGGTCAGAGTAAACTGTAGCAAGGTCGCCGGGACGGCGCGCAACAATTTTATAAGGTACCTTGGCGCCCGAGGCTTTTTCGAAGGCTTTAACAACATCAAGAACGCTGTAGCCCTTACCTGTACCTAAGTTGTAAATAAGTACGCCTGTTTCGTTTTCGATTTTATTTAAAGCCTTTAAGTGGCCTATTGCCAAATCTACAACGTGAATGTAGTCTCTTACACC
Organism: Acutalibacteraceae bacterium; assembly: GCA_045532505.1. Taxonomy (GTDB): domain Bacteria; phylum Bacillota; class Clostridia; order Oscillospirales; family Acutalibacteraceae; genus DTU089. The sequence continues at coordinate 22,060 of JAZSGB010000047.1, read as the reverse complement.
TGTGCCGTCGTGTGTATCGTAATCATCGCCGAAAACACTGAGGAATTCACGCTTGCCCTCAGCCACCTGTGTGATATATGGCATAAGGTTATTAGGTATTCCGTTAGGGCTTTCACCTATTCTGCCACTCTTATGTGCACCGATAGGATTGAAGTACCTTAAAATGCACACGCCCCACTCCGGGTCTGATTTGGCAAGGTCTGTAAGAATTCGCTCAATAAAGAACTTTGTGGTGCCGTATGGGTTTGTAGTGTCACCTGCCACCATAGTTTCGTTAAGTGGTGATTGGTTGTGCTCACCGTAAACTGTAGCAGATGAGCTGAATACAATCTTTTTAACACCGTGTGCAGCCATTGCTTGGCAAAGTGTAACTGTACCACTGATGTTGTTTTCGTAATACATAAGTGGCTTTTGGCAGGATTCACCAACAGCCTTAAGACCTGCAAAGTGGATTACGGAGTCAATATCGTATTTTTCAAAAACAGCGTCTAAAGCCTTACGGTCTCTGATATCGCATTCCTCAAAGCAGATTTTTTTGCCTGAAAGCTCTTCAAGTCTTTCTAAAACCTTTGGGCAGCTGTTGTAGAAGTTATCTATAATAACTATCTCCTTACCTGCTGCTAAAAGTTCAAGTGATGTATGGGAGCCGATGTAGCCTGCTCCACCTGTAACTAATATTGCCATATGGATATCTCCTTAGTGAGTTAGTGTTTGAATAATTTAATTACCAGTCTGCGCCGGCATCCTCAATAGTTTCTTGAGGCTCTGTAGTAGGTGCAGGCTTTGTTGTGGTTGGTGGGTTTGTAGTGGTTGTGGGGTTGTTATTGTTTTGGTTGTTCGGATTTGGTGTGTAAATAATCTGATATGTGGTATCAGGAATAGGAAGAGTAGTTGTTACACCAAAAATAGATGTTTCTGATTGAAGCTCTGTAAGCTCTGCAACTGTGTTTTGCGGAATAGTGCTCTGTGGCATTGTGTTTTCAGGGATTACAGGCAATGTTGCGGAAGGTACAGGCTGCTGTGATTCACCGTTTTGCTGCAATACCTCGTTTGCAGGTGTATCGCTTGGTGTTACAAAATAATCGCCTAACTTCATTGCAAGCACAATACAAGCAACTATTGCCATTATTACTGCAACTATTGCAACAATCATACCTGTTTTACTTATTGTTGCCTCAGGTCTTACATCAGCAACAACCTCTGCTTCAATAACAGCATCCTCGTATTTGTCGCTATCCTCAAGTGATGCAGCTGCCTTAAACGCTAATTCATCAACATACTTATCAATCATAACATAAAGCTCAGCAGTTGCTTCGGTAATAAGATTTTCTATATTTTCATCAGGCTCTGCAAAAAGCTTTTTAACAACAACCTTATCTGCAGTAGCAACGCTTATAAAAGCGTAGTAGCTGATGATTTTATCGCCCTTTTTCTCACGGAAAATATTGGAGATGGTTGCGCCCAGCTCTGTATTACGAAGCTCCATAGCACCTCTTGCAAGCTGTGCAGCATACTGTTTAGGGTCTTTAACACCTGTATCGTTAACAAACGGTGTAAAGAAAACGAAGTCTGCATAGCCCTCGCAAGCTTTAATATCGGATTTTAAAAGCTTTGATGCCGGTGTGGAAGGGATTGCAATTCTGAAATCATTTTTAAGAAGCTTTTCAATAATTGTTGATGCCTTAGGAGAAGCCTTTTGACCATCTGCAATCTCTTCAAGAAGCTCTGTTTTGTTTTCTTTCTTTTTAAAGAATGGGAGCTTTTCTGTTTGTAAAATCTTTGGGACTGCAGTTTCAAGAAGAGGGAATACAACTATGTATTGGTTATCCTCTTTCACAAAAAAGCCACTGTAAAGGCCGTTTTCGGTCATAAGCTCTTCTGCCTCGTTGGGAATGAGCGCGTGAGCTTTTTTAACAGTTTCATCATTAACAGTGCCTTCAAGGGCATCCATTATTCTGTCGCTGTAGGCAGGGGCAAAATCGAAGGCCTTGATAAGCACAGGCTTAAATTTAAGATATGCTTTAGGCTCGATTCCTATGAATAAAACATCTGCATATTCAAGCGCTGAACCAATTTCGCCGAAAAGAGCCTTGGAGTCAGAAAAGCTTTCAAAATATACAGTAGTGTTGTCAATTACATCTGCTACCTTTTGTTTAACTGTTGCAAAGGAGTAGGTATTTTGTTCAAAAGAAAATGCTTTAAATTCCATTTTCACACCTCGTATTAATATAAATAGAATTTTTTATCGTTTTTATATGGGTTGTTATCGGGATTATCGTAGTAGCTGTCAGGGTACTTAACAGGCGTTGTTTTGTAGTCTGCCAAGGCTGTGTTTACTTCGATAGATTCGCCGTCTCTTACCATTCTTGCTATAACTAAGAGCCTTGCATCATCGTATTCGTATGTGCAGGTGCAAAGTGTTAAGAGCCTGTCGGTGGGGAGAATATCTACCCCTGTTTCGTAGAGCTTACGTTTATCAAGCTCTTGTATATATTCTTCATAGCAAAGGTCTGAGCAATGGTTAAATGTAAAATCAAAGAAATAACCGTTGTCGCTTTCTGTTGAGCCGTTTGTAATAACAACTGCACATATTTTCCAATAAACCTTTTCGTATAATGAATCAAATTGAATTATTGGATGCTTTTTGAAATACTCAAGATTCTTGTAGTTGAGCAGGTCTGCAAAACGTGAGCCATCGTGCATATTGTGGCCGTATAAAAGTGTGTTACGGTCAAATGGCTGTGTGCTGTTTTTGTATGATGCATAAACTGCACCGTAGCTTGTTGTTTTGCCGTAAAAATCGTGATTCAGATAGTATTTGTTGTTGTCAGCCTGTACAACGGGAGTATCTATTTTTGTTCCGTTTATTTTAAGGTATCCGATTGTTTGTGGATTTTGTGAGTAGTAAAGGGCATAGTCAACAAGTATACCTGTAGGGAACTTTACATTTATAAGCTCGGGGTATTTTTCGTAAAGGTAAGCCCACTTTTGCTCCTCGGTCATATTATCGAGCTTTTCGATAACATCCTCGGAAAGCGTAGCCTCTTTATGCTGCTGTTGCTCTTGCCTTAAAACGAGAAATCTTTCTATACCTCGTTTGCCCCAAAAGGAAGCTGAAACCACAATAGCAACAATCAAAACAAGGGAGACAACATTGAGAGCCATCTTTTTATACTTTTTTCTCTTTATTGCTTTTGTTTTGGCAATTTTTTTTGTTTCATCGGTACGTATAACGGTCTCTTCGGAGCCACTAAAGTACACGTACTGTGAACCTTTGTTTTTGCTCATTTATAATCACCTATAGAAGATAAAATATTGAGTGCTGTGTGTAGTGCCGAAAGTCGGTTGTTTGTTCTTATATTTTCTGTAAATGTATTATTAAGCTGTGTTACCTGTACGCCATTTTCATCTGCAACGGCAACAAAGATAAGTCCCACAGGCTTGCTTGTGTTATCGGAATTAGGCCCTGCAATACCTGTTATGCCTACGCCTATATCTGTGTTAAGTGCTTTGCGTACACCTGTTGCCATTTGGGTGGCAGTAGAGCTGCTTACAGCTCCCTGTGTAGCAAGCGTTTCTTCTTTTACGCCTAAAAGCTTAATTTTAATTTCGTTAGAATAGGAGCAAACCCCACCCTTATATACGGCAGAGGCACCACTAACATCGGTAATAAGCTTGCTTAACCAGCCACCTGTGCAGGATTCTGCAACGGATAAGGTTTTGTTTTGTGCAATCAGTTTTTGCACAACGCTGTTGGCTAAAGCAAGTAAATCATTTTCAGTCATTTTCAACACCGTTTGAAGTAATTAATATTCTCTGAATTCCATCAAATGCACGCCGGCAAAGGCCTTCAATATCGAGCACCTTTTCTGCTTCTTCAACTGCGTGAATATCGGGCCTTGTTTTTGGATGCTTTGGTGTAAATACAGTACAGCAATCCTCAAAAGGCTGTATTGATATATCGAAGGTTTCGATTTTGCGTGAAATTGCTATAATTTCCTGCTTATCCATACCAACACAGGGACGGAATACAGGGTACTGTGCAACAGCATCTGTACAGCCTATTGCAAGAAGTGTTTGGCTTGCAACCTGCGCAACGCTTTCGCCTGTAATGTGGGCGTGGCAGTCGGTAGACTCTGCAAGCATATTTGAAATGCGCATCATAAAACGGCGCATGATAATTGTGAATAGCTCCTCAGGGCATTTTTCACGAATCATTTCTTGAATCTCTGTAAACGGTACTGTGTGCAAGTATATTTTGCCACTGTAGCGAGCAACCTTTGTAAGAAGGTCGTGAACCTTTTGCTCGGAACGAAGTGAGGTGTACGGTGGTGAAGCAAAGTGAATGCCTACAAGCTGTAAGCCTCTTTTTGCCATCATATATGCAGCAACGGGGCTGTCTATACCACCTGAAATGAGAATAAGAGCTCTGCCTGATGAGCCACAAGGCATACCACCTGCGCCCTTAAGCTGATTACCTCTTATATATGCCTTTTCACGAATTTCTACAGTAACAGTAATATCCGGGTTTTTAACATCTACTGTAAGGTGAGGATAGCTTTCGAGAAGCTTACCACCAACTATCGCAGAAATTTCCGGAGATTTAAGTGGGAATTTTTTATCGGAGCGTTTTGCCTCAACCTTAAAGGTTTTAGCTCTGCGAAGCTGCTCCTCAAGGTAAACGGGAGCAATGCTTAAAATCTCATCCATATCCTTTTCGGCAACTGCAGCCCTTGAGTAGCCCGCAATACCGAATACCCTGGATATTTCATCAACGGCAGAATCTATATCTGCATATTCATCTGAAGGGGAAACGGTAATTGTTGATTGAGATTTTTTTATTTCAAATGCACCGAAGGGCTTAATGCGCTGACGGATATTTTTGCAAAGCATATCCTCAAAGCTTGAACGGTTAAGACCCTTAAGTGCAATTTCACCGTCTTTTATAAGAATAATTTCTTTCATGTTTATCCTTTCTTGCCGTATTTATTTGCAGCCTCTGTAACGGCTGAAATAAGGGTGTCAACCTCCTCGGGTGTGTTGTAACGAGAAAAGCTGATTCTAACGGCACTGTCGATAATTTCGGGATTAAGCCCCATTGCAGTAAGCACAGGGCTTCTGTGCCCCATTTTACAAGCAGAGCCTGCAGATATTGCAATACCCTTATCACTCATAAAATTAACTATTGGTTGGCTGGGAAGGCCGGGGATGGATATGTTGAGTATATAGGGAATAGCATCATCAGGGGAGTTTATAATAATGCGGGAATTATCTTTTATTGCGTTGAGAAATCTATCCTTTAAGCTCTGAACATAGTCCAGGTGCTTTTTGATATCCATAGCCTCTTCAGCAGCTGCACCGAAAGAGAAAATAGCAGGTGTAGCCTCTGTGCCGGAGTGAAGCCCCTTTTCTTGCCCACCACCTAAAATATACGGCTTAATAAGGTTTTTATCTTTAAGGTAAATACCACCAACGCCCTTTAATGCGTGGATTTTATGACCACTTACAGTAATTATATCAACATCCATAGCTTTTGGTGATACTAAAATTTTGGAAAAAGCCTGAATGCAGTCGGAATGAATTATAGCAGGGGAGCCTGCGCTTAAAACCGCTGAACGGATTTTGCTTACAGGTAGAATAGAACCAACCTCGTTATTTACTGCCATTACCGAAACTAAAATTGTATCGGCTGTTATGGCGCTTAGAAGCTCATCCTCATTTATTTTGCCTGCTTTATCAGGCATAAGGCGAATAACTCGGCAGCCTGCCTCTTCAAGCCTTTTTACGGGCTCTGCAACGCTTGGGTGCTCAATGGCAGTTGTAACTATGGTATTGCCTTCTCTTTTTAGCTTTTCATACGCGCCGAATATAGCTGTGTTGTTTGCTGTTGTGCCTGATGAGGTGAAAAAGAAATTATCCTCCTGCACTCTCATAAGCGCTGCTACCTGCTTGCGAGCCTTGCGCAAATAATTGGAGGCATCACTACCTGCTTTATGTAAGGAGGAGGGGTTTCCCCAATACTCTGTTATGGCAAGGTTTGCTGCATTTATTGCCCTTTGGCAGGGTGGCGTTGTGGCGCTATTATCAAAATAAGCGTTCAAAAAAACACTACTTTCTGCATTTTAATTTATAATCGTCTTATTATACTATATTAAATAACTTTTTGTAAATGGTTTTGAGAAAGGTTTTTCTTTGATTTGTTGAATATTTTGTTAATTTTTTGAAAAAATGATATTAACAAACATCAATTAAAGGAAGATTAATATGAAGTTTAATAAACGTAATACTGTGAGAGTTATAAGCTTTTTATCTGCAATTGTGCTGGTTTTAGGTATATGGGCAGGTGTTAGCAGCTTTAACCTTACTATTGCTGAAAGGGAGCTTAAACGCAGCAACGAAAGGGCATTAACCCAGCTCGGCACATACCTTGATGATATAAGCTTAAATTTGCAAAAGTGTATGTATTCTCAAAGTGAGGATATGCTCTCTCAAGTATCTGCGAAGCTGTGGCGTTCAAGCGCATCGGCAAAGGAAAGCCTTTCGGAGATAACAGACGGAAACACGGAGATTTCCAAGATATATAAATTTCTTTCTCAGGTGGGAGAGTACACACTTTCATTAAATGAACAGCTTGCAGGTGTTAAGGAGCAAACAAAGGAGCACACAGAAAATCTAAACGCTCTTTTAAAGTACTCAAAGGAGTTATCCGAGGAAGTAAACAGCCTTATTTCCCAAGAGGAAAACGGTCTTTTGGATTTTGATGAAATTAAAAGCACTCTGCAGGATGATGCAAGAGCATCCGTTTATTTAGGTGATGAGCTTAACGACGCTAACCAAGCTCTTGAGGATTATCCGACTCTTATATATGACGGTCCGTTTTCTGACCATATTAATAATAAAAAAAGTTCTCTTATAGAGAATTTGGAAACGGTTACACAGGATACTGCTCTGAAAAAAGCAGCAGAATTTATTGGTGTTAAGGAAAGTCAGCTTGAGTTTTTATCTAAAACAGAAAACAATTTGAGTACCTACAATTTTTATAATGGAGATTACACGGTAAGCGTTACCCAAAAGGGTGGTATAGTATGCTATATGCTTACAAGCTCCTTTGCTTCGGAAATAAAGCTTAGCACCGAAAAGGCTATTGAAAAAGCAACAAAGTTTTTAAATGATAAGGGCTACTCAAAAATTAAAGAGAGCTACTATTCAACAAACGACGGAATTTGCACTATTAACTTTGCTTATTACGAAGACGGCATAACCTACTATACAGATTTAATTAAGGTTAGCGTTGCGCTTGATGACGGAACAATAACTGCTTTTGAAGCAACAGGCTATATAACTAACCATACACAGCGCGATATACCACAAGATACTAAATACACAATTGCTGATGCACAAAAGCTTTTAAAAAAAGAGTTGAAGGTAATTTCAAGAAAAAAGGCTTTTATTCCCACAGAGTGGGAAACAGAAATTTTTGTGTACGAATACCATTGTGAGGCGCCTGACGGTAACGAAGTGCTTATTTATGTTGACCCTGAAACAGGCCAAGAAAAGAATATTTTAATACTTTTATATTCTGACGGTGGAGTACTGACGAAATAAAAATCACGAGAATAATAGAAAAGAAACAGGGAAAAATTTTAATGGAGAATACTCCGGAAAGGTTGTGAAATTATGAAAAGGATTATAGCAATTTTATCTGCTGTTGTGCTTGTAGCTTGCCTTGGGCTTGTTTTAACAGGCTGTGGAGCAAAGGATGAAGAAGTGCTTACAACACTTACAACTACAACAACATCACCTGCAACAACTGATATGATGAATGACGGTATGGTTACAGATGAATCTACACCGGGAGATAACGGCGTTATAGGTGATATTGTTACAGATATTTCTGAGGGCTTATCTGATATGGTAACAGATGTATCCCAGGATATGAGAAATATGCGAAACGCTATGAGATAATGAAAAAACAACCTTCACTTTTAAGGGTGAAGGTTGTTTTATTGTTTATTTTATTGTTTATTTTATTGTGATTTTTTGTGAAGCAAGTGCTGAACCATCGGCAGCAACAACAGAAAATTCTACTGTGTAGTTTGATACATTTGTACGAGGGTACATAAGTGCATATGTGTTATTTGCCTTTGTAAATGTAACGCTCTTTCTTTCTGTGTAGCCTACAGATGTGGTAAACTTAACAGTAAGCGCTTTTCCGTAAAGCTCGGGGTCGCCAACTGCAATGTGGAAGTAAATAGGCTTTGTTCTGTCTGCTTCGGTAAGGTTTTCGGCAGCGTCTGTAGCGCTGTAGCTTATACTTGTGCTTATGCCGTCAGCAATAACGCCATCGCCTAAAATATCGCGCCTTAAAGCAACGCTGTCTTGATACCTTGCCTCAATAAGGTCTTTAAGGTATGCAACTGTTGTTTCGTCATCCTTGGACATATGGTCTTTGACATATTTGTATTTTGCTTCAAGGATTCTGTCTTTGCTATCGGAATAATCGCCCAGGGCTGTGAAAATATCGATAGCCTTGGCATATTCCTTAGCTGCAATAAATGAAACGCCTTTTTGATAGTCGCACTGTAAAACCTGAGTTTTGCTGTCTGCATAATCGGGGACAGATTCAAACATTGCCTTTGCTTCATCGAATTTTTCTGCTTCGAGGGCAGCATTTGCAAGGTTGTATGTGCACGATGATGCTCGTGCAATAGAATCCTCATAATTGCCTAATTCTATATAAATCTTTTTCGCAGCATCAAATTTACCTTGCTCCTCAAGCTGACCTGCATAGCTGTATTTTGCTAAGCTAAGCTGAGACTGTGCATCTTCATATTCGCCTAAATCTGCATAAACCTCTGCGGCAAGCCGGTACTCTTTGTTATTCATATGAGCTTGAGCTTTAGCATACTTGCTTTCGTTTATTTTACCGGGAATAACTGCAACGCAAATTATTGCAATAATACCTGCAACAAGAAGGAAGGCAACAACAAAAGGTGCATAGCTCTTTTTTCTTTTCTTTGGTGTAGCAGGTGAAGGCTCGTTTTCAGTAGCTTCTGATACTGTGTTTTCAGCTTCTTCGACTGTTGCTGCTTCTGTAACCTCTACAACCTCAACAACGGGCTCTTCTGTAGTCTCCTCGGCAATCTCAACAACAGGCTCTTGTGTATTAGCTTCGGCAGTAACTTCTATAACAGGGATTTCGACAACGCTTTCATCTGCTGCTTGCTCGTCTGTTTCTTCATCAACAGGGGCAGTAGCTTCAACAGGTTCAGCTTCAGTAGCTTCAGCTTCAACTTCTACTTCTGCTACAGTAGCTTCTGTATCTTCTTCGATTTCTGCATTCTTTGCAGCAGCTTCTTCAGTTGCGACTTCGTCAGCTTCAGCAACAGGCTCTTCTGCTTGAGTATCAGCAGGTTCTGTATCCTCTACGGCTGCAGTCTCTTCTACGGATGAAACATCCTCAAATTCGTCCTTCTGAGGCTCTTCCTGTGGCTCAGGTGCAAGTATAACAACTGTTTGAGCTTGTGTTTCAAACTCCTCGTCGTTGTCCTTAAGGCTTTCCTGGAAGAAATCATAGCTTGCAACTCTGAGCTTATCGCCTATAGCTGATGTGCCTTTTATAGTTGAATACTGACCTTCCTCAAGAAGGGTGGAGAGCTCGGTAAATTTTTTAGAGCTTTCGGAAAGAAAATTGTATTTATCTTTGTTCTTTTTAAAGAACATAACAATACAACGGTAGTATATTTCAAGATTTTTAATTTCGGTGGAAAGTATGCCTGTGAATACAGTATGTGATGCAATGTTTTCTGTTATTTTGTTGAACTTCATATCTCCTACCTGTGCAGCAAGGTCGGGGTCAACAAGGAAACACTCGGAAAACTTTGCACTTATTACACCTGCAGGGGCAGCTTCGTTGTATTCGTTTACTAATGCATTAAGCCTTACTCTGAACGCCTTTGCTTCGTTTTGGAGGTTAATAATAGTAGAAACCTCTTTTTTGATTTTTTCTGCATCGGCATCAACAAAAAGGTGAATGTGGCTTTGTGCAATTGCTCTTTCAAGCTTTTCTGCTTCATCGTTTGCCAAAGCAATGTATTCGGGAAAAAGCTCCTTAGGTAAATCCTGAAGTGCCTCAAGAAGCTTTGCGTAAACCTCTGAAATTGAGAGTGTATCTTCATCGTAGCAGAAGCCGTCGCAAAGCGCTTTGTAAAAAATAGCACGGGGCTCAGCGCCGTTTTTAACGATGAATTTCATAAGGCAGTCGTTTGCCTTATCGTAATCGCACTCGTTGTAATATTGAATACCTAAAAGAAGGTTTTCTGTTTCTTGTGCAAAGGTGCTTTGGCAAGAGGTGCAAATTAAAGAATTCTCTTTGCTTTCTAAGTAAGCGTTTTTGCAGCTTGGACAAATAATTCTAATCATATTATCCACCTTCATAGAGGGTGAAAAGCTGAAAAAATACTGTAAAGTATTTTGCCTTTACCCCTATTTATTTTTAAATCTTTTTATGTATAGATTTAATCCATACAAGCTCATAATAACATAAAAAGACTGCTTATTTCAATATTTATTACAAAAATATTACAAAAACATATGAAAAAAGCAGTCTTTTGTTATTAATTTATTCAATTTTTAATCTTTTTTATCCATAATTCACAGATGTTTACACCCATTGTAGGCTCACTTATACAAAGTTCAAGTGTGCCGTTGTTAAATATTTCTCTGCTAATTCTGTATGTGGCAGATGTAAATCCTGGAGTCAAAATTATATTGTCAAGGTTTTGAGCTTTACACCCACCAAATTGAGGTCCTCGGTAAATAATTTTATTGTTAGCACAAACGGTGTGCTCTGTAACATCAGCATCTGTTTTGTCCTTGTAAACTACAGTTAATTCGTAATCCGTGTCAGGTGCAAAGCCACCAAAACGAGCATTGAAGGTAAAATGGTCGTACACCTTAGTCATAGACATTGGCAGAGGTGTTTCTTTTGTGTACGGTCTGTCGCCCTGCACATCCATATAAAATTCACCCTTTTGCAATACACCAAGAGTGTTAAGTCCGTGAAGTGCAACAGAAAAATGCACCTCATCGGTATCGGTAGTATTTCTGTTTATTAAAGCGTCAATAAATACAGAAGCCTCTCTGCCGGTAAGGGTATTTAGCTCTTGCAACTTAGAAATCAAAAAAGCTCGGTCGGAAACATTGTTATCAATTGTTTCTAATACTGCGCCACGCTCCCAACTGTCTGCACAGTAGTGCTCAACATCAAGCTGTATTCCGATAAGGTAAAACAGCTTTTCTGCAGTTTTATCAATCGCTTCTCTAAGAGCTGAGTATTCCTTGCTGAAGGGTGTGTTGAGAACCTCCAAAGCAGTAGAAATATCACCTTGCTTTAAATGGTGCAAAGCAGATTTACAAAGCTTTAATTCAAAGTTTCTGCGCATTTTGACAAGCATATCGCAGCAGCCCCTGAAATACAGGAGCATAAATCTCCAGTTTTTGTTAAGAGACGGGTGCTTACATAGTAAATTGCACAGCTTGTTGTAAACTGTGTCTATGCAAGGGTTTTCTACAGGGTCGCCCTGCCAGCTTTTTTCCATAAGGAAAATAATATCTGCAATTTCCTCTTCATCAACACCGTAAATAAAAAATCTTGCATAGTCTAAAAGAATTTCTCTCAGGTCAGCATCTTTATTCCATTCAAGTGCGCTCCAAATTGCCTTGTTTACATCATCGTGCGCGCCCTCGGAATAGCTTACACCACCAATGGTGTATGGTGCAAAAATACGGTAAAGTGTACGAAGCTCTGTAGGTCTTGGGTTTACACTTTCCCTTGAAAGAGTGTTGCAAAAAGCAAAATGCCAATCATCCTGCTGGAAGTTTACAGGGTACTCGCACCTGAGGTTGTGGGTTATATCAGGATAAAATCTTAAGGGATATTTTGACGGTATTTTTTCCCTTAAGGTGTGCATAGGGTAGGCGTGGTTAGGTCCCATAATAACTGCATTGAATTCATCAGGCTCATCGGAAAGCTCTTTTACAAAAATTTCGCCCCAGTCTGCGTAGGAATGGGGTGCCTGTGCAGAAATATGCATTTTTCCGTTTGGATGGTGTTTTTTATATACTTTTGAAATCAGCTTACAGCGTTTTATAAACTCATCTGCTTGTAAATTTCCCGGATCGCCACCGGGTATAAAGCAGTAATCGAGCCTTTTCATAAGGGAGTAGAGTCTATCCCTTTCTGCTAAAGCCTGTTGCTCTGTTTCATTATCGTCATTAGCGTGCCAAAGGGAAACATCCATATCCACATCGTCGGCAAGCTTTGACGCCTCAATGAGAAATTCCTCTTGTTCGTATCTCATAAGTCGATTTTTAAATTCACCACTACCGTGTGAGCCGTTGTGCTCAATGGTATTTGCGCCAAACGCCATTAAATCCAGCTGATATCTGAAATAATCGTGGTAATCCCACGCATCGTAGGTGTTTGGTGTTGTTCTGTAGCCAACCTGGTGGCCTCTTATCTGCTTTTGTGGTGTGTGTACTCCACAAATATTCTCTACAAGCGTAGCTACTCCGTTTTTGAAGGTGGTTTTTCTTAAAAACAAAGAGTAGCCGAATATAAGACCACGAATTGTTTTAGCTGTAAATTTTAATTTGTTGCTTAAGCAATCTATAACAAAACAGTCTTTATTTTCTATTGATGAATCAATAAAGAAGGATATGTCAGCTTCTGCTGTATTTTCTGAAATTACGGGGGTAAAGCCTGTACGCTCCTCCCATTCTGCAGCAAATAGCTTTGCAGCGTTAAGCTCTGTTTGTGTTTGTGCGAATAAGCTTAGCTTTAATTGGGTTAATTTCATAACAACACCTCAAGATAATTTTAGCATAACTTAAAATAATCTTCAATATTTACTATAAATCTTGCAATTTCAAATCTTGGTGGTAAAATATATAGGTAATATAAATAAAGTCAAACAGGAGAAAGCTATGGATATAAAAACATTTAAATGGTTTACAAAGTTTTTTACATCTCTTGTAGCAAGGACAAAGCGCCTTAAAGAGGTACAGGAAATGAAAAGAAATATGCCCTGGCAGGAATACAGACCTGCTGTTGATAAGGAGATAAAGGATTGGCTCAAGCCCCTTATTGATATGGCAGATGTTGATTTTGTTGTACAGGGTCAGAAAAAAATACCTGAAAATGAGGCAGTGATTTACACACCAAACCATGCAGGTGCATTCGATATACCTGCAATTGTGCTTTCTGCACCAAATTCACCAATATTTATGGCGAAAAAGGAGTTAGGTCAAATTCCGTTTTTAAAATCGTGGATGGATGCTGTAGACTGTGTGTTTGTTGACAGAAAAAATAAAACAAGCGCTCATTCCTCTTTACAGAATGCTATTGAAGCAGTTGCTGACGGCAGAAGCCTTGTAATATTCCCTGAGGGCACTCGCTCAAAAACAGGGGAGTTAGGTGAATTCAGAGGTGGCGCAATGAAAATTGCTATGGAAACAGGAGCAAAAATTGTGCCTGTGCTTATTGAGGGCACAAGAGCAAGGCTTGAAGAAACAGGCAATATAACTGCAGGAACAGTATATGTTACTTACCTTGACCCTATTGATACAAGGGGCTTTAGTAAAGAAGAGTTTTTTGAAATGCCTGCAAAGCTCAGAGATATAATTCAAAACGAAAGAGACAGGCAAAAAGCAATCTCCAAAGGTGAAACTCAGGCTGAAATTATAGATTAATTGGCTTTAAATATAAATGTAATACACATTTAATTAAAAATTTTTAAAATGCAGAGTCTGCTGAATCTATTGATTTAGTGGGCTCTGTAGCTTTTTTTGAGAATGGCAGAGAGAGGGTGTAGTAACAAATTTGATATAAAAACTTGACAAATGATGACAAAATGTAGTATACTCCCGTAAGTGGTTACAAATTGTAATTATTTATGGAGGAAATTATGACAAAACGATTACTTTCTTTAGTTTTGGCAGTTGTTCTTACATTCACTTTTTTTTCGATTATTTCAGTTCAGGCAGATGCTGCCGCAATTAACACTTTTTATAACAGAGATAAGGCGCTTAACTATGCGTCTCGCCATTGGAACGACGGCAAAGGCCTTTGTGCAGAATTTGTATCCGACTGCTTAGCAGCAGGTGGTGTTACAGAAACCTACAATCGCCGAGTTGTTAATTTATACAATGCGCTTACAGAGAACAACTATGGTAAAGCATACAAGCTAAAGATTACCAACGGTTCTATCTTAATGTCTCAAAACGAGGGTAAGCTTAAAGAGGGCGACCCGATTTTCTACTACTGCAACGTTTGCAGAGAGTTTACACACGTTTCTCTTTGCAATGGTCAGAATGCTCAGGGCTATGCTGTTGAGTATTCACACAACAATGCCCACAACGGTTACAAGAGGGTATACACTTACCCGCACTGTGGTACCTCAAGCTGGACATTCTATTCAATTAGTATGTACGATAAGGATACCGTGCTCGGTGCCGAAACAGAGCTTGACCCACCAAGAATTATAAGCACAATAAATGTTAAGGATGGCCTTTATTTCAGATGGACTGAGGTTGAGGGCGCAACCTATTACAGAATTTACAAAAGAACTGAAAACTCCAACTGGAAATTCCTTTCAAACACAACAACTACAACATATACAGATACAACGGCAGAAAACGGTGTTGAGTATATTTACACCGTAAGAGCTTGTAAGGGTAGCGTGTTTAGCGAGTATTACCCGGGTGTTGCAGTTTCTCATTTAAGTGTTGTAAAGGTTAAATCTGTTTCAAATTCAAAAAATAACCTTGTTGTTACCTGGGAGAAAAACCCAATGGCAGACGGTTACTACTTATACCGTCAAACCAACGACGGCAACTGGTACAGGGTTGCAGATATAAAAAACGGCAACACAACAGCTTATACTGATAAAAACGTTGATAGCGGGAATATTTATCGCTACAGAGTACGTGCTTTCAAGGGTGCTTGCGTAAGCTCATATGAGCCTAACGGTAAAAGGTTGATGTGCCTTGATGCACCAAAGCTTACAAGCCTTGTAAATATTAATGACGGTCTTAAGGTAACCTGGTCCGGTGTTAAGGGCGCTACAGAGTACAGAGTATACCGTAGAGCCTCAGGTGAAAGAAGCTGGTCATATTTACAAACAGTTAAATCAACATCCTTTGTTGATACTAATGTAAAGAGTGGCACATATTACAGATACACTATCAGGTCAATGAATGGCGCTATATACGGCTCGTTTGATTCAAACGGTCTTCTTATAAGGTGCGTAAGCACACCTGATATAACAGGTGCACAGTACACTAATAATGGCGTACAGCTTACCTGGAAGCCTGTTACAGGCGCAAAGGGCTACTATGTATATCATAAGGCAGAGGGCGCTAAAAGCTGGCGTAGAATCGCTGTTTTAGGCAATACAACAAGTTATGTAGATAAGTTACCTGCACAGGGCTCAACTTACTACTACACAGTAAAAGCATTTTACGGCTACACAATGAGCTCTTATTACCAGAGTGGATTAAAGTGTATATGTGATGCTTCGAAGGGCTTACAAACAATTCCTGAGGCATCTACAACAATGATTGCCGATACAACGGCAACAGTTACCAAGGCAATAACAAATGAGGAAGTAACCTCAAAGGATGCAGGTATTATAACAGCAGTTGTTGCAGGTACAACAGATAAAATTCAAGCTATGGCAATGTCAATTGCAGCAGATTGATTAATAAAACAATAATAAAAACCGACTTCGTATGAAGTCGGTTTTTTGTTGTATTCTTAAAACTAATTGTTTACAATCAGCGCTCCTCACGGAAATAGTTAAGACCAAGGCTCTGTGGAGGCTGGTGCTCTCTTTTTTTACGTGCACTTGTAATAACAAGAACAATGATTGTAACAACATACGGGAGCATTTTGAAAAGCTCCTGTGTTTCTGTACCAAGGCCTTGAATGTAGTTGTTTGCATTGCAAAGGGCACCGAAAAGGAAGGAGCCTACAATAGCTGCAGATGGCTTCCAAAGGGCAAATATAACAAGCGCAATAGCCATCCAGCCACGGTCGCCGAAGGCGTTGTTTGACCAAACACCACTTGCGTATGACATAACGTACTGTAAGCCACCAAGGCCTGCAATAGCACTACCGATACAGGTAGCAACATAACGGTATTTAATAACATTAATACCTGCAGCATCTGCTGTAGCAGGGTTTTCGCCAACGGAGCGAAGGTTGAGGCCTGTACGTGTGCGATTAAGCACAACAGAAACGATAATTGCAATTACAATAGCAAGGTATGTAAGGAAATCGTGTGATAAGAACAGCTCACCAAACCAGCCTAATTTTTCGGCGATAGGAAGCTCCGCAGAGAAGAATGAGCTTGTTTTTGTAAGAACAATTGAAGGGAGCTCACTTTTTGTAAGGTTAATAAGTGATGCACCGAGGAAGTTACCAAGGCCTATACCAAGTGTGGTAAGTGCAAGACCCGTAACGTTTTGGTTTGCGTGGAGTGTAACTGTAAGGAAGCTGTAAAGAAGTCCCATTACAACTGAGCCTGCAATAGAGCAAAGCAAGGGGATTATAACAGCGAGAAAGGCGTTCATATTAGCAATATCGTTGCCACAGGCGTTTTCGTAAAGGAAGGAGCCTACAACGCCACTAATAGCGCCAACGTACATAATACCGGGAATACCTAAGTTAAGGTGGCCTGATTTTTCTGTAACAATTTCACCTGTTGAGCCGTAAAGAAGGGGAACACCGAGGAGAATTGCACGGCAGATAAATTGAATAATCATGCGTTAACCTCCTTTTTACTTTTACGGAACTTGATGGAGTAGTGAATGAAGAATTCACAGCCAACAAGCATAAGTATTACTATACCAACAATAATCTCCGAGAAGGAGGAGCTGAGGAAGGATGCGTCTGCAACCTTTGCAACACCTAATTTAAGGAATATAACAATAGCAGTCATAACAACCATAATAAATGGATTAAACTGACCAAGCCACGACATAAGGATAGCTGTAAAGCCTTGTCCACCAACAAGGTTTGTGTTTATGCTGTGGTCCTTACCAGCGACAAGGAGCATACCTGCAACGCCACAAAGAGCACCCGAAATAACCATTGTGCGAATAATAACCTTTTTAACGTTAATACCTACGTAGCGAGCTGTGTTCTGGCTTTCACCAACAACGGATATTTCGTAGCCGTGCTTACTGTACTTAAGGTAAATAAACATAAGCACCGTAATGACTGCAACAGTTATGATGTTTACAAAGTAATCGTTGTTGCCAACAGTAGGGAAGTTACCGTATTCAACAGGGTTTATAACGTTTGAGCCACCACCTTCTATATAAACGTAGTATGCAATAATCTGTGTTGCAATGTAGTTCATCATAAGGGTAAAAAGTGTTTCATTTGTGTTGAAAAGTGCTTTGAATATGGCAGGGATTACGCCCCAAACAGCACCTGCAATAATACTTGTAAAAACAATTACAACAATAAGTACGGGGTAGCTGAGTGTTTCACCGAACTGTATCATACAGAATATGGCAGCAAGGCCACCCACAAGCGCCTGACCTTCAGCACCACAGTTCCAAAACTTCATTTTGAAAGCAGGGGTAAGAGCAAGTGCAAGGCACAAAAGGATTGCAATTTCCTGCAGATATTTCCAAAGCATTGTGGTGTGCCCTTCAAGGAGCCTGCCGAAAACACCCTGGAACATAATTTCGTATGTTTCACCAAGACCTTTTCCTGTAAGAGACATTGAAAGGAGACCTACAAAAATAAAGCCGATTACTATTGTTGCACCACGGATAAGCCACGCCTTGCCTGCAGGCATATCATCACGTTTAACGACGTGAAAAAGTGGCTCGTGATGTTTAATTTCAGCGTTTTTAGCCATTGCTATTCTCCTTTCGTTCATCTTTGGGCTTGGTCATAAGCAGACCTATTTCTTCTTTAGTGGTAGTGCGTGCATCAACAACACCTGTGATTTTGCCTGAACCAATAACCATAATTCTGTCGCAAAGCTCAAGGAGTACATCAAGATCCTCACCAACGAAGATGATTGCAACGCCCTTTTCCTTTTGCTGGTTAAGAAGGTTGTAAATCATATATGATGAGTTGATATCAAGACCACGAACAGGGTAGGCAACCATAAGCACTGTAGGTGAAGCAGCAATTTCACGGCCTACAAGCACCTTTTGAACGTTACCACCTGAAAGGCGACGAACAGGTGTGCTCGCACTTGGTGTAACAACCTCAAGGTCGTTAATAATCTTCATAGCCAAATCCTTAGGCTTTTTACGCTTAAGGAAGAAGGAGTGGCCCTTTGTGTAGCTACGAAGCATCATATTATCAATAATATCCATATTACCTACAAGACCCATACCGAGTCTGTCCTCAGGTACAAAGGAGAGGCGAACGCCCATTTGCCTTATTTGAACAGGTGTTTTATCACGAAGGCTTTCTTTTTTGTCTGTTTTAGGGTCAAAGTAGAATATATCGCCGTATTCAAGCCTTTGAAGACCTGCAATACTTTCTAACAATTCACGCTGGCCTGAGCCTGCAATACCTGCAATACCCAGTATTTCGCCACTTTTTGCAGTAAATGAAACATTGTCGAGCACTGTAGCACCTGTTCTGTCTACACAGGTAATGCTGTTAACAACGAGCCTTTCTTGAGTATTTTGTGGCTCGTTACGTTGGATGTTAAGGTCAACCTTTTTGCCTACCATCATTTCAGTAAGCTGTGCTTCATTAGTTTCGGCAGTGTTAACTGTGCCTACGTATTCACCCTTTCGCAGAACAGAAACTCTGTCTGAAAGAGAAAGCACCTCGTGAAGCTTGTGGGTGATGATAATAATACATTTTCCGTCATCACGCATACGGCGAAGTATTTCAAAAAGTTTTTCTGTTTCCTGCGGGGTAAGCACGGCAGTAGGCTCGTCGAGAATGAGAATATCTGCACCTCTGTAAAGAACCTTTATAATTTCAACAGTTTGCTTTTCAGAAACGGACATTGTATAAATTTTCTTTTCAGGTGTAAGCTCAAAGCCGTAGCGCTCACTGATTTTTTTGATTTCACCCATGGAGTTTTTAAGGTTGTATTTGCCGTCCTCAATGCCTAAAACAATATTTTCTGCAGCACTGAAAACGTCAACAAGCTTGAAATGCTGGTGAATCATACCTATTTTGTATGTAAATGCATCCTTAGGTGAAGCGATATGGGCCTTGTTGCCGTCTATGAATATCTCACCCTCATCGGGGAAATAAATGCCCGAAATCATATTCATAAGTGTTGTTTTACCACTACCGTTTTCACCTAAAATCGAAAGAATCTCGCCACGGTATGCAGTAAGGTTAACATTCTTGTTAGCTACAACCTTACCGAAGGTTTTAGTAATATTTCTTAGCTCAATAGCAGGTTGTTTGTCCACAATAAACCTCCATTCCTGAATTGTGATTAACATCAATTAATTCTCAAAAAGCAACTACACAATATATAATTACTTGTTCAAAATTAATTGGAGTGGGCCAAGTATTACCTGCTTGGATACCCTTGACCCACTCGGCTCCGAGGGGGAGCCTGTCCCACCTCGGCTAAGTTAATTAATTAAGATTAATACTTTTCGTCAAGAAGAGTGATACCGTCGATTCTTGCATCGAAGTAAGGTGCTGAACGGAACTTTGATTCGTGGAATACGCCGTTTTCAACAACCTCTGTATCCTTCTCGAAGTTAGCGTCTGTATCAACGTCAGCCTTGTAGCTTGTGATAGCCTTGCCATCGATTGTGAAGTTAGCTGTATCGAATACTTCGATAGAACCGTCAAGGAGCTTGCCCTTAACCTCATCAAGCTTTTCAGCTGTGCCGGGAGCAGCAACCTTATCGTTGATATCTGTAAGAACAACAGAGCCTGTTTCGATAGTACCTGTCCAGTCTGTGTCGATAGCTGTGCCATCCTGAACGCACTTAATCATATATTTGAAGTAAGGAGTCCAGTCGATTCTTGAAGAAACGATGAATGTGTTAGGGCAAGCTGCAAGAGTTGAACCGTTGTATGAAACGTTTGGAACACCTGCTGTTTCGCAAGCTGTAGGAGCACCCATTGAGTCAGCGTGCTGTGAAATAAGAACGCAACCACCTGCAATAAGAGCCTGTGCTGCTTCTTTTTCGAGCTGCTCATCGTACCAAGAGCCTGTGAACTTAACATCCATTGTTACGCTTGGGCAAACTGACTTTGCGCCAAGGTAGAAGGATGTGTAACCTGACATAACCTCTGCGAATGTGAATGCACCAACATAACCCATCTTAGCCTTATCAGCAGTAATTTTACCTGCATCAATCATTTCGTTGAGCTTAAGACCTGCTGCAACACCTGCAAGGTATCTACCCTGGTAGATAGATGCGAATGCGTTGTGGAAGTTAGCAACACCGGCTGTGTGAGCCTGTGTACCTGTTGCATGGCAGAACTGAACATCAGGATATTTCTTAGCAGCGTCAATAAGGAATGATTCGTGGCCGAAGCTATCAGCGAAGATGATATCACAACCATCAACCTCGATAAGCTCAACAGCTGCATCGTAGCAGTCCTTTGACTCTGGGATACCTACCTTTTGAACATAAACTACGCCCATTTCATTACATGCAGCCTTAGCAGCATCCATGAAGTTTTTGTCGTATGTTGACTGTTCATCGTGAAGGAAGATGAAACCAACCTTCAAGTCAGCAGGCTTGTTTGCGTCGTCGTTAGTGTCAGGCTCCTTGTTGCCACAAGCTGCGAAGCAGCCAACAACCATAATGAGAGCGAGACAGAGAGCGAGAACTTTTGAGAACTTTTTCATTGTCATTACCTCCATGTTGGAAATTATTTATTTTCAGCAGTCATCATTCCTGAAGGATATTTTACCATCCTTCATTTCATCGATGATTGCTAAAGACCTAACCTTGTAGCCCTTTTCTCGGAGAGCCTTGCCGCCGGGCTGGAAGCCCTTTTCTATAGCTATACCAATGCCTGCAATTTCGGCACCTGCCTGTTCGATGATATCTATAAGAGCGTTACAGGCGTTACCACCTGCAAGGAAATCATCTATAATAAGCACCTTGTCGCCCTTGTTGAGGTATTTTTTGGATACTACCATAGTGTATTCGCGCCCGTGGGTGAAGGAGTAGCTGCTTGCTGTATAAACATCATCACCAACGTTTTTGTGCTTTGCCTTTTTTGCAAAGAGGGCAGGCAGCCCTAAATATTTTGCAGCAAAAACAGCAATTGCAATGCCCGATGATTCAATAGTAACAACCTTTGTTGCACCGCAGTCTTCAAAGAGTCTTTTAAATTCCTTGCCCATTTCATCGAGCAGCTCAACATCCATTTGGTGATTTAAAAACATATCCACCTTGAGGATATCTGTACCAATTGCAATGCCTTCGTTTGTGATTTTTTCTTCTAAAAGTTTCATTGAGAACGCTCCGTAGATAAAAGTAAAAAATGTATAAATGCAATGTGATTATACAATATTATCCAAAGCTTTTTCAATAGTAAATTTTATTTATCGACACGATATTTGTTTTTTCGTCGTAATGTCTAAAAAAGCAGGTGTTTTTTTAGAAACAGGCACCATTCAGATAGCGTTTTTTGGTATTTGTTAAAGTTGCACAATTGCTGTTTTGAATATAGTGTATACAGCCTCGCTTCAACAATATTAAAGTAAAGTAAAAATACTTTACATTGTGTTTATGTGCACAAAATACAAATTGATATAAAACAGATTTACGACCAATAATCTCAATAAAAACAAAGGGAAAACATATTTTTATTATGTACCAATAAAGTAAAGTGTAATACCTTTACACAATGTTTTGTTAAATATTAACAAATAGTTTATGTACGCAATGAGTGGATATCAGCAAGGATGTGGTCAATCGAATCTAATCTAAGCTCACCGATGATGGACAGGTCAATTGTGTCCATACCTGCAAGAAGATCGTTATCGACTAAGTCAAGAGCAAGTGTTGCTACCTGTTC
>JAZSGB010000096.1:0-12429 GCA_045532505.1 Acutalibacteraceae bacterium | reverse complement strand
ACTGGTAGTCCAATTTCCAGTCACGGTCAATAAGCTTAAATACACCGTTATTGTCATTCCATTTCATATCACGGTTGTTTTCGTCTGTCTGATTAAAGTAAACAGGGCGCTGAACAACGTACCAAATGTTATAACGAGGTCTTTTTGCAAGACGTGATGCATAAATGCGAGTTCCGTCAGGGCTTTCCCAATAAAATTCTGATTTAGGAGCCTTATATTCGTTAATGCCTCTGTAGAAGGAGGCAAAGTTAATACCAAAGCCTGCATAAATCTGTGGGAGCTGTGAAATCTGACCCCAACCGAAGGGTGAGTAGCCTGTTTTGCTGATACCACCCATTTCTCTGCCTATCTTATGACCTAAAAGGAGGTTACGTATAAGTGCCTCAGAGCCTACTGTAAATTCATCAGGGAGGCAGAACCAAGGGCCAACAGCAATGCGCCCCTCTTTTATGTACTTCTGAAGCTTTTCCTTTTTCTCCGGGTATGCTTCAAGGTAATCTTGAATAGGCATTGTCTGTGAGTCAAGGTGGAAATGCTTGTAGTCGGGATTTTTGTCAAGAATATCAAGAAGCATATCAATCATATAGCCAAGCATATACTGGGTTCTTCTTGCGGAAAAGCGCCATTCTCTATCCCAGTGAGTGTTGGATATAAAATGGCATTGGATTTTATCTTTGTTTTCCATAATAATATCTCCTTATCCTTTAATAATTTTCATTATCTCTTCAAAGTTTTGACAGTAGTGTGTGCAAACAGCCTTTGTACCACTTGATTCAATATTGCCACCTGCAATACCGATTGTTGAATAGCCTGCAAGTCTTACAGAGCAAGCGCCTGCACCACTGTCCTCAATACCTACTACACGGCTTCTGTCGGCAAATGCTTCACCAAGGCCAACAATAGAGGTTTCGCTGTAGAGCCAAGGATGTGGCTTAGGTGAAAGCTCACCAAGTGTACCAACGCTACCCTTACGAAGTGGGAAGCCTGCAGAAATAATTGCATCGTAAAAATCCTTAGGGTCGCCCATACCGAGTGTCTTGAATGCAGAAAGAATTTCAGGCCAAGCCTTTTCGTAAAGGCCGGAGGTAACAAGACCAATCTTGATTCCCATATCCTTAAGCTCAAGAAGGAAATCCTTAACACCCTCTGTAGGTGTGAAGGCGCCGTCTTTACCTCTGCCTGCCATAATCTCTTCCATTTCTCTGTGGGTGTGCTCAAAATAGAAGTTACGAGCCTTTTCAAGAGATTCACCGGGGCAGTATTTATCAATACAGTACTGAAGGTGCTCGGAAACAGAATGACCTGAAACGAACGGAAGGTCAGCATCTTCAAGCTGGAACTTAGGGTTGCCCAGCATGCTTGCTGTACTCATTTCAATAATCCATACCCAGAAATCCTCACTGCGTACTGTTG
Source organism: Acutalibacteraceae bacterium (assembly GCA_045532505.1). Classification (GTDB taxonomy): domain Bacteria; phylum Bacillota; class Clostridia; order Oscillospirales; family Acutalibacteraceae; genus DTU089. Next base: position 11,016 of record JAZSGB010000096.1, on the reverse strand, counting down.
TACCGTCAAGGTCCATAAGCACAGCGTTTAAAGGGTACTCTGTTTTAACCGGATGAACAGGGTAGTAAACAGGGTATGCAATTGCAGATTTTACACAAGCAAGTGAGTGTGTGCCGAAACTGATAAACTCAACCTTGTTATCGCCTGTAGCAACAACAAATTCAACGCCGTTTTTACCTGCAACGAATTTGCCGTCCTCTGTGGCAGGGAGAAGGTGAAAACCACTGTCTGCACCAACCTCACCTAAGTCGGGAATGTAAAGTGTTTTGTCGAGAAGCATATATGTGTTCCTTTCTTATAAACATAATTACACCTATATTAACACAACACGTTGCTTAAGTAAATTATTTTTTGGAAAATAATTGTGTTTGAAAGTGTTTTTTTGTGATGTTGTTAAATTTTTGGCAATGTGCACAATTGTCTAACAGAATTGTTTGGATAACATTTTAAGTTGATTTCGTTGAGAAATGTGATTGAGAGTGATATAATAAAATATATAAACGAGGAGAGGTGTTTTTAGTGAAAAAAATTATAAGCATTGCCCTTGTGTTTGCAATGGTGGTATCTGTATTTGGTTCTATGCCTTATATTGAATCACCATTTATGATTACTGCCAGGGCTACTGATAGCTCATACTTTATGATTGAACCTGATTTTACAGGAGAAGAAGGTGTGTGGATTACCGGCTTCTATGGGGGAATCAGCGATGTTGTTATTCCATCGGAGTACGAAGGGGTGCCTGTAATCGGTATACGGGAGTTTGCTTTTGAAGGTCGTGAGGAACTCACCTCTGTAGTAATACCGGATAGTGTTAAAGCTATAGGCGAAAGAGCTTTTTGTGGATGCTCAAATCTCGTTTCTGCAACTGTTTCCGGTAATATTAGCAGATTAGCCTTTGCCTCATGCACATCCTTATCTGAGGTTACCTTTTTGCCAACGGTTCAAACTATAGGCGAGAATGCTTTTGAAAATTGTGCGCTTAAAGACATAGCTTTTCCCGAAAGCTTGTTGAGTATAGAACGCTGTGCTTTTCAATCTAATATGGAGCTGGAATCAATTATTCTTCCTGCAGGCTTGGAATATATGTCTGCAGAGGCTTTTTGTTATTGCGATTGGCTCTTGTATATATTTTTTAAGGGTACCGAGGCACAATGGAATGCAATAAACGGTAGCGCTATTATTGAAAACATATATCCTGTTGAACCTGATTCATATGTTGGAGTTCACTATGGTACAACAACCCATACGATAAACGGTTATGCCTATTTTACAGAGCCTTCTTGCACTGAGGCGGGAGAAGGAGAGAAAAGATGTGAGTTTTGTTGCTATAAAGAATATGAGGTATTTCCTGCCACAGGTCATAAAATGAATGGTTGGGTACTTGCCAAATATTCCACCTGTACCACCCACGGAGCAATGGAAAATCATTGCTTGAACTGTAATTATTATGAAAGCGAAGAAATACCTCTTCTTTACCACGATTTTGTTGACGGCTGTTGCGTTGATTGTGGTGAAGCTCTGATTGAATATGACTACAATGAAGAATATGGCTACGCAAAGGTAATAAAATATAACGGCCATGGGGATGTTGTTATTCCTGATGAGGTTAACGGTTATCCTATAACGACAATTTGGAATGATATTTTTGCATACAGCGAGGATATTACAAGTATTGAATTTGGAAAAAATGTGGATTTCTTTTCACCCAATATTTTTAAGGATTGCATCAATCTTGAGAATATATATGTATCTGAAAACAACGAATTTTTTAATTCTGTTGATGGTATTCTTTTTTCCGAGGATGGGAAAAGCATTGTAAGATATCCTAACGGAAGAAAAAATAAGTCATACACAATACCCAAAGCCATCACAGCCATAGGTGATTATGCGTTTGAATATTGTGAAAGCTTGGAAAATGTGAAGATTCACGATAATGTAACAGAAATAGGCTGTAATGCATTTTCGCATTGTTCTGCTCTTACCACTATTAAAATTCCGGACGGCGTAAAAAAAATAGCTGCTTACTCTTTTTACGGCTGCACCAATCTTGAAAGTGCCGTTATTGGTAATGGTGTTGAAGAAATATCCAGCCGAGCATTCTCTGAATGTTCAAGCCTTAATAATATAAGCTTTGGTACCGGCTTAAAGCGACTTGGTACTGTTGCTTTTGCTGATTGTACAGGAATTACTCATATTGAGCTCCCTTACGGTTTGGAGGAGATAGGAGCCTATGCTTTTGAAAATTGTACCAATCTTGTGTCAATCACTCTTCCTGTAACTGTTACGCTTGTATCCTCAAGTGCGTTCAGCCACAGTGGTTTAGCCTTTATCTTCTACAAAGGAACTAAAGAGCAGTTTGATGCTATTGGTTGTGGCGCTAACGGAAAAAAGGTTCATTATGAAACAGATTACCATATTTTTGAGGATAACCTTTGTAAATTCTGTAGCATAAAAAATTTTGAATTTACTTGGACTGTAACAACTGTTGATATAACAAAGTATAACGGTAGGTCGGAGGTTGTTACAGTTCCCGAAAGACTAAGCAACAGAGATGTTGTTTCTATAAGTGAGGGTGCTTTTGACTGTGTTGAGGGTATTGTTGTTCCTGAAAGTGTTAAGCTCATAGATGAAGGTGCTATAAACAGCGATGCACTTATATATTGCTACGAAAACAGCTATGCTCAAACCTTCGCTGAGGAAAACGGTTATGTCTACGAGACTATAGCTGTTCACTCCGTTGACGAGAACACACACGTTGATTATTATAATAAACTAATTATATCATCAGGTCAGTTTTGTGATGATTTGGAGACAGTTGTAGCTACATCTGCTGATTACGATATATTTGTAGATGGCAAGCCCGTGGCAGAGTCTACAGCATACTACGGAACAGGCAGTGTGATTGATGTATACGATGAGGGTACGCTGGTGGATAGCTTCACAATGGTTATTGAGGGCGATACCAACGGTGATAGTGTATGCGATGCGCTTGATGCTACACAGGTAGCACTGGCATCAAACGGCAACGGTGCTTTAAACGGTGTGTATAAATTAGCAGCTGACAGTGATTTGGATAACCAAGTTGATGTTGATGATTACCAGGCTATTGTAAACAAAGCTTTGTCGTTATAAATAAAAAAGACCTTGCACCAAGTGTAAGGTCTTTTTTCAAAACCATATTGCTAACCTTGAAATAATGTGCTAAAATACCACCCGTATTATGATTATTTCTTTCAAAGGAGATTTTTGATATGGAAAAGAAGCTTGTTTTCGGTGCTATCGGACTTATGTTTGGTAATGCACACCTTGAGGGCGCCCTTGCATACGGTGCAGAGGTTGCTGCTATTTGTGATTTAAATGAGGAAACTCTCAGAAAATCAGGTGAAAAGTATAATATTCCTGAGGAAAAGTGGACAACTGACTATCACGACCTTCTCAACAACCCTGATATAAATATGGTTTCAATTGCTATTCCCGATCAGCTTCACAGACAGGTTGCATGCGAATTTCTTGCAGCAGGTAAGCATGTGCTTTGCGAAAAGCCTCTTGCTCTTACAAGAGAAGATGTTGAAGCAATGGTTCAAGCTACTGAAAAATCAAGTGCAAAGTTTATGGTTGGTCAGATTTGCCGTTTCACACCTGCGTTTGCAAAGGCAAAGGAAATTATTGATTCGGGTATGATTGGTGAGCTGTATTTTGTAGAATCCGAGTATGCTCACGACTATATGAATATTGTTAAAAATGCAGACGGCTCAAAGCATTGGCGTGCTGACCCACAGCGCCACGGTCTTATTGGTGGTGGCTGCCACGCAGTTGACCTTCTTCGTTGGCTTGCAGGCGACCCTGTAGAAGTTTTTGCTTATGGTACACACAAACTTCTTCCTACAGTACCTTACGATGATGCAACCTGTGCACTTATGAAGTTTGATGATGAGCTTATGGGTAAGGTTTTCGTGTCAACAGGCTGTAAGAGAGATTACACAATGCGTACTTGTATTTACGGCACAAAGGGTACAATTATTTGTGATAATACTTCACCTACAATGCAGCTTTTTGTTGTGGATGAAAAGGATGAAGCACCTGAAAAGCCTGAAATTATTGAGATTGACGTAAACAACCATAACTATGTTAAGGAGTTCCAGGTATTTGCAGATACAATCCTTGCAGATAAGGAAATGGAAACAAGCGTTTACGAGGGCGCAAAGACCGTTGAGGTTTGCCTTGCAATTATCGAATCGGCACAAAGGGAAGAAAAGGTTAAGCCGAACTACAATTTTAATTAAAAATTCAAAATTCAAAATTCAAAATTACGGGTCTGCGACGCAGTTGATTGCATCGCAGACCCTTTCCCTTTGCGAAGCTTTTTACATCCCTGTACTTTAGCATAAGGGGCAAGGTCCATCACTTACGATGGTGATGGTAGTTCTGTAAACAGATGTTCTTCAGTTGGATAGAAGAATTGTAAGGGACGGATATCAGCCGTCCCGTATTGTATTTCGTTTCTTGCAGGCGGGCTGCTATCCCGCCCTTACGAGTAATTATCGTAATACAGCAAAGCCCGATCGCTAATTCCTATTTGCTGACAGCTAATAACAGATTTTTACTTTTTTATCTTGCATTTTACATATGTATAATGCTATACTGTAATAGAATATAATCGGTAATTACGTGTTTAAAAAACATATGATTTCCGTGAATAAGAAAGGACGATGGACTTGGCTGAAATCAAAAATATGGACGCTGTAGCAGCTCTTGATGCTATGGATGCTCACGTTGACGATTGGCGTGATGCCACCAAGGGTAAGCAAAGAGGTATTTTCAAATTTGATGACGTTGCTGCTCTTAAAATTAAAACTCTTAAAAAGAGAATCTACACCGATATTGAATCAATTCCTGCATGGAAAATGAAGGAATGTATCTACAAGGGTGTAGGTGATTATGAATATCTTTACGATGAGTGGAAGGAGCTTAATGTAGGCGACCGTTGGGGTAACAATGGTTGGTCAGCATTCTTTAAAAACTCCTTTGATATGCCTGCTCGTTTCAAGGGCAAAAAGGTAACACTTAATGTTTATTTCGGTGGTGACTCACTTCTTTCTCTTAATGGTGAGCCATACCAGGGCCTTGACCCATTCAGAAACTCTGTTCTTCTTACAGAGTGCGCAAAGGGTGATGAGCATTACGATGTTGATATTGAGTCATACTATGTATGGCACTCAAATGAGTCAACAGTAAAAACTCTTTCTTGCTCATTCATAGGTGTTGTAGACCCTGAAATTGAAGAAATTTATTGGGATTTCAAGGCTGTTTTCAACGCACTCTTCATGCCTGTTCACGATACAGGTCTTTTAGAGCTTATCAGAGCATCTCTTAAAGAGGCATTTACATATGTAAACTTCGATTTAGAGGGTGAAGAGTTTAAAGCAGGTCTTCGCAAGGCTCAGGCTGTTCTTAAAGAAAAGGTTTACAACAACACAGCATACAAGTCAGAGGGTACACTTGCTCTTGTAGGTAACTCTCACCTTGATATCGTGTTTATGTGGGCATACAAAGAGTATGTTCGTAAGCTTGGCAGAACACACGCAACAATGCTTCGCCTTATGGAGCAGTACGATGACTTTATTTTCTCACAGAGTACAGCACCTACATACATCGAGATGGAGAAAAACTATCCCGATATCTACAGACAGGTTAAAGAAAGAATCAAAGAGGGCAGATGGGAATACATCGGCGCTATGTGGGTTGAACCTGACTGTAACCTTGTTTCAGGTGAAAGCTTTGTTCGTCAGCTTCTTCACGGTGTTCGCTTTGCAGAAAAGGAGTTCGGCATTACACCAAAAACCTGCTGGGTGCCTGACGTATTCGGTAACGGCTATGCAATGCCACAGATTCTTAAAAAAGCAGGCGTTGAGTATTTTGTTACACATAAAATGGGTATTTGGAACGATACAAACCCATGGCAGTACAACACCTTCTGGTGGGAAGGTCCGGACGGCTCAAAGGTATTCTCAATCGTTCCTCCGACACACTTCATCGGCACAGTTGAGGCTGACTCACTTAAGATGAACTGGAAAAAGTATACCGATAAAGAAACAATCGGTGAATCAATGTATTGCTACGGCTGGGGCGACGGTGGCGGCGGAGTTGACACAGAAATGCTTGTGTATGTAAAGCGCTACAAGAATTTCCCCGGTCTTCCAAAAACACAAACCTCAAAAATCGAAGATTCTCTCGCTCGTATGAGAGCAAACGCTACAGAGGATAATATTCCTACCTGGAAGGATGAGCTTTACCTTGAGGAGCACCGTGGTGTTCATACAACAAAGGCTCTTCTTAAAAAGCTTAACAGATATTCAGAGAATCTTTATCGCCAGGCAGAAATGTTTGCAAGTATTGCTATGCAGTACGGCTACAAATATCCTCTCGAAAAGCTTAACGAGGGCTGGAGAATGATTCTCACTAACCAGTTCCACGATTCCCTTCCCGGCTCACACATTACAGAGGTATTTGGCGACCTTTGCGCTATTTATGATGATATTATCGCAATCGGTGAGGCTGTTCGTACAGAAGCTCTTAACGTTATTGCAGGTAATATCGACGGTGCAGAGAAATACGGTAAGCCATTCGCATTATTCAATTCACTCGGTGAGGCTGCAAGCCAGAAGGTTGAGCTTCCGTACAGAGATGTAGAAATTTACGATGCAGACGGCAACAAGATTCCATCACAGGCCTATACAAAGCTTGACGGCACAAAGGTTCTTGTATTTATGGCAAAGGATATCCCTGCTGTAGGCTATAAAGTTTACTATGCAAAAGAGGCTACTCCTTCCGTTGCAGCTTCTGTTGCAGGCTTTGGTAATGTTGTTGAAAACGGTAACTTTATAATCAAGCTTGATGACAGAGCTGAGCTTGTTTCTATCTTTGATAAGAAGAACAATCGTGAGGTTCTTTCAGGTAAGGGTAACGTATTCCGTCTTTATGAAGACCTTCCCGGTAAATATGATGCTTGGGATATTGTTGCTACATATGTTGACCGTCAGTTTGATACAGAGCCCGGTAAGGTTACAGGTATTTATGAGGGTGATGTATTTACAGTCGTTTCTGTTGAGAAACCTGTAAACAAATCACTTGTTAAGCAGAATATCATTATCTACAAAGAGCTTGACAGAATCGACTTTGATACATTTATCAGCTGGCACGAGCAGGAAAAGCTTCTTAAGGTTGGCTTTGATGTTGATGTTAAGGCACAGAAGTTTACCCGTGATATTGCATATGCTACTATCGAGAGCTCAAACTATCGTTATAACCCATACGATAAAGCTAAGTTTGAGGTTTCTGCACATAACTTTATTGATATGTCAGAGGATGGCTACGGCGTGTCTATCCTTAATGATTGTAAGTACGGTTATGAAGTAGATGAGCAGAGAATGATCGTTACTCTTCTCAAGGCTCCTATGAATCCGGACCCACAGTCTGACCGTGGCGACCACTACTTCACATACTCAATTTATCCTCATGCAGGCAACTGGAAGACTGCAGATACTCTTAAGATGGGTCTTGAAATGAATAACCCTGCAGTAGCAGTTGATATTAAGCCTGAAAGCAAGGGTGATGTTTCTAAGTCATTCATTAAGGTTGATGCAAGAAATGTTACACTTGAGGCTGTAAAAAAATGCGAGGATGAGGATGCATATATTGTCCGCTTTGTTGAAAAGGCAGGTGGCCGTACAGCTGTCAGCGCTGAGTTCTTTGCAGATATCGCAGAGGTTACAGAGTGCGACCTTCTCGAAAGAAACGACGTTGCTGTTGATATTGCTTCAGGCAACAAGCTTTCATTCCAGATTAATCCATTTGAAATTAAGTGCTACAAAATTAAAGTTAAATAATTGAAGTAACAGAAAAAGGCCATTGAAATCGTCGTCGGTTTCAATGGCTGTTTTTTATCAAAATAACTAAAAAATATTTTTTTGTTTATACAATGTGATATTTTTAAAATTCCTATTGAAATAATTGAAAAATGAGTGTATAATGGTGAAGAATAAAAATGGGTAGTAGTATAACTATGCCCTGTTATCTACATTCTAATTTTTCGGAGGTAGTTATGAAAAAGACAGCAAAAAGAACTCTTGCTATTGTTCTTGCACTTATCACACTCTTTAGCTGTGTTGGTGTAAGCGCTGCAACAGAGGAAACAACAGGTTATGAACCACTTCGTATTTCCTGCACTATGTACGGTGATTCCAAAACACAGCGTGGCTTCACATGGTACACAGAATATGGTTGCGATTCAACAATCCAGATTGTTGATGCAGCAACATATGCAGTAAGTGGCTTTAACAAGGCAATCACTCTTACAGGCGAAACCTTCAACTGGGAAGGTTACTTCGGCCACAAGGTAGTTGCAACAGGCCTTAAAGCAGGTACTACATATAAATACCGCGTTGGCACAACAACAAAAGATCAGTGGAGCAAGGTTGGTACCTTCGTTACAGACGATGGCGACAACAAGTTCTCATTTATTGCTATTGCAGACGTTCAGGCAAGCTCTCTCGAGAATTTTGAGCAGGCAGCAGTAGTTATGGATAAGGCTATGCAGTACACACCAAATGCAGAGTTTGTAGTTAACCTTGGCGACTTTGTTAACGATTGTACAAGCGAAGAGTGGAACTGGTATGGCGAAGCATTTGAAGATGCTAACACAAGCCTTACACTTGTTCCTGTTGCAGGTAACCACGAGGGTAACATCACAAACAAGCTTAATGTTGGCTGGTTTGCAAATATGTTCAATCTTCTTCCGGGTGAAGGCGATTTAAACGGTGTTAACGGTGTTTACTATTCATACGATTATGGCAACGTTCACTTTACTGTGCTTAACTCAAACGATATGTACCCTATGACAGATGCACAGAGAAACTGGATTTATAACGATATTACATCTTCTGATGCACAGTGGAAGGTTCTCCTTCTTCACCGTGCAGCATATTCAGCAGGTAAGAACATCAACAAGCCTGATACTCTTATTATGAGAGATACAATCATTGAAATCGTTGATGAAACAGGTGTTGACCTTGTTCTTTCCGGCCATGACCATATGTATTTCAGAACATGGCAGGTTAAGGGCGACGAGGTTTGTGAGGATACTGTTTATGTAACAGAAAAATTCAACGGTACTGATACAACCTTTGCAGTTAACCCTGACGGTGCAGTTTACATTCTTCCTTCAACAGCAGGTACAAAGAGATATGGTGTAAACAGCGATACATATGCTCCTATTATGGATGCTGCAGATGCTTGCTTTACAACAAGATCCGAAAAGGATGATAACGGCGTTGAAACAAATCCAAATGCCGGTGGCTGCTTCTCAAACATTGAGGTTAATGGCGACAGACTCATTTACAAGGCATACGTTGTAAATGACGATACAAAGAAGGTTACTCAGGTTGATGAGTATGCAATAAAGAAAACTGTTAAAGATGAAGATGTTGAAGACACAAAGCTTCCAACAGACATCATCGGTACAATTGACGGTTCATTGGCAAACTTCTTTACTGAGTTCTTTGGTGCTATATTTACATATATCACAAAGATTATTCCTCAGCTTATTGGTGGCTTATTTAGCTAAGCACTAAAACATTAACAATAAAAAGCTCCTCGAAAGAGGAGCTTTTTTTATTTGTTAAAATAACTAAATATTACCTTGTTTTTTCGGCATTTGTGCAGTGCTGTTTTGTTGCTGTATCTATTGAAAATAACGGCAAAAGGTTTATAATTAAAAATGTATATTTGCATTTTTGCAAGGAGGATTTGATATGGATAAAATACTTAAAATCGGTATCATCGGTTGTGGTGGTATTGCTAACGGTAAGCATATGCCTTCTCTTAAAAAGGTTCCCGGCGTAGAGATGGTTGCTTTCTGTGATATTGTTCTTGAAAGAGCTCAAAAGGCTGCTGAAAAATTCGGTGTTGAGGGCGCAAAGGTTTACGAGGATTACAAAGAGCTTCTTAAAGATGAAAGCATTGATATTGTTCACGTTTGCACACCAAACCGTTCACATAGCTTTATTACAATAGATTCTCTTGAAGCAGGCAAGCACGTTATGTGCGAAAAGCCAATGGCTAAAACATACAAAGAAGCCCTTGCTATGTGCGAGGCAGCCGAAAGAACAGGTAAAAAGCTTACAATCGGCTACCAAAACAGACAAACATCTCAAAATCTCTATGTTAAAAAGTGTGCTGAAAACGGTGAGTTTGGTGAAATTTACTATGGTAAAGCACTTGCTATTCGCCGCAGGGCAGTTCCTACATGGGGTGTTTTCCTTAACGAATACGAGCAGGGTGGTGGCCCTCTTATTGATATTGGCACACACGCTCTCGATATGACTCTTTGGGTAATGGATAATTACGAGCCTGAAATGGTAATGGGTCAAACCTTCAGAAAGCTTGCAGATCAAACAAACCAAGGTAATGCTTGGGGAAATTGGAATCCTGATGAATTTACTGTTGAAGATTCTGCATTCGGCTTTATTAAAATGAAAAACGGAGCTGTCATCAACCTTGAGTCAAGCTGGGCACTTAACCTTGCAGACCCACAAGAGGCTTGCTATATGATTTGTGGTGATAAGGGTGGCGCTGATACTCTTGATGACCAGGCTCGTATTAACTATATTAAAAATAACAGACAGTGCATCGAAATACCTAACCTTAGAGCAGGTGGCGCAGCCTTCTTTGAAGGTCAGAATGATGGTTCTCCTGCAGAAATGGAAGCAGCAAACTGGATTCATGCTATAAGAACAGATACAGATCCGGTTGTTTTACCACGTCAAGCTCTTTGTGTAACAAGGATTCTCGAAGCAATATACGAATCAGCTAAAACAGGTAAACCTGTTTACTTTGATTAAAATTGCCCATAGCACTGCTTTATGCTCGGGGCTGTATCTTAATACAGCTCCACTCACATAAAACAGCGCTCTAAACAATTTTAATTCAAAGTAAAGTTGTTTCAAATTGCCCATAGCA
>JAZSGB010000058.1:0-30061 GCA_045532505.1 Acutalibacteraceae bacterium | reverse complement strand
TACAAGCCGTTCAAACGGCAGCTGTGCAATTATAATTGCTAAGAAAACGAGGGCACAGCCGAATATTTCTCTGCCCGAAAGCCTTTCGCCGAAAAATGCACCTGCTAATGCTGCAAAAACAGATTCAAGGCTCATTATAAGACTTGCAAGCGTAGGATTAAGGTTCTTTTGTGCAACAATCTGCAATGTAAATGCTACACCTGACGAAAGCACACCTGCATAGAATATTGAAAGCCACGCCTGACCTATTGCTACAGGGTCGGGACTTTCGAAGGCGAACATACCTGCAGCAGAAATAACTGCTGTAACTGCAAACTGTATAAGGGAAAGCCTAACGCCATCCACCGTTTGCACAAAGTGGTCAACTATCATTATTTGCACAGCAAAAAGGAATGCGCACATAATAAGAAGCACATCGCCAATACCGATTGTGCCTGCTGCAGTTACACAAAGGAAATACATACCACAGGTTGCTATTGCTATACATAGCCATAGCACAGGCTTAACCTTGCGCTTAAAAAACAGACCTAAAATAGGCACCATAAGTATATAAAGAGTTGTTAAAAAGCCCGATTTACCTACGCCCGAAAGCATAATGCCATATTGCTGAACAAGGCTTGCAAGGCACACGGAGCCACCACAAAGAATACCACCTAAAATTAGTCTTTTAGAAATAAAGGTTTTGTTTTCACCGTGCTCACCCTCGCCTACCTTTTTTCGATTATTTTTATAAATAAACAAAGAAACAGGTGTAAGCACCACAACTGCAAGACAAGACCTTAAGCAAAGAAAGGTAAAGTTACCTATTATTTCAAGCCCTGCACTTTGTGCAACAAAGGCTGTACCCCAAATAAATGCTGCCAACGTAAGCAAAAGGGATGCAACAAATGATTTTCTTCTTCTGATTTTTTCTTCCATAATATTCCTCTATAGCATAAATAAATGAATAAACAACAGGTAATATACTACCACAGTAAAAGTTTAAAATCAATAAAAAACACCGAAAACAGTCATTACTATTTTCGGTATTTATTATTAAATTATTTAGAATTTATCAGCCCAAATTCTGCCTTACAAGGGTTGCTCTGAGCTTATCTCTTTCTACCTTATCTAGAGGTCTGTCAACAGAAAGCGAAATTGTTGCAGGCTGCATATGAATCATAAGTGCTTCTATATACGAGCAATCCATATTTATAATGCCCTTAACTGAACCTAAACGCACCAATGAAATAAGCTCCATAAACTCGTTAGTATCTATCATACGGGCATATTTAAGCACGCCGTAAGCTCTGTAGATTTTATCTTCTGTTACAGGTGTTTTAAACATTTCATCACGGGCTGCTCTCTCCTGCGCTGCAATTTGCAAAGCAATAGATTTAAGGTTCTCTATTGCTGCCCTTTCACTAATGCCTAGGGTAATGGTGTTACTTAAACGGAACATATCGCCCTTAGCTGCTGCACCCTCACCGTAGGAGCCACGCAAGGAAAGGCCAAGCTTTGTAACTGTTGAAATAAGCCTTGTAATTTGCGAGGTAGAAACAAGCCCGGGTAAATGAAGCACCACAGATGCCTTCATACCTGTACCTAAAACAACAGGGTCTTGTGTAAGGTAACCTAAGCGCTCATCAAAAGCAAATTCAAGCTCTTTAGAAAGCTGATTTTCTATTTCAAATGCAGTTTTAAAGGCTTCATCAAGTGCAAAGCCTGCATACATAACCTGCAAACGAACGTGGTCCTCTTCGTTAAGCATAATGCTGACTGCTTCATCCTCTGTTAAAAGAAGTGCCCTGCCGTCTCGTGAAGATGCAAACTCAGGGCTGACAAGGTGCCTTTCTGCAAGGGAAACAACCTCTGCCTGGGAAAGAGTTTTCATTTCGGCATAATTAAAGCTATAGCCACCAATATTTTGAGCAGCATCTCTTATAACTGCATTAACCTTAAGCTTATCAGGAAGAGCAAGTCTGTTAGGAAACGGAAAGCTTCGTAAATTCCTTACAAGGTGTATGCTCGTATTTATAACAACATCGTTTTGCGCACCTGTACCAAGATACCATTTTGCACTCATCAGTTAATGTCCCCCTCTGCCAAAATCTCGTTGATTCTATCTCGAAGGGCTGCTGCAAGCTCAAAATTCTGCTCTTCAACTGCCTTTTGTAATGCTACCTTTAACTCTGCAAACTCTGCTTTAGAGCTGCCTTTGCGATGATTAGCACCCTCATAGGAGGCTTTGCCGTGAATACGTGCAAGTGATGGCAGAAGCTTATCGTAAAACACATTGTAGCACTCAGCACAGCCCATTTTACCGTCGTTTGCAATTTCCTCAAAGCTTTTGCTACAAAACGGACAGCGCATAGCGCCTGCGCCTGATTCACCCTTAGAAAGGATTTCGGTCAACAACCCACCAAAGCCAAAGCCACCAAACGCCTCTGCATAGCCGAGAGAACGGGCACAATCTGTGCAAAGGTGCACCTCTGCCGCCCTGCCGTTTACAATACGCTTCATATGCATATTGGCTTCGTTTTTATTACAATTCTGACAAATCACTTACATCACCTCTTGCAAGTAAATTATACTTATATTATACATAAAAAAGACCAACAATTCAAGGAGTGATATTATTTATTTTAATATCTTTCCTCTTCACCGAACTCATCCTCAAAAACATATTCTTCGGCAAATTCATAGTCAAATTCGTCATCGAATATATCTGCATAATCCCTTGGATTTTTCTTTTTAAATCCGTCCAAATCAAATGAATAGCTCATACATTTCACCCTCTTAATATAATTTGATACACATATTCTTATCGAAAAAATCTTGTATATGCAATTTGTAACAAATTTTCTGCAATAACATATTATGCAGTGAAAGGGGGATTAAGAATGGGTTGCTTATTCAACGGCGGTAATAACTGCACATGGATTATTATCCTTGTAATCATTTTCCTTGTTTGCTGCAATCAGGGAAACAACAACTGCGGTAACGCTATCTCCAACGACTGTGGCTGCAACAACTGTGGTTGCTGCTAACAAACAGTAAAGAAGCTCCTACTCAAACGAGTAGGAGCTTTACTTTTAACAAATACATTTAAAATATTACAGATAAAACTACACTACCTACACTCAAAAACATAAGAGCTGCAAGAACAATGCATATTACCCTTTTGGTTTTTTCGGAAAACATTATTCAATACCAAGAAGATTTTTTATGCAGCCTGAAAGAACTGATAATTTTTCTTCTGCTTCCTCTCTTGATGTTGCTTTAGCAGTAATGTAAATTTTAATTTTTGGCTCTGTGCCTGAAGGACGAACAATAAATGTATCGCCACTTTCTAATCTGTAAGAAAGCACGTTTGACTTTGGAAGCCCTGTTTCGCCATCTGTTGTAACACCTGCTTTATAGTCGCCTACCCAGCAAATTGGGCTACCGTTAAGCTCCTTTGGTGGATTATTTCTTAATTCATCCATCATATCAGCCATTTTCTGCATACCTGCTGCGCCCTCAAATGCGTAGTTATCAAGCTGATTAAAGAAATAGCCGTATTTATCGTAGATGCTGTTCATAAACTGCCAAAGAGTGATGCCCTGTGTTTTGTAGTATGCTGCCATTTCACAAATAATCATTGCAGCATTTACGCCGTCCTTATCACGAGCGTGGGTGCCTGTAAGGTAGCCGTAGCTTTCCTCAAGACCAAGCACATAACGGTCTGCCTCACCCTTTTCTTCAAGCTCTGTAACAAGCTCACCTATATACTTAAAGCCTGTAAGAAGGTCTGCCATTTCTGCGCCGTATTCTTTACAAATTGCAGAGATGAGTGGAGTTGTAACAATAGTTTTAACAACAACAGGCTTTTCGGGTAATTTGCCCTGTGCTTTAAGCTGTGTAAGAAGGTACTCGCAAAGCATTGCGCCTACCTCGTTACCTGTCATAAGCTTGTATTCGCCGTTATCACGCACAGCAATACCCACACGGTCGCAGTCGGGGTCGGTAGCAATCATAATATCTGCAGGGAAATCCTCTGTTAACTTAAGACCCTCCTCAAACACCTGACGGATTTCGGGGTTAGGATATGGGCAGGTTGGGAAGTTGCCATTTGGCTTTTCTTGTGATTTAACAACCTGAAGCTCACTAACACCAAGCTTTTTGAGAACTCTGCGTACAGGCTTATTACCTGTACCGTTAAGTGGTGTATAAAGCACCTTTATACCTGATTTTTTAACTGCATCTTTATTAACTGAGCAGGCAAGAACACAATCGTAAAACTCATCCTTAAGCCAATCCTCAATATAATCTACCATATCCTCTGCAAGTGCATCCTCAAAGGACATTCTTTTAACGCCTTCAAACATATCAACCTTTTTCATATAGTCGTATGTTTTTGCTGCAGCCTCATCGGTAATCTGGAAGCCACGGCAATCGTAACACTTGTAGCCGTTGTATTTTGATGGGTTGTGGCTTGCTGTAAGCACAATACCCGATGAACAACCTAACCTTCTTACTGCAAAGGAAAGCATTGGTGTAGGCATAAGCTCAGGGTAAATATAAACCTTAATACCGTTTGCTGCAAGCACGCCTGCTGCACACTCTGCAAACATATCGGACTTTATACGGGAATCGTATGCAATTGCAACGCTTGGCTCCTCAAAGGTTTCGTTAAGGTAATCGGCAAGACCTTGGGTTGCCTGTGCAACAGTATAAACATTCATACGGTTTGTACCTGCACCTATAACACCACGAAGTCCACCTGTACCAAATTCAAGGTTTCTGTAAAAACGGTCGAGAATTTCATCCTCTTTACCCTCGATAGAAGCTAATTCTTCTTGTAAATCGGGGTCAAGCACTGCCTTTTCTCGCCAAATTTTATAAAGGGAATTTATATCATTCATAAGAAACTTCCTTTCAAAATTAATACAGTGAAATTATACCACTATTATTCTCTAAAATCAATTATCTAATAAAATTAGTACGTATTTTTGCTTCGGGCGCAGGTTGAGCTATACCATTTTGCTTACCAATGTCTATACACTTAAGAAGCCAAGACATATTTTTACCGAGGGTACGCATTACCTGCAAGCCTTCTTCATCCTTCAATACATCCTCTGCCTTTGCGCCGTGCACCATATTCCAATAGCCCGATGAAACAACAGGCATATTGCTGATAGTAAAGTATTTATTTAAAACATCAAAAGCAGCAGTTGAACCAGCCCTACGGCAGCTTAAAACTGCAGCGCCCGGTTTATATTTAAAGTTAGCAGAGCCTGCGTAAAAAGCTCTGTCTAAAACAGCACAAATTGTGCCTGACGGTGCAGCGTAATGTACTGCAGAGCCAAAAATAAAACCATCTGCTTCTTTTGCTTTATCAATAAGTGTATTGGCAACATCATCGTTAAACACGCAATGACCGTTATTTGAGGCACAGCCACCACAGCCTATACAGCCTCTTACAGACTTATTGCCGAGCCAAAAGATTTCGGTTTCTATCCCCGTATTTTTAAGCTCTTTTTCTATTTCGCAAAGCGCTGTGTATGTGCAACCCTTTTCGTGAGGGGCGCCGTTAACTAACAAAACCTTCATAATTTTCACCTATTATTTCTAAAATTTCATTCGGAGTATCTGCAACATAATCGGGGTTATGTGCTTCAAGAAAAGCTCTATCTCTAAAGCCCCAGGTAACAGCAATACATTTCATATTGGAATTACGTGCAGTTTCTATATCCACATCGGAATCACCAACATAAACACACTGCTCTGCGCTTACACCTAAATGATTTAAAGCTCTAAAAACAGAATCGGGATATGGTTTTCTGCGTACCCCTTCTTTTTCGCCAACATAATAGTCAAAAAGTGAGGAAAAATACTTTTCCATTAAAACTTGTACGGCAAAATCAGCCTTATTTGAAACAACTGCAGTTTTTATGCCCATATTGCGCAAGGCTTTAACAAGAGTAGGTATGCCACTATATGGCTTTGTTAAAACTGCAGAATTATTCTTATAGTGCTCCTTAAAATCCTCGAAGCAGCTTTCGATAACACTTTTTTCTGAATTACAAGGCACAGAGCGTTCAATTAAAAGCCTTATACCGTTACCAACAAAAGACCTTACCTCTTCAAGTGAGCGCTGTGGCAGATTATTTTTTGCAAGGGCATAGTTTACACTTGCAGTTAAATCACCTAACGTATCGAGTATTGTACCGTCTAAATCGAATATTACAGCCTTAAGCATCTTCTTCATGACACTCCAAATCAACAACAGTATATTCTCTGCCTAACGCAGGTAGAACCTTTTCTTTTAAATCTGCTGTGCTAAAGCGAACAGTTGCAGAGTTAACACAAGGATGACAGCCAAAAAGCTCTTCCTTAAACACATTCTTTTCAATAAGAAGCTCTATTTGCTTTTCCTTATCAAACATAAGGGCAAGCACTGTTAACGAGCCAGGTGTAACGTTAAGCATACTTTCCATTTGCTCGCCACTTGCAAATGAAAGCCTTGATGAATTAATTTGTGCTGAAAGGTACTTTGTTTTAAAAACCATATCACCCGGTATAAGCAGCATATAAAACTTTGTTTGCTGACGGTTACAAAGCAACAAATTTTTACAAATTTTTGCGCCTATTACCTTTTCTATTTCCTCACAAAGCTCAATTGTATGCGCCTCATCGTGCTCTGCTCTTACGTACTCTACACCGTTTTCTTCAAGGAAAAGGTAGCTTTGCATTTCCTTTTCGGTTGCTGTTTTTTCGGGATGTGTTGTAAATGTTTGTGGGTTAATATACATCTTATGCTCCTAATATGTTGAAAAAGGGAGTACGAATACTCCCTTTTATTTTGATTAATTTAGATTTATTTGTTTACTTTTGATGCGATATATGCAACATTCTCTGCAATGGCCTCGTTTGTGAGGTAGCCGAGAGAGTTTGTTTCGTGGTAGTGCCTTCTGTCGAAAACATCTCTACCCTGCTCTATATATGCCTGTGTTTCGTGAAGGATATAGTCGTTAGGCGCTACACAGTAGCCTGTCATATCGTTAGCAACACAGTATACGAGAAGCTCTTTATCGCCCATTATATCTATAATAGGTGTTGGGTTGATGCTGCTTGGCTTACCTGTTGCAGACTTATCAGCATCAGGAGAGCCACCGTAAACAACTTCTGTAAACGGTTCGCCGGGAAGCATAAGAATTTGCTGTGTACCAAGCTTTATGTAAACCATTTCTGTTAAAAGAGCAAGACCTAAATCACCCTTATCGGATGGATAACGCTGACCTGAGCAAGCGCCAATAGTTACCATAAGTGCAAGAAGGCCGTTATCTACAGGTGAATAATATTTATGCTGTAAAACTGTAATTTCAACAGGCATTTCAACATCATCTGTAATTTCGAGGGTAGCCTTACCTAAGGTTTCGCCCTGTGTTTGAGTTCTCTCCCAAACATCATCACAATAATCACCCGGGTCTACACCACCGATTGCACCCGGACCAAAGAGTACCTGTGCATCTTTAGAATCAGTAATTGTTTTTCTGAGCCAATAAGGATAGTCGGCACTTACTGTACGGTTGCCACCACCTAAGGTATTTGGATGAGCAGCAAAGTTTATAAACCATGTTTCTGTGCTGTTATCTTCAGGTACAAAGCGAGTTCTTGTAAGAACATCGTGAAGAATAACAGGCTCTCTTTTATCGAGCTGTGCGCTTGGCACGTGAGTTTTGCCAACATAAAGCTTACCCGGCTTACGATTTTTATAACACTCTCTTACAACCTCTTCAAGAGATTTGAGAAGAAGGTCCATATAATCTTTATCTTTACCGGATTGAAGCTTATAAAGCTGACCCCAATAGCCTACTGTATCGAAGCCTGCGTGAGTATGTGAGCAGGAAAGGAACACACCTGCACATTTGCTTTCTGCCATAAAATCCTTAAGATTTTCACGAACAATATTAAGCTCGAAGTTTGTTAAGCCGATAATATCAGCAGCGATATGAACATAGCCACCGTTATCATCTGCACCAATCCACATAGCACTAACTGTAATTGGGTCATGTACGCTATCGATAACATGGCCCATCCCGTGGCCTGCAATCCAATATGTTTTTGCTTTGATATCTTCAGGCATAACTATTTTTGAGGCATAGCCACAAACATACTTATCGCCTGTAATAACTGTTGGTTCAGGACGTGGAAGCTCCGGTGCAGGACCCATTTTCTTTAATAATTTTTTACCACTTTTTCTGCCGACTGCACGAACAGCCTTTGCAGCAATTTCATTAAAGCCCATAAAAATACCTCCTTGAGGCTTAGAATGATACATCAACAGATATATCTCTAATTATATTTTACCAATAATTGTATATAAAGTCAACGAAACAACTTACTAAATCACAGTAGTATATTTTAGTAAAGATATTTAAAAATTCATCTTATTCCAGCCCCAATCGGAGTAGCCTGTGTATTTCACATATACTCTATCGGGTGAAATGTTAAGCTCTTTTTCAAGAATTTCACAAATAGCAACAGTCATTTTCTCGCTTGCTTCGGAATTAACTGCACCAAGGAGCTCTACATCGAGAATTGCGCTATCCTTAGATGCATCGCCCCTGAACCAAAGCTTAACACCATCTTCAATACCTACCATAAGGTATGCTTCGGTTTTACCGGGAAAGCACTCTATAGCCTTGCCGAAAGCAGTTTTAATTGCTTCACAATTTTCGTTTGAAAGTGTTTTTGTTGTTTTAAGATTAATATATGGCATATCAAAACCTCCTTTGATATATTTCTTTGTTTTATTGTACCATACATATGTAAAAAATCAAAGCATTTTTTAATGCTTTGACTTTTCTTTAAGCCATTCAGTTGCTATATGGGCATATATCGCTGTGCCTATAGGTAAGCACTCTTCATCAAACATCACTTTAGGGTGGTGCTGTGGGTGAGCAAAGCCCTTTTCAGGCTCCCCTGCTGCTAATGCAATAGTTATAGACGGAACCTCTCTGCTTATATACGCAAAATCATCCGACCCACCCTTAATTGATGAGCCTAAAGCTTTTGATGAAAGCACCATATTATCACCTAAAAGCTCAGTAAGCTTAGCTTCTGCAAAGCTTGAAAGCTCCGTATCGTTCACAAGAGAAGGACAACCACTTGTGTAGGTTACACAAGCATCTGCCCTGAATGCTTGTGCTATTGCATTTGCAATACACTCTATACGCTTCTTTATATTTGCACGTAACTCCTCATCAAAAGTACGAAGTGTACCGTGCATATTTGCACAATCTGCAATAACATTACCTGCGCTGCCACCACAAAGTGAGCCTACGGTTAATACGGCAGAATCCTCTACGCCAAGCTCCCTGGCAGAAATCTCCTGCAATGCAATCAGAATGTGAGAGGCAACAGTAATTGCATCTACCCCCTGCTGTGGCATTGAGCCGTGGCAACCCTTACCCTTCACATTTATTGTGAAATAGTCGGCTCCCGGAGCACTTACGCCACCACCCGAAACAATAACTGTACCTACCTTTTGTGGCACACCTGCCATTACGTGCAGCATAAAAGCTCCACCAACATCGGGTGATGTTAATACGCCGTTTTCCATCATATTTTTAGCACCCGAAAGAATTTCCTCGGCAGGCTCAAACACAAGCTTCACCTGCCCCTCCAACTCGTTTTCTCGCTCTTTAAGAAGCCTTGCAGCCCCCAAAAGCATGGCGCTGTGCATATCGTGGCCACAAGCGTGCATATTGCCGTTTTCACAAGCATATTCCAAACTTGTTTGTTCTGCTACCGGCAAAGCATCCATATCTGCCCTTAAAAGGAAAGCCGGTTTATCCATCTTTTTACCTATTACACAAACGATACCGTTTTTGCCACAGTCTGTATACTCACAATTAAGCTCTGCCAATTTATTTTTTATAATCTTAATAGTTTCCGTTAAATCAAAGCCTGTTTCGGCATTTTTGTGAAGCATACGTCTTATTTCAACAATTTCATTTTTAATTTCGTTTGCTTGTGTTAAATAATCATTTTTCAAATTAATCACCAATAACAATATACCCAAAAAACAAAAAAATAAAGCCGACTGGAATCAGTCGGCTTAAAAATAATTTTAATCGGTGATATACCAAGGCTCGTTACCCATTGAATCTGTAACCTTGCCTGTGCCTTTTTCTACATATACATCGCCAATAAATTTATTGGGCGCTCCCGGAAGGCTTGCTCTGAGTGTATAGGTATAGCCACTTGCAGATTCATCAGATTCACTATCCTTTATAAAAAGTGAATCCTCAGGAAAGCTCATATAGTCGGTATAATGAGATAGAATAATATCAACATTAGATTTAGGCTCATTGTTAATAGGCAGGGTCATCATCGCTGTTGTATTTTCTTTAGTGGTAGAGTCTGACACTTTCTCGGTGCTTTCTTGTGCAGTAGTTGATAAATCATCTGTAGAAGCCTCGGTTAAAGGCTCGTCGTTTTCGCCTGAATCGTCGTTAAATGAATCCCCACCCTGTTCAAATACAGAATCGGTAGTAGTTGTGTTACCACCTATATCGGTATCATCTTTATTAACTGCTTTGATTACAAAAACACCTATAATAACAAAGATAATTACAAGCATTACAATTAACGTGGTATTTGCCTGCTTCTTCTTTTTCCTTGAAGTAGTTTTTCTTTTTTTATTGGTTTTTGCCATAGTATCACCTGCTTTTATATTGAGTTTATTATAGCACAGCTTTACATTTTATGCAATGAAATACGATATACTTTACAAATTGTTCATCGCTAAACCGGACAAAGGGTGATTCCAACCCTTAAAGGTATCGTCAGGCGCTGTGGTGATATAGTATATTCTTTCATTTGCTATATATCCGACATCAATCAACATGCCATCAGACTATTGAATCTCAAGTATATCTTCATCATCATTCTGAACATACACAAGTGTGCCTCTTCTCAAATCGAGAGAAAAAATGGTATTACCCAATCTTCCTGCTGCATTCAACCATCTTCTTTTATCAGCACCATCCTTGATGATATACCAAGCCTGTAGGCTTGGATAAAAAAATCCGACAAGTCGAAACTTGTCGGATTTTTTGGAAAGGTAGTACAAATTAGATGCCTTTTGAGTTTTAGTATTATGGATTTGAACCACTACATATTTTTGATTTTTTCTTTTGACATCTCAACATATCTTTTATCTATAAACATTGTTTCGGTTGTATCTTGCATTTTCAATAAAAACTCTGTTGTATCAACATCACATTGCAAATATTCATTTTCTCCATATTCATTTCTTGCAATGCAAATGAACTCACCGTTATTCCAATCGATTTCAAAATGTGTAACAATTTTAGTGCCGTCCGTTACATCAAAAAAATCTTCTTGATTATCTATAATATATTCTCTAAGAACTTCAAAAATAGCATCTTTGCCAATTTTTATAATTCTATATTTTCCTTCAGGAATAGTTTTTTCTTGTTTTTTGAAAAAAGACACTATTTATTCTCCTTTGCGGTATTTAGTGATGCTATTAACATCCTTTTTATTTCTTCAGCAAGTGAAAGCAAATCATCAAAATTATAATCAATTAAGTTGGTTCTTTTTAAAAGCATAAGCCAATAAATACTTTCACCTGTTTCTTTAAGAGCAATATGTAATTTTGATATAAAATCGGCTTTACTGTTGCCGTATATTGCTTCGTTTATATTGGCACCCACACTTGTAGCAGAGCGCAGTAATTGTTTTGCAATTGTTGTATCTTTTTTTGTTTTAGAAAATTCTTCATAAAATAAGACGATTTTTGTTGCAAAATCAAGTGATTTTTCGAGTAACGGACTATTCATTATATTCACCTCTAAATTAATTATATCATAATTCACTCTTTAAATCAACGCTTTGCGTAGCAAAGCACCTTTTCTTTTATCTTTTCTCTATTATCTTTTCTCTGAAAACGACAATTTTAGAGAAGAGAGAAGAATGAAAAGAGAAAAGTGAAAAGAACAAAAAGAAACGACAACTTTCTTGTCGAAAATTGTCGTTTCTTTTTGGCAGCGGGATAGGGATTCGAACCCCAACAAACAGAGTCAGAGTCTGTCGTGCTACCGTTACACTATCCCGCTAGGAACGTTTGATATTATACTATTCCTTTATACGAATGTCAAGACAATTTTTTAAAATTTTATAATATTTTTTATATCACGCTTTTAGCCTTGATTTTATAGAACAAACATAATATTTATTTAATTAAACAACAACGCAATTGATTTAAAACCCGTTTTCTGATATAATACAAAAATATAAAAATTAGTCATCGGCATACATTGGATGTGGTTTATACGAATAACAACAAGCAATATGAATATATGACCCAAACACCTATACCAAAGCTGATTTTACAGCTTGGCATACCTACAACAATAAGTATGCTTGTAACAAATATTTATAATATGGCAGACACATACTTTGTTGGCACACTCGGAACAAGTGCAAGTGGTGCTGTTGGTGTTGTTTTCGGTCTTATGTCTATAATACAAGCCTTAGGCTTTACCCTTGGGCACGGTGCAGGCAGTATAATATCGAGAAAATTAGGGGCAAAGGAATACTCCGTTGCTAACCTTGTTGCATCTGCCTCATTTTTTACCTCACTAATTGTTGGCTTGGTTGTTACCGTTTCGGGTATTATATTTATAAATCCACTTTTAAGACTGCTTGGAAGCACAGAAACTATTTTACCCTTCGCAAGAGATTATGCCTTTTACATACTGCTTTCTGCCCCTATAATGATGGCAAGCTTTGTGCTTAATAACATTTTACGTTACGAAGGAAAGGCAGCCCTTGCTATGATTGGCCTTACAACAGGTGGTGTGCTCAATATTTTTGGCGACTGGCTTTTAATTAACGTTGCTAAAATGGGTATTACAGGTGCTGCAATATCTACAGCCGTTTCACAGCTTATAAGCTTTTCCATATTACTTTCAATGTTTTTACGCAAAAAGACACAATGTGCGCTTTCAATTAACAGCTACGCTAAAGGCTTGCCACACCTTAAATACATTGTTTCCACAGGATTCCCAAGCTTAATGCGACAAGGTCTTTCCAGTATATCAACAATGCTTTTAAATAATTCTGCTGCTATATATGGTGATGCTGCTGTTGCGGCAATGACAATTGTAAACAGAATTTGCTTCTTTATTTTTGCAGTTGGCTTAGGCATCGGACAAGGCTACCAGCCTGTTTGCTCATTTAACTACGGAGCAAAAAAATACAGCAGAGTAAAAAAAGGCTTTTTCTTTACCCTGTTTACAGGTGAAGGTCTATTGAGCCTGCTTGCAATTATCGGTTTATTGCTAAGCGATGGTCTTGTAGGACTTTTCAGAGATGACCCTACAGTAATCGAAATAGGCTCATTAGCACTTAAAATTCAGCTTTTTTCTTTGTTTTTTCAACCACTTTCCATATGCTGTAATATGACATTCCAAAGTATAGGAAAAAATAAAGCTGCAACCTTCCTTTCTGCTTTACGAAGCGGACTAATTTTTATTCCGTTAATTTTGATACTACCTAAATTTTTAGGACTTTTAGGAATACAATGCACTCAAACAGCAACAGATGCACTTGCTTTCTTTATAACGCTCCCCTTTGCTGTTTCGTTCTTTAAAAAGCTACCAAATGACGAGGGAGCACCTCTCGTTGACACAGATAATGGTATTTGATATAATACTAAACGGAGTTGATGCTAATGCAAAAAAAGAAAATATTATATCTGGATATATTGCGAATACTTGCAAGCTTTGCAGTAATTGCAATACACGTTTCAACACAAAACTTTGACAGCTACTCTGTTGATACATACGAGTGGGGTGCCTTTAATGTGTTTGACAGCTTATCACGTTGGGCAGTTCCCGTATTTTGTATGATAAGTGGTACGTTGTTTTTAAACAAAGATAAAAAGATTAAAACCCTTTCACTTTACACCAAAAACATCAGCCGTATGCTGATCGCTTACTTTGTATGGTCTACATTTTATGCAGTATTTAACTACGATGTAGATGTTATAGGCAAAACAGAGTTTATAAAAAAGATATTTTTAGGCAATTACCATATGTGGTATATACTGCTAATTGTCGGTTTCTATGCATTAGTACCTGTTTTACGTCGCATTTCATCCTCCAGGGCAACAACACAATATTTTATTTTAATCTCACTTGTTGTTACATTTTTAATACCTGCTGTTGCTTTAATTCCTAATTTTGAATGGGTAAAAACCAATGCCAACAGAGCATTTTTAAACCTGCCTTTAGGCTATACCCCCTACTTCTTTATCGGCTACTACATTGTTAAATACGACATTGCAAAATGGCTTAAAAAGCTTATATATATTTTAGGTCCCCTTGCATTTGCAGGAACAATTTTAGGTACACTTGTTATTTCACAATTAAAGGGTAAATTCTACAGTGAATTTTATCAGTACGATTCATTTACTGTGCTTTTCCAAAGCTTATTTGTTTTTGTTGCTGTTAAAGAGCTGTTTGAAAATGTTAACCCATCCGAAAAAGCAGAAAAATTTATTTCTGCAATTTCAAAGCACACCTTTGGTGTATACCTTGTACACACATTTATAATATTTGAATTAAATGAGCTTTTTGGCATAAACTCTGTAACTGTAAACCCATATATTGCAATACCTGCCGTTATTTTTATTACCTATTTGGTTTCGGAGATTATTTCTGCAATACTCAACCATATACCGTTAGTAAAAAAATACTTGGTATAATAAATACAATAAAGCACCACATCCGAATGGATGTGGTGCTTTTAGCTTATATTTTAATTAAAACAAGCATTAATCGAGGAAATCGCGAAGCTTTTTGGAGCGTGATGGATGACGAAGCTTTCTGAGAGCCTTTGCCTCAATCTGACGAATTCTTTCACGTGTAACGTTGAATTCTCTACCAACCTCTTCAAGAGTTTTTGGATTGCCATCCTCAAGACCGTAACGAAGGCTTAGAACTCTCGCTTCTCTTGGTGTAAGTGTTTTAAGAACCTCTGCAAGCTGTTCTCTCATAAGAGCCATTGATGCTGCATCTACAGGAGCCTGTGCATCCTCATCAGGAATAAAGTCGCCTAAGTGGCTGTCCTCCTCTTCACCGATTGGTGTTTCGAGAGATACCGGCTCTTGAGCTACACGGAGAATTTCACGAACCTTTTCAACAGGCATATCGAGTCTTTCTGCAATTTCTTCTGCAGTTGGGTCTCTTCCGTTTTCGTGGAGGAGCTGACTGTTTGTCTTTTTAACCTTATTGATAGTTTCCACCATATGAACAGGTATTCTGATTGTTCTCGCCTGGTCGGCAATAGCACGTGTAATTGCCTGACGAATCCACCATGTAGCATATGTGGAGAACTTAAAGCCCTTTGTATAATCGAACTTATCAACAGCCTTAATAAGACCAAGGTTACCCTCTTGAATAAGGTCGAGGAACTGCATACCTCTACCAACATATCTTTTTGCAATACTTACAACAAGACGAAGGTTTGCCTCGGAAAGACGACGCTTTGCTTCAGGGTCATTTTCAGAAATACGTATAGCAAGCTCAATTTCTTCCTCAGAGGTAAGAAGCGGAACTCTACCGATTTCTTTAAGATAAACCTTAACAGGGTCGTCAATAGCAAGGTTCTTTGCATCACCTGAGCCGTCCTCTTCATCTGTAGCCTTTGTTGACTCAAGATCGAACGAAAGAGCATCAAGCATTTCATCGCTAACCTCGTCAATAATTTCGATATTGTTACTCTCAATAAGCTCATAAAGCTTTTCGATATCATCTACATCGAAGCCTTCAATTTCAAGAATAACATTGTCGATTTCGTGTGTTGCAAGCTTACCACTTACCTTACCCTTATCAATAAGAGCTTTGATTTGTGGTTTCTTTTCCCAACCTTCCATTTAAATCGCACCTTTCTGTTCACACATATTTATATAATGTTAATTTTGCCCATCGTTATTATTCAAGGAACTAAAGAAAGCAAGGAAGCTATCATCATCCATTTGAGATGGGTCGGTAGCTTTTCTTTTACGTTCTTCCTCAAGGACTATTAAACAATCCTCACATTCCTCGACCGTGTTGGATACCATTGCTATATTTGCAAGAAGCTTTGCAACGGCACCAACCTCTTCATTGGTTAAGTATTGAGATATATGTGCTATATCAACACTTTCACCATTTTCTAATCTTCTGAATATTAAAGAAAAAATTCGCTTATTAACAGGTGTAAAAAATAAATCCTCACTAAGCCTGTCCTTAAGATTTTTATAAAAACCGGGGTTATTAAGCAGAGTTATAAGTATTGTATCTTCTGCTTTTGTAACCCTCATATTTTTAAGCCTTTCAGGGTCAGCAACCTTTTCGAGATTTTGTGCCTGACGCTGAGCATCACTTAACCGTGTTTTACTCCTGGTTCTTTGGTCTCTTTTAGCAACCTGAGCAATTTGATTTAAAATAGCATCCTTACTCACACTAAGCTCATCAGCTAATTTAAAAGCATATATATCACGCTCTAACGGGTCGCACCTTGCAAGTAAAGCTGCCACTTCACGCAGGAAGTTGACCTTACCGTCTGCAGTTTCAACAATATACTTTGAACGAAGCTGAGAAATACGGTATTCTATATCGTTATCGGCACCGTTAAGAAGCTTTGCAAACATTTCTTTGCCGTGCACCCTGATAATTTCATCAGGGTCCTTACCACCCTCAAGGCGAATAACCTTTGTTCTTACGCCTGTTTTTGAAAATAACGCCAAGGCAGCTCTAACAGCCTTTTGCCCTGCCTCATCAGAGTCGTAGCAAAGGGCAACCTCATCGGCATACCTTGAAATAAGGCTAACCTGCTCAGGGGTTAAAGCTGTACCCAAGCCTGCAACGGCATTTTCGAAGCCTGCACTGTGCAAGGCAATAACATCCATATAGCCCTCACACAAAATAAGCTTTCTTTCGTTACCGTTTTTGGCAAAGTTAAGGGCAAAAAGCTCATTGCTTTTTTTGTAAACCAAAGTATCTGAGGTATTAATGTATTTGGGCTTTGAATTATCAAGTACACGGCCACCAAAGGCAACAACATTACCTCTTATATCGATTACAGGGTACATTACCTTAGCCCTGAATGCATCGTAATAATACTTTTTACCGTTTTTTTCACTTGAGCGCAATAGGTTTGCTGCCACCATCTCTGCACGTGAAAATCCTTTTGCTGATAAGTGCTTTTCTAACGCATTCCAATCATCAGGTGCAGCACCAAGGCCAAAATGCTTAATCATTTTCATAGAAACATTTCTGCGTATAAGGTAATCAAGCTGTGCTTTACCTTTTTCAGTGAAAAGTGTTTCATGAAAAAATCTTGCAGCCTCTCTGTTAGCCTCGTAAATTCTGCGCCTCAGGTTAGCTGTAGAATCATCATAATCAGAATCGGGCATCTTTATGCCTGCCCTGTCTGCAAGAAATTTTACTGCTTCGATATAATCAAGATTTTCGATGTTGCGTACAAAGCCTATAACATCGCCACCTGCACCACAACCGAAGCAATAATATGATGATGTTTCGGGGTATACTGTAAAGGACGGAGTTTTTTCGTTATGAAAAGGACACAGACCTACAAGGTTACGCCCTCTGCGCCGAAGCTCAATGTAGCTTGATATTACTGACTCAATATCATTGCTATCACGAAGCTTATCTAAAAAATCGTCCGTAAAGCGTAACGCCAAGCTACACAACTCCTTCCATAAATTTATAATGTAGTTTGTTTCACATTAATAAACTACTATTTACGATATATTTCGCATAAATATATAGATTTATTAAAAAAAATTATTAATCATTCCATGTTTGCGGAATAAACAAGCCACTGAATATTTTTAATGAGTAGCTATCGGACATTCCTGAAATATAGTCGCAAGCAGCACGCTCTGCTCCTTCCCTTTTTGCAATTTCCGAATAAAAATCCGGCAAAGCACCCGGATTACGAGAGAAATAACGAAAAAGCTCTTTAATCATACTTTCTGCCTTGCCTTCTTCGCTTTTGCAAATCGGGTTTGTGTAAACATACTTAAACATAAAAGAATGAAGTCTGTTGAAGGCGTCAAAAACATCGTCTGCCATTTTCACTTCATCTTTAGTATTTTCAATAGTTGACTTAATCAATGTATTAATTCTTTGGGTTTTTGAAAAGCCGAGTACGAGACGAATATCAAGAGGAATATCATCCTCGCTTAAAACACCACCTCGGCAGGCATCGTCTATATCGTGGTTAATATAAGCAATTTTATCGCTTATTTTAACTATTCTGCCCTCAAGAGTATCTGCCTCTTTACCACGGGTATGGCAAAGTATACCATCACGCACCTCGTATGTGAGGTTAAGACCTTCACCGTCATGCTCAAGCTTATCTACAACACGTAAGCTTTGTTCAAAATGTGTAAAGCCTTTTTCGTAAACAGAAGCAAGTGCTCTTTCACCCGCATGTCCAAAAGGAGTATGACCTAAATCGTGCCCTAAAGCAATAGCCTCTGTTAAATCCTCATTAAGATTAAGAGAACGGGCAATTGTTCTGGCAATTTGTGAAACCTCAAGTGTATGGGTAAGCCTTGTTCTGTAATGAACATTATCGGGAGCAAGGAAAACCTGGGTTTTATCTTTAAGCCTTCTGAAGGAAGAGCAGTGAAGTATTCTGTCGCGATCTCGCTGAAAAGCTGTACGAAGAGGACATTCTTCTTCTACATACTGCCTGCCACGGGAATTTTCGCATAATGCAGCAAATTCTGACAGAGTTTCTCTTTCACGTTGAAGCGTTCTTATTCTGATACTATCGTCCATAACAACTCCTCCTATATATTAATACTACTATTTTTACAAAAACCCTTTATTTTTTGACAATTTTTTTATTTTGCCGAAATTATTTCTTCAATAATCTCAAAAGATATTTTTCCGTTAGTTAAATCCTGCAGCTTTTTATCGATGGAATCAACTAAAGTTTTTTCTATACGAAAGCTTAATGCTACGGAATCCGTAAACACAGTATCGCTTATAACACCACCTATATCTCTTATAAGGCTTTCTATTTTTCCGTAGAGATTATAATCACAGCATATACTCATAACCACCCATGGAACAAGGGTAATTACGCCTGCTGCATCTACTGCAAGCTTTGCCGAGTGGCTGTATGCCCTGACAAGGCCTCCACCACCAAGAAGAATACCACCAAAATATCTTGTAACCACAACAACGCAGTCGGTAATTCCCTCCTGCGTAATAACATTCAAAACAGGCATACCGGCAGTTCCCTGTGGTTCGCCATCGTCTGAAAATCGTTTAATTGAACCTTCACGAAGAGAATATGCATACACGTTGTGAGTTGCATCCCAATGCTTTTTGCGAATCTCCTCTATGAAGCTTAGAGCATCCTGCTCTGTTTTAATGGGCTTTGCGTAGCCTATAAACCTGGATTTTTTTACTATGTACTCCTCTGCAGAATACTGCCCTAAGGTAATGTATGAATCCAAGCAAACACCCCCGCATATAACGCAAAAAGCCGGTGATAACTCACCGGCTTACTAAGCATAATAACTTACTTAGAGAGGTTATATTTCTTATTGAATCTGTCTACACGTCCACCTGTATCAACAAGCTTCTGTTTGCCTGTGAAGAATGGATGACACTTTGAGCAGATATCAACACGCATACCGTCTTTAGTTGAAGCTGTATCGAGCACAGCACCGCATGCACATTTAACCTGAGTTGCGCCGTATTTTGGATGAAGTCCTTCTTTCATGTAATTTCACCTCTTTAAACTTGATAACACATTAGCAGAAGAATATTATCACAACGAGAGAAAAAAAGCAAGTCTTTTTTGAAAATTTTTACCTTATTATTATATATTTCTACTTATTTTTGAAAAAGAAACGACAATTAACCTTTTTTGATTGATTTATTTATAGATAATGGTAAAATATAATTGTTAGATTCGCAAGGAGGCCTTGTATGAAAAACAAAAACGGTATGTTTAATTTTATTTTATCCTGCAGTGCATATTTACTTACCACTATACTTGACCTGGTTTTCACATATATTGCTACACCCAACCTTTTATTAGAGGGTAACCCCCTATACAACCAAACCAACTTCGGTTGGACAGGGTTAATTGCCATAAATGTAATTACATTTATTGGATATGTAATTATGGCAAGGTATGCCTTTTTAAAGTATAAATCCCCTATCACAAACGAAACAGATATGAAGCGCTATTTAGCTCTTATTAATTACGGAGATGCAGATAAATATGTACCTATGATGTGGAAGCTACCCAAAAATTGGGGCCCACAAACAGCCTGTATGTGCTGGTCAGTAGTTTGTGTGCTACCATTTTGCAGAATGATAATTGTTTTAGAATGGTTTTTGATGATTATGAGAGTCAGAAACCCATTAACAGAATTGTTTTTTACTATAGTTGCTTGCTTCCCTATGGGCAGAATAGACATATTCCTTGCAGTAATCGGTGCATGGATACTTTCTTTTGTTTGGATAAAAAAGGAATTCAAAAATAATTTAAAAGAGATAGAAAAAAGACGGAATCAATAAGTGATTCCGTCTTTTAATTGGTCTGCAGCCATTTATTGGATTATTTCCATAAATCCTCAGGGTAAACACCGTTATCCACAAGAGCCTGAACCGACTTAACAACATCAGGCTTATCTTCCTTGTATGTAACACCGAACCATTTATCCTTTGTTTCGAGAACATCTACGGTGCACTTACCCTCGCTCAACAAATCACGAACGAGGAAAGGAAGGTAAAATTCTGATTTAAGAGGATTTGAAGGAACCTCGTTTGTAAGAAATTCAATAAAGTACTTTTCAATTTCATCTATAACACTTGCAGGGAAGCCCCAGCAATTCATAGAACAAACGCATTCTTCGGGAAGTGCTATCCAGCTTTCTTCATCCTCTGTATATGAAATTACGCCATCAACACGTTTGATTTTTGTTCTTTCAACAACATCTATAAGCTGCCCGTTTTCGTTAACATCGCAAACGCCACGAGAAACCGTGCCGTTTTCGGTTAATGTGTTTTTAAGGAAATAAGCTGACATGGCAATTTTATACTGCTCTGCCGAGAAATCAGTTTTCTCAATCCAGCCTGAAATATTCTCAAAAGCACCTCTGCCGTAAAAATCATCAGAGTTAATAACCATAAACGGCTCGTTAACAATACCCTTACAGCAATAAATTGCATGTGCAGTACCCCATGGCTTAACTCTATCCTCAGGGCAAGTAAAGCCCTCCGGGAGCATATCGGTGCTTTGGTAAGCGTACTCAACACGAACATGCTTTGAAACCTTATCGCCTATAACCTCGCGGAAAAGCTGCTCATTTTCTTTTTTGATAATAAAAACAATCTTATTAAATCCACATTTAATTGCATCAAAAACGGAATAATCAATAATGATTGAATTATTAGGTCCTACAGGGTCAACCTGCTTTAAGCCACCGTAACGGCTACCCATACCGGCAGCAAGAATAACTAATGTTTTATTCATTTCAAAATCTACCTTTCGGAATTTTAGGCCTTAGCCTTCTTTGATAATAACACAGTTTTGTGAATTTGTCTACAAAAAGATGTTAGACTTGATTATTGACAAAAAAATAATTCGTAATATAATTTTAAGAAAACACTTCGGACGGTTAATTATATGACAAAACTTCTTACAAATATTTTTTTAAAGGACAAGGACACCTCCACTCCTGCAGGCAGAGAAGCTTACGGCAGAGTGGCAGGTATAGTCGGTATAGTATGCAATGTAATTCTTAGTGCTATGAAGCTTGCTGTAGGTGTTATATCTAACAGTATTTCAATTATTGCAGATGCTACAAACAACATTTCAGATGCAGGCACATCCATTGTTACACTTATTGGCTTCAGGCTTTCTGAAAAGCCTGCAGACGAGGACCATCCATACGGCCACGCAAGAATTGAATATATTACAGGGCTTGTTATATCCTTCTTTATACTCCTTATCGGCTTTGAGATTTTTGTTGACTCTGCAAAAAAAATTGTAAATCCACAGGAGTCTATTTTCAGCTGGATAACTGTTGGAATACTTATTTGCTCTATTGGCGTTAAGCTTTGGTTATTCAGGTTTAACAAAACCCTTTCCCGTGCAATAAACTCAAAAACTCTTGAAGCAACTGCCCTTGACAGCAGAAACGACTGCATTTCTACCTTTGCAGTGTTAGTATCAACATTATTATCTCATTTTTACGGCATTACGCTCGACGGCTACATCGGTGTTGCAGTTGCCGTTCTGATTATAATTTCAGGTGTAGGTGTTGCCAAGGATACTGTAGGTCCCCTTTTAGGACAGGCACCCTCTAAAGAAACATACGAAAAAATTGAAAACGGAATTCTCGAATACGACAATGTTTTGGGTGTGCATGACCTTATGGTACATAGCTACGGCCCCGGCTCTTACTTTGCCTCTGCCCACATCGAGATGGACGCCAAATTAGACGTGCTTGTTTGCCACGATATAATGGACCAAATAGAAAGAGATTTCAAAGCAAAGCACAACATTCACCTTGTAGTGCACCTTGACCCTACCGTGCTTGACTGCCAGGAAACAAACGAGCTTAAGGAGCTTGTTACAAAAATACTTTATGATATTGACCCCGAAATAACCTTCCACGATTTCAGAGTTGTTGTTGGTGAAACTGCAAAAAATGTTTTATTTGATGTAGTTGTGCCACCAAAATACAAATACTCCGATGATGAGCTAACTAAAATAATAAAGAACCGCGTAAATGAAGCGGGTAACGGCAACCTTTACGCGGTAATTGTTGTTGACAGAAGCTATGGCGTGCTTAAAAGCGAAGAAGAATAACAGCTTATAAAATTATGCATATAAGTCCACTGCAGCCATCATTTATAATGCGCTCAAGGGTTTCCTGTATTTTACCTCGGGCATCTGCAGGCATATGGCAAAGCTTATTGCGAAGTCCTTCGTTTACAAGCTGATTTAACGATTTACCGAAAATATCCGACTCCCATATTTTATGCGGATCCTCTTCAAACCCATTCAACAAATACTTTAATAACTCTTCAGACTGGCTCTCCGTTCCGACAACGGGAGCCACTTCTGTTTCTATACAGGTTTTCATCATATGTATAGATGGTGCAGATGCTGCAAGTCGAACCCCGTATCGTCCACCCTGTTTTACTATTTCAGGCTCCTTCAAGGTAAGCTCATCAATATCCGGCATAACAATACCGTAGCCTGTTGCCTCCACCTCATCAAGAGCATTTTTCACCTTATCATATTTCCTCTTAACTGCTGCAAGCTCATCTAACATAAGCATAAGGTCCTCATCATTCTCAATATGCAGCTGTGTTTTTTCTTCAATTATTTTATAAACAAGAGTGTTTGAAAGTGCAACATCAACAGTTGCGCAGCCACAGCCTAAATCTAAAGAGGAAACCTCTGCAGAAATAACATTTTCGTTTTCATTTATTACAGAAACAACCTTAGATACATCCCCAACACAGCATATATCTGCAACAGAGCATTTTACACTTTGCATCAATGAAGCTCGCAGCCAATGCTCTCTGCCTAAGGTTTTTACCCATTCGGGAAGATTTACGCTTATTTCACAAACAGGGAAACGGTAAAGCACAGTGCCCAAAATCTTTTTAACAAGAGCTTCATCCATATCTGCACAGTTCACAGGGATTGACGGCACTCCGTATTTAAGCGATAAGCTTTCGGCAAGCGCAAGTGCCTGTGGAGATTCGGGTACTGTTGTATTAAGAACAATAACAAAAGGCTTATTAATGCCTTTTAATTCTGCAACTACCCTTTCCTCTGCCTCTTCGTACTCATAACGAGGGATATCGCTTATTGTACCGTCGGTTGTAATTAAAAGACCAATGGTGGAGTGCTCTGTAATTACCTTTTGTGTTCCGATTTCTGCAGCCATATTAAAAGGAATTTCGTGCTCGTACCAAGGCGTGTTTACCATTCTCGGCTTATCATCCTCTATATATCCCAAAGAGCTCGGCACAATATAGCCTACACAATCTATAAGGCGTACATTAAGCCCTGCATTATCGGGCAGATGTATTTCAACAGCCTCTTCAGGTATAAACTTAGGTTCAGTTGTCATAATAGTTCTGCCTGCAGCAGATTGAGGAAGCTCATCCATTGCCCTTTCACGCTTAAAGGTGCTTTCAATGTTGGGTATTACAAGTGTATCCATAAAGCGCTTAATAAATGTAGATTTACCTGTTCTTACAGGCCCCACAACGCCTATGTATATATCCCCCCCTGTTCGGGCTTCTATATCCTTATAAATGCTTGTTTCTGTCATAAATATACCTCCATGCCTTGTATAATGTTTCACAAATACATATGAGTTGAACACTTGATTTATGACAGGAGTGAATTTGACAAGAATAATAAAATGTATTATAATGACAAAATATTATTAGAGGAGTGAATATCTTGCTACTTAGTTATTTACCATATTACGATGTTATGGATACCTTATACGGATTCCTTGACACCTTCAGAATTTCAAGCGTCTTCCCCTATTTTCTTGCTTTAGTTACAGCAACCGTTTGTGGTGCTGCAATCGGTGTTGAAAGAACACTTCGCCAAAAAGAAGCAGGTATAAGAACACACATAATTGTTGCTATGGGCTCTGCACTCATAATGATTGTAAGTAAATACGGTTTTTTTGATATTGTTAATATGCAAGGCATTGAAGGCAACATAAACCTTGACGGTGCTCGACTTGCAGCGCAGGTTGTTACGGGTATATCCTTCTTAGGCGCAGGTATTATTGTTTACAAGGGTACTGTTAAAGGCCTTACAACTGCAGCCGGTGTTTGGACTACAGCAGGTATCGGCCTTGCAGCAGGTGCCGGAATGTATGGTATTGCTGTATATGCAACGCTTATTATTCTTGTTGTTCAGATTGTTATACACAGAATTTTACCTGTTGAAAACACAAGCACAACTGCCCTTAGCATGAAGCTTGTTGACAGCCCCGATGCTGTTGAAAGCATAACAGGCATACTCAAGGACCACAACTTTGAAATTATTTCTACAAGCATCGAAAAGAAAAATGAAAAGCTTGTTTGCCTTTTTGTTATAAAGACAAAAGGTCATATCAAGCCCGATGATGTTGGAATGCTTTTTACAGACAACGAAAACGTAATTTCAATATCTGTATAATCCAACAATTATTAGTTAATACTAACCATTTAGCTGCCCTTTTTTAGGGCAGTTTTTCTATTGTTTTAATATATAAAATGATGTATCATATATCTGTTAAAATTCAATAGAGATTTACGAGTATTTTAACAAAATATGAGTGGGAAATGCTATCCCAAAATCTGTTTCGGATACGCTTGACCCACTCTAAAGTGAGGTAGTTCGATTTGAAAAAAGACATTGTATTCGAAAAGAAAGGAAAAGTATTCCCACAAATAATAGGGGTTATCGGCATCTTGCTTGCTGTGGCACTCCTTGTGGTAAGGCTTAATTTCCTTGCAGTTGTAAATGTTGCATTTATGTGTATTGTTGCAGCACTTACGATGATTGGTGTATTTTTCTTCAAAAAGGTTTATAAGTGGTTTATTATAGGCTACGGAGCATCTGCTTTAGGCATCTTCCTGTATTACCTTATTTTTGGTGCAGATGCAGGCTTTGGTGCCTTTTCAAGTGGTAAAACAGGCTGGTCATCAGCAGACAACCCTCTTTTTGCAGGTGCCGGCAGCTTCCTTACAAGGCTCGGTGGTGGTATACTTTTACTTCTCCCTTGTATTATTGCTGTTGCTCTTTTAATAACTGTTGCTGTAAAGAAATTTAAAAAGATTGGCTTACACAAGTTTGCTACAGCTGCCTTAAGCATACTTCTTGCAGGTACAACTGTTTTATACGTGCTTACAATGAACCTTCGTTCAAAGCCTAATGTTGACAGACTTTGGGACGGACACGACGATTACCTTGACGGTGTTGATAAAGCAAAGTCAAAGAGCCCTAATGTGCTTTTTATTCTTATGGATGATATGGGCTATGCAGACACATCCCTTAACGGTGCTATTTACGATACTCCTAATATGGACAGAATCGGCGAAGAGGGTCTTAACTTTGACAACTTCTATTCAAGCTACTCTGTTTGCTCCCCTGCAAGATTCGCTCTTATGACAGGCAGATACCCATTCAGAGGCTATGCCGATAATGTTATTTACCCTACATACGATACATTCTCACCATTTGCACAAACAAGAATTTTCAACTCCATTGAAATGGGCAACAACTGCGACGGTATGCTTGGTGATGAAATTACAGTTGCTGAGATTTTCCAAAATGCAGGCTACAACACAGGCGCATTCGGTAAATGGCACCTTGGTGATTACGGCGAGTACCTTCCAACAAACCAAGGCTTTGACTATTTCTACGGTAGCCACCATGTAAACGATATGGCTCCCTTCTACCATGTAAGAGAAGAAGCCGGTGAATTTGAAATTGTACACGGTGTTGAAGAGCTCCGTGATGAAAACGGCAAAAAAGACCAAAGACAGTTAAGCGAATGGATTCACGAGGAAATTAACGGTTGGATTACCGACCAGGTTACAAACAGCGATGAGCCATTCTTTGCATACTATGCTACACCATGGCCACACGCACCAATATTTGTTGGTGATGACTTTAACGGTCAAACAGGTATGGGCGCATATGCAGACTGTGTAACAGAATTTGACTACTACCTTGGTGAGTTATTTAACACACTTGAAACACTTGGTGTAATGGATGATACAATCATTGTTTTCACAAGCGATAACGGCCCTGCCCTTGAAGGCTCTGTTGGTGAGCTGCGTGGTGGTAAGTACCTTGCATACGACGGTGGACAGAAGGTTCCGTTTATGGTACGCTGGGGCAACAACAACGGCCTTTGGAACGCCGGTGAAACAAGAACACAAACAGCAACACTCGTTGATATTATGCCAACACTTGTTGAGCTTTGTGGCATTACAGGTGATAGTGGCACAAAGACAAATTATATACCGTTTGACAGAGATATTGACGGCGTTTCAATGGTAGAGCTTCTTAAAAACGATGCTGTTATCCACAACGAGGAGCATCCAATTTTACATATGAAGAGAGAAAAGCTTAAAGCAATACAGTATACTGTTGCGACAGCAGAGGTGCTTAAGCGTGATGAATACGCCGACTACACCTACCCCGTGCTTACAGATAACGAATACGTAACCTTTAAATATTTTCAGAGAATACAAAATGACAACTCTGCATTCTTTGATAAATTCAGAAAGAATTGGTTACATATCCTTACAGATGATATTGGTGAAAACCTTAACCGTTCAAGCGTTTACCCAACAATCGCTGAGGAAATGAACGCTAAAATGGATGAAATTATGAAGGACTTTAAATCAGACCGTAGAGGTATGAACGAGGACTACTATTCATAACACA
Organism: Acutalibacteraceae bacterium; assembly: GCA_045532505.1. Lineage (GTDB taxonomy): Bacteria > Bacillota > Clostridia > Oscillospirales > Acutalibacteraceae > DTU089. The sequence continues at coordinate 2,530 of JAZSGB010000058.1, read as the reverse complement.
CCTTCACCGGGAAGGTAAATAAAAAACTTAGCCTCGGAGCTTTCCGAGGCTAATATTTTCAAAGCTTGGAGTTTTTATATGCCACCACTTTCTATAATGATAAAGCCTGCATCTGCACTGTGTAATATGAGGTGTGAATACTGCTTTTACCACGATGTTACAGACCACCGTGATGTTAAAAGCTTTGGCCTTATGAGTGAAGAAACTGCAGATAACTTAATTCGCAAAGCCCTTGATTTTGCAAATGGCGAAAGTATTGCCTTTGCTTTTCAGGGTGGTGAGCCGACTATAAGAGGTATTGACTTTTTTCGTTATTTTTGCAAAAGAGTTGATGAGCTTAATGTAATGAAAAGCCAAATTTACTACGGCTTACAAACTAACGGAACATTAATTGATGACACCTGGGCAAGATTTTTTAAGCAAAGAAAATTTCTTATTGGCTTAAGCCTTGACGGTGATTTCAACAACAATTCTTTCAGAATTGATGAAAAAGGACAAAACTCATTTTATAAAATAATTAATGCTGCCAATATCTTTACAAAGCACGGTGTTGACTTTAATATTTTAACCGTTTTAACAGGCAGATGTGCCGACAATATTGACGATATACTGCGTTATTTTAAAAAGCGTGGTTTTAGATATCTGCAATTCATCCCCTGCTTACGCCCGTTTGGGGATACAAGCGAAAGCCCTTTGTATATGACGGTGGAGCAATACAAAAACTTTCTTATTCACGGCTTTAATGCGTATGTTAAGGATTATGTAAGAGATGAATACACAAGCATAAGATATTTTGATAACCTTGTGCATTTATATTTAGGTAACCCAACAGAGCAATGTGGTATGTGTGGGCACTGCTCACACCAGTTTGTGGCAGAGGGTAACGGCAACATATACCCCTGCGACTTCTACTGCACAGACGAATGGTTGCTTGGTAATATTAACGATGGAAACGAAAGCTTTGACACCCTTGCCCACAGCGAAAAGGCAATAAGATTCCTTAAAGAGAGTATCGCTGTCAGCGATGAATGTAAAAGGTGTAAATACTTTGCCCTTTGCCGTAGTGGTGGCTGCAAAAGAACACGTGAGGACAGAAACTATTGCGAAAGCTATAAAGCATTTTTTGATGCTTGCCTGCCTCTGTTCAGGGCATTTATTGCCGAAAAGAAATAAAACAACTTCATTCCCCTCAAAATCTCTTTTTGAGGGGTTTTATTTTGCCTGTGTTTTTTTACAATAAAAACGAGGTGAAAATATGGTAAAATCAAAAAAAGCAGTTCAGATTATTTTCGTAGCGTTTATAGCCATAGTGTTTATAACTACATCTGTTTTTATTTTTTGTAATGAAACATATACTTGGGAAAAATTAGTTTCTGAATCCGATTACGTTGTTACTGTAACAAGAGAAACGTTACGGTGCGAAGAGAAAAACGGATGGTATGTTATGTGCAGTTACAAAGGGAAAGAACCTTATATAAAAAATAGCAAAGTACATACGGAAGTTTATATATCTCTTTGTAATTGCGATGATTTCCTTGGTGATAAAATTACAATAGTGACCGATAATAAGTATATTACCGATAGCAAGGCTTACTACACCCTGTTTTTAAAATGTATTGATAAAGAGAAAGGTATTTATGAACCTGTAAACGGCAGAACCGGAATAATAAAATGGAAACAAAGCAAAATTTCAAATACCGTACATTGCCATCCTCTTGACCCCAAACTTTACAATAAGGATATTGCAGAATGCTTTCAAAAATATGCTTATGAGAATCCCGACCACTACTGCTCACAAAATGAACTTCAATATTATATAGAAAAATGAAAAAGAAATTAGATTTGCTATGCATAGTTTTCTCTGCTATACTTATACTAAGCGCTTGCTCTCAGCCGACAAGTTCGAGCCAAACACAGGTGTGGGTTGCTGAAAAGCCCGAATTTGTTATAGAAAATGCAGAGTATACAATAAAAATAGAAATTACCGATGGGTTAGATGAGTATATATTTGTTCTGACACCTGAAAATATACTGTTAAGTCAATTTCGTGATTTGCCTTTTGATGAATTAAATTTAAATGCTTATTGGGTATTAGCAACTAAAGACAAAGAGTTTTATGAAGAAAATATGTATTTTGAACAAGCTAAAACAACGCTAACCGATTACCAAACGGAATTGGTTGACACTCATCTGGAAAAAGCTATCTATGACATACCACTATGTGCCAACAAAGGTCACGTATGCTCAATAAAAGACTATTGGCAGCCTTACGGCTACCACGTAACAATATACTCCCACACCGACCACACACAAGATTCTACTGCAACCTTTTGCTATGGAGCAGCCAAAAGCCCTAGCGTAAATATGCTTATTGAAATATTAATCGGTTGCTCTGACTTTGAAAGAAACGTAACCGATAGTCTTATACCTATCGGAGAACATAAGCGTAAAATGGCACAAAGAGGTATTGAAAAAAACCAAAACATGGAGTGATATTATGAATCAAAAAGAAATCGGTAAATACATAGCC
>JAZSGB010000091.1:0-6575 GCA_045532505.1 Acutalibacteraceae bacterium | reverse complement strand
CACAATCTGTGAGAAGAACTGAGTTTCTGAATGGGTCAAGGCCCTGATATGGCTTGCCGTTAAGAGAAAGAAGTGAGTCACCACCAAAGTAAACATTAAGGGTAACCTTCTTGCCCTTGTAGCGAGCAGGCATATCAAATGAATTTTTGAAGAATGCAGACCAACCATTGTTACCCCAACGGTCGCCAACATTTAATTCCTTCCACTCATCGTATAGATATTCGTAATCACCTACACCCTTGTAGATACATTCCTTCATTTTCCATGCAGGAATGGACTCGATGTCGGTGTAAATTCTCTTTTTAAGGTTTTTGATTTTGAGAGCAGCAACGTCATCAAACTTAAAGATACCTCTTTGCTTACCTTTAGTAGCGTCGCGCCAATCATCAACGTGAGCATCCATAGCATCAAGAGCTGCTACAGCGTCAATATTCTTGATTTCAGCCAAAGCCATCGTCCTTTCTTATTCACGGCATTGCAGATTAAACCGCAATCACCGATTATATTCTATAACAGTATATCATTACGCGTATACAAATTGCAAGATGTAAAATGGAAAAATGTTGTTAGCAAATAGCAAGTAGCAAATTGCGGCCAGGCTTCGTTACAAATAGGACAGCTGTAGGGAACGGGCATTGACCCTTCCGCCTATCCCTCTTGCAAACCAAAGGTTTGGAGGAGGGTGGCACCGTAAGGTGACGGGTGGTACAATAAATTCACGATAAACTCCCGTAAGGGCGGGATAACGAGAATAGCAATTAGTACACGAAAGTTGTTGTTCGGTTTTGCCCTTTTTCGAAAAAGGGGGGGCCATCGCTTGCGATGGTGGGATATTCTCGACGCGAATAGCGTCGTTTTGCCAAAGGCAAAAAATATTTTAAAATCGCACCAAAGGTGCGACCTTGTTAAAGGGTTGCATCCGCGATGCAATTTTAATAAAGGTTTCACCTTACGGTGAAAATGTTGCTTTGCAACAAAGAACCTTCCGTCACGAAACAGGCGAGCTGTTCCGTGCCACCTTCCTTCGAAGGAAGGCAGAACACAAACAAACATTTCTGTTCTAACCAAGCAGCGAAAAAGGCACGGCTGACATCCGTGCCCTACTGTTGTTCTATCCAACTGAAGAATAACCATAAGAGAACTACCCACCACCGTTCCGCCCGAACAAAAAATAAAGGTGAGCATATCCACCCGGAATACACTCACCTGTAACATAAGCTTTATCTGAGAATGGTCTACCTTCCTATTCTATCAAGATAGAACAGGGATGATAAAATTGTTGTCTCTTACTGAAGGATGATGGTTTACAGAACTACCCACCACCGTTCCGCCCGAACAAAAAATAAAGGTGAGCATATCCACCCGGAATACACTCACCTGTAACATTAACTTTATCGAAGAACGGTCCCCCTCCCTATCCGCCAAGGCGTACAGGGATGATAAGCTATCGCATCACCGCTACTTGCTACTTAACTAAAATTATAGTTCGGCTTAACCTTTTCTTCTTTATTTGCAGATTCAATTATTGCAAGGCAAACCTCAACGGTCTTTGCGCCTTCGTAAACGCTTGTTTCCATCTCAGCATCTGCAAGAATTGTGTCAGCAAACACCTGGAATTCCTTAACATAGTTGTGGTTATTTACATCAATTTCAATAATTTCAGGCTTCTCAGGTGCCTCGTCCTTTTCATCAACAACGAAAAGCTGCATTGTTGGTGATGTGTTATCACAAATGATTGTACCCTTTGTGCCGTAAATGCAAGTACGCATTGTGTAATCTCTCTTACAGCCTGTGGAAACGAAAACCTTACCCATAAGCTCGTCATCAAATTTCATAAGCGCACATGTTGCATCGTCATATGGCACTGTAGGAAGGAGCTTGTGTGTACCGTAAGCAAACACTTCTATAGGGTCGCCTGCAAGCCAACGCATAAGGTCAACTGCATGGCAACCGCCACCGATAAGGCCGTGGCGCTTAGGGTCTGCACGCCAGTGCTTAGTACCGTCTGCATTTTTAACAATATTCATATAGTCGTGAGCGTACTCGGATTCGATAAAGTAAAGCTCACCGATTTTGCCTGATTCAATAATCTCTTTAGCCTTTGCAAAAGCAGGTGTGAAACGGCAAATCTGGCCAACCATAAACTTGGCACTTGATTTTTCAGTAGCCTGAACCATTGCTTCAACATCTTCCCTTGTAAGAGCAAGGGGCTTTTCGCAAAGCACGTGCTTACCTGCTGCAAGAAATTCGCAAGCAACCTGTCTGTGAAGCTGGTCAGGGATTGCAATTGAAACCATATTTATTTCAGGATTATTGAGAAGGTCATGGTAGTCAGTTGTCCACTTTTCCTCAGGGATATTATACTTTTCGCCTGATTTTCTGAGAGTTTCCTCATTCAAATCACAAATAGCGGCAACCTCTGCCCCATATGCAAGAGCGCCTTCAAGGTGTGCATTACCGAACATAAGACCGATAGCACCGAAAACAAGCTTCTTTTCCATATCAAAATCTCCTTTGAAAGATATAATCATAATACGTGTGGTATTTTAACACAGAAAAGCATCCTTGTCGATAACATTTGACAAAATAAAATCCGAATATTTTTTCAAAACCAATTTACTTAATGAAAAGCTTGTGTTAATATAGGTATAATTATGTTTATAAGAAAGGAATACATATATGCTTCTCGACAAAACACTTTACATTCCCGATTTGGGTGAGGTTGGGGCAGATAGTGGTTTCCACCTTCTCCCTGCCACAGAGGACGGCAAATTCGTTGCAGGCAAAAACGGCGTCGAGTTTGTTGTTGCCACAGGCGACAACAAGGTTGAGTTTATCAGCTTCGGCACACACTCACTTGCTTGTGTAAAATCTGCAATTGCCTACCCTGTTTTCTACCCTGTTCACCCTGTTAAAACAGAGTATCCCTTAAATGCTGTGCTTATGGACCTTGATGGTACAACAGTTCGCAGTGAAGATTTCTGGGTATGGATTATTGAAATGAGCACCGCAAGCATGCTGGGTAACCCTAAATTCCAGCTTGAAGATGCAGACCTTCCCTTTGTTTCAGGTCACTCAGTTTCTGAGCATCTTCAATATTGTATTGATAAATACTGCCCCGGTGAGTCACTTGAAAAGGCTCGTAGCTTCTACTTTGAGCACACTCACAGAGAAATGGAAGAAATTATGGCGGGCAGAGGTAAGGATGGCGCTTTCACTCCAACAGAGGGTGTTAAGGATTTCCTTCTTGAATTAAAGGATATGGGCGTAAAAATCGGTCTTGTTACATCAGGTCTTTACGAAAAAGCCTGGCCTGAAATTCTCTCAGCCTTTAAGACTCTCGGTATGGGCGACCCTAAGGATTTTTACGATGCAATCATCTCAGCAGGCTTCCCGCTTCGTAAGGGTAGCGTAGGCACACTCGGTGAGCTTTCACCAAAGCCACATCCTTGGCTTTACAGCGAAACCTCTATTGTTGGTCTTGGCGAAGCATTTGCAGACAGAAGCCGTGTGGTTGGTATTGAAGACAGTGGTGCAGGCGCTTGCTCAGTTCGCCTTGCAGGCTACTCAACAATCGGTATTGCAGGCGGTAATATAGAATCAAGCGGTACAAAGGCTGTTTGCACACACTACTGCCAGAACTTTGAAGAGATTATGAAAATTATTAAAGGATAAGGAGATAAAAATTATGGATAACAAAGATAAAATCCAATGTCATTTTATATCCAACACCCATTGGGACAGAGAATGGCGTTTCTCTGCAAGAAGAACCCAGTATATGCTTGGCTATATGCTTGATATGCTTCTTGACATTCTTGATAAGAACCCTGATTACAAGCACTTCCACCTTGACTCTCAGACAATGCCTATTCAGGATTACCTTGAGGCATACCCTGAGAAAAAGGAAAAATTGCAGAAATACATAAAAGAGGGGCGCATTGCTGTTGGCCCTTGGTTCTGCCTTCCTGATGAATTCACAGTTGGCTCAGAAGCACTTATACGTAACCTTCTTCTTGGCCACAAGATTGGTAGAGAAATGGGCGGTATCAGTAAAACAGGCTACTCCCCCTTCGGTTGGGGTCAGATTTCACAGCTTCCACAGATTTATGCAGGCTTCGGCATTAACTTTGCATCCTTCTACAGAGGTATAAATGAATACAAGGCTCCCAAATCAGAGTTTTTCTGGGAAAGCCCTGACGGAACTCGTATTTATGCATCACGTCTTGCAAAAAGACCTCGTTACAACATTTGGTACGTTGTTCAGCGCCCTGTTTACTTTAATCAGACAGACGAAAACAACCGTGATATGAAATGGAATGACAATAACGGTGTATTTAAGCTTATTGACCGTGACTGGAAATTGGACTACCAGTACACACACCCATTCTTCCGGTACCACAAAGAGAACGTACAAGCTCGTGCAGAGCAGGCTATGAGAGAACAGGATGGCGACTGGTCAACAAACCACCGTTTCTGGTCAATAGGCCACGACTCCTCTTGCCCCGATATCCGTGAGGTTGACCTTGTAAGAGACCTTGATGCTGCACTCCCTGAGGCTGACGTTTACCACAGCACACTCAGAGAAATGGAGCAGGGCATTATTGATAACTTCAACCCCGATTCCCCTGTTCTTAAGGGCGAAATGCGTGACCCATATACAAAGGGTAGCGTTAGTGAGCTTTGTGGTTGGATTCTTTCTGCAAGAACATACATCAAGCAGGAAAACTTCGACACAGAAAGACGACTTATCAACTACGCTGAGCCAATGGCAGTATTTGCATCTCTTTCAGGTGCACCTTACCCACAGGGCTTTATTGACCTTTCATACAACTACCTTCTTCAAAATCACGGCCACGACAGTATCGGCGCTTGTGGCAGAGACGTTGTTTACGAAGACGTTATGTCAAGATACAGACAATCAAGAGAGCTTTCAATGTGCGTATTTGAGCGTGCATTTATGGATATTGCAGGCGATATTGACCTTAAGGGCTTCAGCCGTGATGACGCTGCAGTTGTAATATTTAACCCTGCACCGTTCAAGAGAACAGAAACTGTTAACCTCAGAGTTGAAATCCCCGCAGAGTGGAAGGCAGACAGCTTTGAAATTACAGATGATGACGGCACTGTTATTAAGTACCAGATTCTTACATCAAACAAAAACAATGCACAAATCATACAGAATCCAAACGATACTGCAAACGTGCTCCATACAGAGCAATATTATATTGCTGCTCATGTTTCAAATATCCCTGCAATGGGTTATAAAACACTCAAAATAAAGCCTCTTTACAACGTAAGAGCTACAACACCTGTTACACTTGTTAAAACAACAAATGTTATGGAAAACGAATTCCTTAAGGTTTCATTTAACCATAACGGTACATTTAACGTTATTGACAAGGCTACAGGCAGAGAGTACAACAACCTTGGCTACTTTAAGGATAGTGGCGAAATCGGTAACCCTTGGCAGCACGTTGCACCTGAAATTGACGAAACCTTTACAACTCTTGGTGAGCAGGCAACAGTTACTCTCCTTCGCCATGGTGAGTTTGAAACAACCTTTAAGGTTAGCATGCGTTGGCTTCTCCCCGAAAAGAGAGCCTTCGATGAAAAATCAAGAAGTGAGCACAAGCTCCCTGTTGATATTGAAAGCCTTGTTACACTTCGCAAGGGTGCAAAATTTGTTGAAATTGAAACAACAATCAACAACCGTTGCGAGGACCACTACTTACAGGTTGGCTTCCCAACAGGCATAAAGGCAACTCATGCAGATTCACAGGGTCAGTTCGATGTAGTTTCAAGACCAATTGCTGCACCTGACTACTCACTCTACGATGAGCCACCTATGACAGAGCACCCAATGAACTCCTTTGTTGACCTTTCAGACGGTAAATACGGTGTCGCTCTTCTCAACACAGGCCTTAAGGCTTATGAGGCTGCAGACGATGAGGACAACACACTCTTCCTTTCACTTATTCGTGCATACCCACTTCGCATATGCGTTACAAAGGATATGCAGAACTACAGCGACTGGGATAAGGGCTCACAGTGCATAGGCGTTAACACCTTCCGTTACGCATTTATGCCTCACGAGGGCAACTGGGAAAAAGCAAATGTATGGCAGGAGTCAGAGCGCTTTAACCTTTACCTTACAGCAGGTCAGCTTGCTCCTACTGCACACGGTAAGAATCCTACAGTTCACTCATTCCTTGAGCTTAAGGATGAAAACCTTAATGTTAGCGCAGTTAAGAGAAGTGAGGACGGCACAGGCTATATCGTAAGACTTTTCAACCCATCAGATAAGACAGTCAAAAACGCAATCCGTCTTAACGGTGGTATTGCTCCTATTGAAAAGCCACAATCCCCTGTTGAAAGGCAGCAGGCAGAGTTTGAGCTCCCTGCATACTCAGGCAAGGCTTGGAGCGAGGCAAAGCTCGTTACACTTGAAGAGCTTGACGACAAAGCACTTACAATTGGTGAAGACGGCTTTGTTGAGTTCGAAATCACAGGCAAAAAGATTCTTACAATTAAGTTCTGCTAAAGCAATAAAAAGCGTTACATCTTTCGGGATGTAA
>JAZSGB010000095.1:0-4063 GCA_045532505.1 Acutalibacteraceae bacterium | reverse complement strand
ATTGAGAAATTCTTAATTACTGTGCCTTCTCCCGTTGCATAACCAAACAAGCCCCAGTAGCCTGCACCTGTTATTGTCATATTAAAGTTTGAAATTGTATGGCCTTGGCCATCAAAAACGCCTTTATATTTAGTTGATGATGTGCCGATAGGTGTCCAGTTATAGCCTGAAAGGTTAATATTTGCTGTTAATACAGCATTAGCGGGGGCTGCGATTTTTCCGGCATTATAATATTCAGCAAATCCCATAAGTTGCTTCACATTATTTATTTCATAAAATCCGTTTGAATTTTTCTTTGCCATCTCGTAGTTTGTGTAAACGTTCAGCTCTGAACTGTAGTAAACCTTTTCTCCATCCATAACAGGGTTGTCATCAACGCCCAAGGTTTGCCCCCAAACTGCTGAAGACTGATCCCCTTGAAGAAGGTATGTCACCTCACCTGATTTGAACTGTGCAGTTGTTTTGCCTGAGGAAAGAGCATCCACCGTACCTTCATTTGTGCCTATCAAATTCCCTGAATATACACTTTTATTATAATAACAATTTGTTATTGTGCCAGTGCTGCCATTTCGCCCTGCTACACCACCTATTGACGAACTACCGCTTTTGGTAACATTTCCTACACTATAACAATTTTCAATTATGCCACTGTTGCTTCCAACAATTCCACCACCACTATGTTGACTTCCAACTATTGAGGAATTGCTGTAGCAATTTCTGATTTCACCTTCACTACCATTGAGACCTGTTATTCCACCGCTATTAAGGAAAGGGCCGTTAATAGTGCCCGAAAAATAACATTTTTCAATAACACCTACGTTATATCCTGCAATACCACCGGCCATTCTGCCTGAGTTGAATGCTGAATTGACTACAGAAACATTTTTAACTGTTCCGGTAAGATAACCAAACAATCCTATATATTTATAATCGGCATTGCTGCAATTAAGGCCCGAAATGGTATGACCTTTACCGTCAAAAATACCTCCATAATATAGAGGAAAGGAATTATCAGCTACAACACCAAGTCCGATAGGAATCCAAGACTCATTTTCAGGAAATGCTATATCTTTAGTAAGCTCAGCGTTTATCTTGCGATTATCTGTAGTTAAGGTTGAGTTATTTATATGTGTTGAGAAAGCAATAAGCTCATTGGCAGTTCCTATCTCGTAGTAACCGTCAGAATCACTATCCTTAAGAGTTACTACACCACTCCCGTTTACATAAACAAGTAAACTAGAAGCCGCATTAGCCTCCAAAGAAATTATAGGAGCGTAGCTTACAACAAGAGCAAGGCAAAGAGCTATGCTCAGTAGTTTTTTTAAAGTTCTGTTAGTTTTTGTTTTCATAAAAGCACCCTTTCGTAAGTGAGAAATGCGAAGTGCGAAGTGCGAAATGTTTTTTCGCTTCACAATTCTTAAACAACTCGCTTTTCTGACACTTGATTTCGTTTATTTTATTTTTTGCTTTTTTTCAAATCTTGTTTCGTTGTTTTTGTTATTGCAACTAAGATACTTATTATTTCTTTATTATCTTTACTTAAGCTTTCAAATTCTTGTTCTGTGAGATATTCTGTTGCATACATCAATCTTAACCAATAATCTGTTTCATTCGCTTCTTTTAAAGCTATGGTCATTTTTGTATAAAAATCTGCTTTTGATTGTGCTTTTTCACCTTCTGAAACATTTGCACCAATACTTGTGCCACTTCTCAAAAGCTGTTTTGATATAATAAACTCCTTTTTCTCATTACATAAATATTTATATAAATTTAATACTCTTACTGCAAAATCAAAACTTTTATTTTCAATTGTATTTCCCATTTCACTCACCCTCATTTCGCACTTCGCATTTCGCACTTCGCATTTTGAAGCATCTGTTCAAAGGTTTCTTCATTTGTTTTATCAACATATTCTTTAAATTCTTTAAAAATTCGTTCTCCGATGTTTTTGTAGTCGTAGCTTAAAGCCTTTTGTATTTTTGTTTTTCGCAAATTTTCAGGCACTCCGTATATAATAAGTATTTTATCGAGGGCGCCCGCTATTCTCGTTTCAAGTGGTATGTGCTCATCAAGGCTCATAAGCGTTGCATATTCTATGCCCGAAACAAGAATTTCGGCTTCTGCAAACTGCTCCTCACTCCAACCTTCACAATAAGCCTTATAAACCTCCTTAGAGCGCTCAGTATCGTTTTCACGAATTATTTTAAGCGTAACGGGACTTTGGTATGAGGAAATAAAGAAATCCTTTGCAACAGGATTACTTTCACAAGCTGATGCCATTGTCATAAGCTCAAGGCAAACTGCCATTACCGAGCTTATGCCATCCTCTGTTTCTTCCTCTATAAGCTTTCGTTGAAATTTGCAAAGGGCATCCACAAGCACACTCAAAAGGTAGTCTTTTGTGGGAAAGTAATATGTAAGGTTGCCTGTGCTCATATTAAGCACTTTTGCAATAGCATTGGGCGATACATTTGAATACCCCTTCTCTAAAAAGAGCTGTGTTGCTGTTTTTATTATTTCACACTTTGTTTTTTCTGATTTTTTCAATGCCACAAAATGCCTCCGTTCTAACCCTAAGCAGTTTTTCGTACTTATACTAATTCCTTTACCATATTTTAGCACGAGTACGAAAATATTTCAATACCATATTCAGAAAATATTGCTAAATTTTGATATTTGACCTCTGTTTAACAAAATGTTAATATTGTTAGTGTAGAATAGCATCATAATTTCTCACCCCTTGTGTGTGGAGGTATACAAATATGGTATATATTTTAATTGTTGAAGATGATGTACAGTTTAACAGAATCGTTTGCTCCTACCTCACCGAAAACGGCTACAATACAGTAGGCTGCTACAGCGCAGCTGAGGCCTTTGACCAGCTTGAAAGAATGTCATTTGATATGATAATTTCGGATATTATGATGCCCGACATTAACGGCTTTGAATTTGCCGAGCAGGTACGTACAACAAATAAGGATGTTCCCTTTTTATTTTTAACTGCAAGGGATGATTTGCAGTCTAAAGAAAAGGGCTACAAAGCGGGCATAGATGATTACATTGTTAAGCCTGTTGAAATGAAAGAGCTTTCCTTCAGAATCGAGGCAATTCTCAGGCGAGCTAAAATCGCCAACAAAAACAAAATTTCTATTGGAGATTTAGAGCTTGATGCAACAGAAAATGCTGCATATTATATGGGCGAAAACCTTGAATTATCTGTCAAAGAGTTTAACATTCTTTTTAAGTTTTTATCATACCCCAAAAGAACCTTTACGAGAACACAGCTTATGAATGAATTTTGGGGGTACGACAGCGAAAGTGCTCCACGAACGGTTGATGTTTGCATTACAAAGCTCCGTGCAAAAATATCTAAATGCAAGGATATTGAAATTGTAACCGTGCACGGTTTAGGCTACAAGGCGGTGATTCTTGTTTGAAGCTAAATAAAAAAGAAAGGGAGTTTGCCAGCAAGCTACGTAATTTTATTACCGAGTTTTTCTCTGTTTTCTTTATAGTTGCATTAAACGGCACGTTCCTTGTTTTGATTTTGGTAACTCTTATTAATAACGATGTTGATAAAATCAGAATAGCTTTGTTAGGTGTGTTATACCTTTTATTTAGCTGTACAGTTTCCGCTTGCCTGATTTATTTTGTCAAGGGCAGAGTTTACTATAACAAAATAAAAATATTTTGCGATGCTGCCAATGCAGTTGCTCAAGGAAATTTCAGCTTCAGAATACCCACCTATTTTGTTAAGCCAAAAAGTGAAATGGATTTTCTTGCAGTTAATTTTAACAAAATGCTTGTGGAAATAAGCTCCCTTGAGAATATGCGAAACGACTTTATAGCAGACGTTTCACACGAAATAAAAACACCCTTAAGCGTTATTCAGGGTTATGCAGATTTACTGCAAACTAAGGATTTATCAGATGAAAAACGAGCCGAATATACCCACAGGCTTTCGCTTGCTATTGAATCGCTTACAAACCTTGTAACAAACATACTCAAGCTCAACAAAATAGAAAATCAAGGTATTGTTCAAAAAAAACGATTCTCTTTAGAC
>JAZSGB010000010.1:0-70037 GCA_045532505.1 Acutalibacteraceae bacterium | reverse complement strand
TATTTCTTGTATTTTTAAAGGGTTCTATAGGCTTATTAAACCTACAGAACCCCTTGCTATATCCGGTTTTATACGGTCTGCGCTTTTTTTACATCCCCTTAATTTTCTTCATCTGTTCTTTCGAGTAAGTAGTCGATTGATACACCGAAATAATCTGCCAAGGCAATAAGCGTTGCATAGTCTGCCTCACGCTCACCGGTTTCATACCTGCTTATGGCGTTTTGGTTTAAGCCTAAATCCATTGCAAGCTTTAACTGTGTAATATTTCGTTTTTTACGCAATTCTCGTAATCTCATAATCTCACCTTGACTAAATTATACTGTATTGGTATAATTTAAATATCCCGATACGGTATATTTAAAGAGGTGAACTATTATGTACAAAAAAATGTATTTAATTCTTTTTAATGCTATTACAACTGCACTGAACGAAAATAATATTGATAAAATAAAAGAGCTTTTGATAAAAGCACAGCAGGAAACAGAGGAAGTTTGTATGGAATGTGATGAAGAAATATAATATCTAAATATTTTTAGATGAAAAAAATTAGTGGCAGAAAAACACCCTGTGGTATCAAAAAGCTACCATAGGGTGTTACATTTTTGTATTAAGTTAAATTTTAATAATACCTAATCCCTCAAGCACGGAGAAGGTGAGTATACCTACAATGCAAACAGGCGCAATGTTTAGTATTATTACATATTCTACTGAAAAACACAAGAAAAAATCATTCTAAGACAGAAAATTCTATCTTAGAATGATTTTTGTTTGAAGGTTAAATTAGGTGGTCGGAGATAGTATATTAAAACCTGCCACCGGCGCCACCACCACCTGTGGAGCCTCCTCCACCGTGGAAGCCGCCTCCGCCTCCACCACCAAAGCCACCACCAAAGCCACCACCGTGGTAATGACCACCTCGGTGATTGGTGTTGTTGTAGCGTCTTTTCTTTTCTTCAAGTCGTTTTTTGTATTCTGTGGCACGATTTGTGCCGTGCATTTTATCGTAGCGCTTAAGCTTTAAGTAACGAATAGTTGTGTAAATCCAGGATATGCCCGGCAGTATAATCAAAAGCGACCATACAGCCAAAAAAATGAATATACCACTACTGTCTAAGGTAACGGAGTCATTCTGGTACATATTGTTGCTTTGAAAAAGCACCAGGTCTCCGTCAGGCTCAAGACCGTATTCCTCGGTACGTAGCTCATTTACTATAGCGCCAAAAAGCAAGCGTGTGCCTGTGTCAAAATCATCTTGAGCGTAGTAGGGTATTGCGTAAGTATCTCGCATTTGACCAAGGGTAATATCTGTAAGCGTGCCCTCTACGCCGTAGCCTGTAGTAACCCACATCTCCCTGTCGTTTACGCTGAGTAAAATTAAAACACCGTTGCTCTCTTGTTCGTTGCCTATGCCCCAATCACGAAAAACCTTAACAGAGTATTCGGAAATATCCTCGCCGTCAAGTGAGTCTATTGTGAGCACGCAAACCTGTGCAGTTGTTTCATTTGCAAGGCTTATGGCGTGGGTTTGAATTTCGCTCTCGGTTTCATCGGAAAGAACGTTTGCAAAATCGTTTACATAAAATTCTTTTGAGTAATCAGGTACAGCCTTAGCAGCTGCAGCAGGGCACAGCGCAATGGCTGATATGAACAGAGAAACAACACAGCACAATATTTTACTGTGGCTGATTTTCATAGTTAATCACCTAATAAGCCGCCAACATCAGGAGCTTTGTCTGCACCCTCGTCAGCTTCAAAGTATTCTGCCTTTTCAAGGTTAAATATACCTGCGAAAATGTTTGCAGGGAATTTGATTATAGCCTTGTTATATTCCTCGGCAGCATCATTGTAATCTTTTCTTGCAGTTGCAATTCTGTTTTCGCTACCCTCAAGCTCATCCATAAGTGCAATATAGGTTGCATCTGCTTTAAGCTGTGGGTAATTTTCTACAACTATATTAAGACCCTGTAAAGCAGCTGTAAGCTCGTTGTTTGCCTCTGCTTTTTCACCTATTGTGCTTGCATTAACAAGCTTTTGCCTTGCAGCTGCGATATTCGAGTAAACCTCGGATTCGTGCTCAGCATAGCTTTTTACAGTAGCAACAACGTTGGGAATTAAATCTGCTCTTCTTTGAAGATATGTGTCAATGTTTGATTCTGCGCTGTAAACCTCTTCGCGCATGGTGATAAGTGAGTTGTAGTTTGAAACACAAACACCTGCAATAATTGCAACAACTACTAATACAGCGATTACAGCAATGAGTCCCTTTTTCATAAATGACTCCTCCTAAATAATATTTTAATAATTATTATACCCCGTATTTTTTAACGGATATTTAACAATTAGTGATATTTTGGTAAATAATCACCGTGGGCAACAATAAGGTCATCCACCATAGCCTTAATATCATCAATGCTTAATTCACTTGCTGTGTGTGGGTCAAGCATAGCAGCCTGGTAAATGTGCTCAAGCTTTCTTGTACGTGCAGCCTCAATTGTAAGCAGCTGAACATTAACATTTGTCATATTCATAGCTGCACACTGCACAGGTAAAGCACCTACATAGCAGCCGTGTACGCCTTTGCCGTCTACAAGGCAAGGCACCTCTACGCAAGCCTCGGAAGGAAGGTTTGTAATAAGGCCTGTGTTAAGCACGTTGCCACCGATTTTATATGGCGTGTTTGTAACAACAGCTTCCATAATATGTGAAGCATACTCCTGTGAACGCTTATGCTCTTTTACGCCACTCTTTAAAAGCTCCTCGTATTCCTTCTGCCAGCCTGCAATTTGGTTTACACAGCGGCGTGGGTATTCATCGAGTGGAATGTTGTAGCGTTCAATAAGCTCAGGGTATTTTGATTTAATGTAGAACATATTGTACTCTGCATTATGCTCACTTGACTCTGTACAGAAATAACCGAAATTCTTTATGTATTCAAAACGAACCTTGTTATCGAAATCAGGGTCATCAATTTTTTCTTGGATACGGCTCTTGATTTCAGGGTAAAGGTCAACACCGTCTTTGTCTTGGATTTCCAAAAGCCAACCCATATGGTTGATACCTGCAATAAGCTCTTTTCTACCTTCTAATTTATCCTCCATACCAAGCTGGGTAAGAAGGTCCTTTGAGCAGCTTTGTACGCTGTGGCAAAGGCCAACCGTGTTTACACCTGTGTATCTTTGCATATAGCCTGAAAGCATTGCCATTGGGTTTGTGTAATTAAGGAAAAGTGCATCAGGGCAAACATCTTCCATATCACGAGCAAAGTCTTCCATTACAGGTATTGTTCTTAATGCACGCATAATACCACCAATGCCGAGTGTATCGGCGATTGTTTGGCGAAGGCCGTATTTTTTAGGTACCTCAAAATCTATAATTGTGCAAGGGTCGTAAAGACCAACCTGAATCGCATTTACTACAAAGTTTGCTCCACGAAGGGCATCCTTACGGTTTTCTACACCAAGGTAGCACTCGATTTTTCCGTAGCCACCCATGGTTTTTTGCATTGCTTCAAGAATGGTTTTGCTTTGCTCAAGTCTTTCACCATCAATATCGTAAAGGGCAAATATACTGTCTCTTAAAACCTCGGAGCCCATACAGTCGCCAATGACATTTCGTGCAAATACGGTGCTGCCGGCACCCATAAACGTAATTTTCATTTTAAAAACCCCTTTCGGTTTGTTGTTGTTTTTATCATAATAAAAAAAATGGGGTAATTCAATATTTTAAAACACAAAAAATAAGCCTTGTTTTTGTGTAGTTTTACAATTGTTGCTTAGTATAAGTAAATTTATAAATTATTATTGAATATTTATTTAAAGTGTGGTACTATTAACCGTAAATACTTCTTTAGAGGTGAAAGAGATGGAAAAAAACACTGTTCAAATTTTGATATCAATGGTTGTTTATATGGCTATTGTTATCATTATCGGCATTGTTTTTGCTAAACGTGCAAACAAAAATGCCGAAAACTATTTCCTTGGTGGACGTTCACTTGGTCCGTGGGTTACCGCAATGAGCGCAGAAGCATCCGATATGAGTGGTTGGCTTCTTATGGGTCTTCCCGGTGTTGCATACTGGTGTGGCCTTGCAGACGCTGCTTGGACTGCAATCGGTCTTGCAGTCGGTACATACCTTAACTGGCTTATCGTTTCAAAAAGACTCAGACGCTATAGTGTAAGGGCAAACAATGCTATTACCTTGCCCGAGTTCTTCTCAAATCGTTTCCGTGAAGATAAAAAGGTTATCTGCTCACTTGCAGCTGTATTTATTCTCGTGTTCTTTACAGTTTATGCATCAAGCTGCTTTGTAACCTGTGGTAAGCTCTTTTCAACACTTTTCGGTTTCGATTATGTTCCTATGATGATTGTAGGTGCAATATTTGTTCTTCTCTACACAATCCTTGGTGGTTTCCTTGCAGAGAGCGCATCTGACTTTATGCAGGGCATTGTTATGTTTGTAGCACTTACAGTTATTGTTGTTATAAGCACAATCAAGGCAGGTGGCATTTCAGCAGTTATCGAAAATGCACAGGCTATCCCCGGTTTCCTTGAATTCTTCGGCCTTGCAACTCCTGTTGTAGATGCAAACGGTGTACAGCTTATAGAGGGTGCGAAGCCACTCTTTGAGGATACAGCTGCTCCGTACGGTGGTCTTACAATTGCTTCTATGATGGCTTGGGGTCTTGGTTACTTCGGTATGCCACAGGTTCTTCTTCGCTTTATGGCTATACGTAAAGAAAGTGAGCTTAAGCTTTCAAGAAGAATTGCAACAATTTGGGTTGTTATCTCCCTTACTGTTGCTGTGTTTATCGGTATTGTCGGCAGACAGATTTTCCCTGTAGAGCTTCTTACAAAATCAAGCGCAGAGAGCATTTTCATTACTCTTTCTACAAACTTTATGCCTCCGATTCTTGCAGGCTTCGTTATGGCAGGTATCCTTGCTGCAACAATCAGCTCGTCTGACTCATATCTTCTTATTTCAGCATCTGCATTTGCAAAGAATATTTACAAGGATGTTGCTAAGAAAAATGCTACAGATAAGCAGGTTATGACAATGACAAGAATTACTCTTCTCGTTATTGCTCTTATTGCTGTTGTAATTGCACTTGATGAAGATAGCGTTATTTTCTCAATCGTTTCGTTTGCATGGGCAGGCTTCGGTGCAACCTTCGGTCCACTTATGCTGTTCTCACTTTTCTGGAAGCGAGTAAACAGAGCAGGTGCCATCGCAGGTATGGTAAGTGGCGCTGCAATGGTATTTATCTGGAAGCTTGGTATCAGTCAGCTTGGTGGCGCATTTGCTATTTATGAGCTTCTTCCTGCATTCATCTTCTCATCAATTGTTATTGTTGTTGTTTCACTTCTCACAAAGGCTCCTTCAAAAGAAATTGAAGAAGACTTTGAGGCTGTTAAAGCAGGTAAGGTTGAAGACTAATTTCGTTTCAATTAAAGGGGCTGTAAAAAAACGTAAGTTTTTTTGCAGCTCCTTTTAAAATAGAAAAAGATTTTTAAATATAATCAGAGGGGGATGCTTATGAAGGGTAAAAAAATTATCGGTTTAATTTTTCTTGTGGTTTGTATAGCTATATGCGGCTTTGTTGGCTATTCAATATACACTCAAGCACAAGAGGATATTGCCGAATGGAAGGCTACTACCTGGTTTGTTTTTTCAAATAACTTAGAATCATTTAACGATGCTGAGTATGTAACGAAGGAAGAAATTCAGAAGTACGAAGCTAAAACCGATATTTACAATGCAGGGGTGTATTACTCCAAGCTTAATGAGCGAGAAAAATTAGTTTACAAGGCATATCAATATGCGTTAGATAACAACTACGTTTACACTTATGTGGATGGTACTATGCTGACAGAGAATGATTTACCTGCATCAGATATTATAGTACTGCTTTCTCTTGACTCTGCTATTGTTCAGCAAAATATGTCTGCTGTTGAATACTCAAGCAGCCACACAATCGGTACAAAAATATACGGAATAGATGTAGAAAAAGAGGTTGAAGGCTTTATTGTAAGTGCCGAAACCTTTTCAAAGCAGCGCATAAGCAGGGTTAACAAGGCTGTTGATGAGCTTAAGAAAATAGATTTTGAGTTTACAGAGCAAGCATCTGCCGAGGAAAAAGCAAAAACGATTTTTCAGTATGTAGAGAAAAATGTTGAGTATTCTGAAAACCTTTTTGCAAATGATAAATCTGCTAAGGGTGAGGCTGCAAGTGCCGGTTCGGGTGCAGAGGACTATTTATATTCTGCAGTTTTTAAAGGTAAAACTAATTGCGACGGGTATGCAAATATGTACAGTCTGCTTTGCCAAATCAACGGGATACAGTGTATTGAAAAGCTTTATTTTTCTGAGGTTGAGGGTGAAGCCGGTCATACTTGGAATTGTGTGAATATTGATGGTAAGTGGTATAATGTAGATTGTACGGAGGGTACATATGAGCAGGAATCTCAAGAGCAGGAGCTAAAGCTGTTAACAGCTACACAGTTCGGCTTTTCTGATGAGCTACAGGTTCATTCCCACGATTATGCTGAGTATGTGCCAAAATGTAATGAGAATCTTATGCGTATTGACGGCACATTCTCTAAATCCAAGGCAAGTGGAATGTCCTCAAAAATTGCCTCTTATGTGAGAGAAGCAGAGGACGGAATGGCTGTTTTTGTTGTATACAATTTTGATGAAGAGGATTTGGAGAGCACAATGCAATCTACAGCCAATAACTTAAGGTCAAACATTAAATATTTCTATTTTGAAAGAGAAAAGTGCTACATTTGCTGTGTGTATAAGAAATAGTAATTATTAAAATGATTAAACTGCCGATTCCGTGTAAGAATTGGCAGTTTTTTTATATTAAAAATATTTGTGAAAAAAATAACTTTAATTGACTTACGGGGGTATATTATTATATAATAAGATGATTATGATATTGCATAAAAAATTGTGCATTATGCTTATTATTTTATTGAAAAACACATCTATCAGAAAGGTAGGTTCAAAATATGGCTTTTTCCCTTCACGGTATAAAAGTTCCACACAGAAAAAACACAGCAGACTGTGCTTCCGTAAGGATGACTGCCTCTGTTGTAACAATTCCTACGGCTATGCACATAGGTAAGCCTGCAACACCCGTTGTTAAGGTTGGCGACCTTGTAAAGGTCGGTACACTTATTGCAGAGCAAAACGGATTTATTTCTTCTCCTGTTTACGCAAGTGTTTCGGGTAAGGTAACAAAGGTGCAGGATATGCTTATTTCAAACGGTAATTTTGCCCCTGCAATCACTATTGAATCAGATGGTGAAATGACACCGGATGAAAGCATTGCTCCACCTGTAATAAACAGCAAGGAAGATTTTATTGAGGCTGTTAAAAAGAGTGGTATTGTAGGTCTGGGTGGTGCAGGCTTCCCAACCTATGTTAAGCTTAATGTAGACAAGCCGGTTGATTACCTTGTAATAAATGCAGCAGAATGTGAGCCTTATATTACAAGCGATACACGTACAATGCTTGAAAGAGGCGAAGATATTAAAGCAGGACTTGAGGCCATTCTTAAGTTTATTGATATCGGCAGGGTTGTTTTTGCTATTGAAAAAAATAAAAAAAGCGCTGTTGCTCAAATGCAAAAGCTTTTCGGCTCTATGGATAAGGTGGATGTCAGAGCGCTTCCTACAATATACCCACAGGGTGGTGAAAAGGTACTTGTTTACCACACTACCCAAAGGATTATCGGTAACGGTCAGCTTCCTCTTGATGCAGGCTGTATAGTGCTTAACTGCACAACCGTAGCGTCTATAGGCAGCTTTATAAAAACAGGTATGCCACTTGTTGAAAAATGTGTTACCGTTGACGGTGGCTGTGTAAAGGAGCCTAAAAATGTAGTTGCTCCAATCGGTACACCTCTTAAAGACCTTTTCGAGTTTTGTGGTGGTCTTACTCAGGACCCACGCAAGGTGCTTTACGGTGGCCCTATGATGGGTATTACGGTTCCTGATATTGAGGTGCCTGTTCTTAAGCAAACAAATGCAGTTCTTGCCCTTACAGAAAAAGAGGCAAGGCTTCCGAAGGCAACAAACTGTATCCGTTGTGGTACATGCATTAATACCTGCCCGTTCGGCATTAATCCTCCTGCACTTGCTAAGGCATATGCTAACAAGGATGTTGAAGGAATGAAAAAAGCAGGCGCAGAGATTTGTATGGAGTGTGGCTGTTGCTCATTCAATTGTCCTGCAAACAGACCAATTACTCAAACTAATAAATTAGCAAAGGCTCTCATAAGGGAAGCTGCAATAAAAGAAAAGGAGGCAGGTAAATAATGGAGAAGCTTCACGTTTCGGCATCACCACACATTCATAGTGGCCGTTCAACACAAAAGATTATGCTTGATGTGATTATTGCGTTAATTCCTGCGGCAATTGCAGGTACGGTAATTTTCGGCTTGCGTGCTCTTTTGGTTATCGGCGTTTGTGTAGGTGTAAGCGTTTTATCTGAATTTCTTTTTAATATTGTTGCTAAAAAAGACCAATCAATCGGTGATTTAAGCGCAGTTGTTACAGGTCTTATACTTGCACTTAATATTCCTGCAAATGCACCTCTTTGGGAGGCTGCTGTAGGCGCTGTATTTGCAATAGTTGTTGTAAAATGCCTTTTCGGTGGTGTGGGTAAAAACGTTGTTAACCCTGCTGCAACGGCAAGAGTGTTTATGCTTGTTGCCTTCGGCTCACTTACAAAGGCAGCTTTTCCACAGGGTATGGATGCAGTATCAGGTGCAACACCCTTAGCGCTTCTTGCTCAAGGTGAAGCAACCCCATCACTTATGGATTTATTCTTGGGTAACATCGGTGGTGCTATAGGTGAAACCTGTACACTTGCCTTACTTATTGGTTGTGCATACCTTTTAATTAAAAAGGTTATTATGTGGCACACACCTGTTGCCTATATTGGCACAGCTTTCCTGTTTACATTAGCCCTCGAAGGTGGTAATGTAGAAACAGCACTTGCATGGATTCTTTCCGGTGGACTTTTCCTCGGTGCTATATTTATGGCAACAGACTATGTAACATCACCTGCAACACCTTTAGGCAGAATCGTTTTTGGTATCGGCGCAGGTCTTTTAACAGTATTGATTCGTTTCTGGGGTGTTTATCCCGAGGGTGCATCCTTCGCAATTTTAATTATGAACATTTTGAATCCGTTTATTGATTCATTAACTGCTCGTAAGCTGTTTGGAGGCAAGAAGAAATGAAAAAATACATTAAAAGTATAGGTGCGTTAACAGTTATCTGTGCTGTAATGGCAATTATTCTTGCAATCACAAACAGTATAACTGCTCCAATTATTGAAAAAAATGAGGCTGCAGCAGCAAATGAGGCTTTGCTTATTGTAATGCCCGATGGTGAAGGCTTTGAGCCTGTAGATATTTCCACACTTGAGCTTCCTTCAACTGTAACAGCTGCATATAAAGAGTCATCAGGTGGCTGTGTAGTGCAATTGCTTACATCAGGCTACGGCCCTAATATGGTAATTATGTGTGGCGTTAATGCTGAGGGCTCTGTTACGGGTGCTGTTTGCCTTTCAAGTGGTGAAACTCTCGGCTACGAAAAAACCTACGGCGAAAATATGGTGGGCAAAACAGCAGAGAATATTGATGATGTTGAAACAATTTCGGGTGCAACCCTTACAACAACAGGCTACAAGAATGCTGTTAAGGATGCTATTAATGCTGCTGTTATTATCGGTGGTGGCTCTGTAGATATTCGCTCTGAGGAGGAAATTCTTAAGGATAATCTTTCAAACGCTCTTCCTTCTGCAAACGGTGAATTTACAGAGGTTTTTGTTACAGAAAAATTAACTAACCCTGCAAAGGTTTATGCATCTGCAAACGGCACAGGCTATGTATTTGTTGTAGGCGAAGAGTTTATAGCAGTTGATAATACAGGTGCCATGCTTACACAAGGTGCAGCTGTAGATGTTAGCGAGGATGCAAAGCTGATTATTGCATCAACAGTTACAGAAATTGACATTTCAGCCTACGAAATGCCTAAGCAGATAAAAAAGGCTTACAAAACAAATAGCGGAAACTACGTGTTTGACCTTGGTGCAAACGGCTACGGCATAAACGGCGACCAATATACACGCTCAAACGAGCAGATTGAGATTAAAGTATCTGCTACTGCAGAGGGCGAAATAATTTCTTGTGTAACTGTTAAGCAGAGTGAATCCCAAAATATCGGTGATGCTTGTGCAAAGCCTGAGTTCTATACTCAGTTTAACGGTAAAACGTCAGAAAATTATGAAGATATAGATGCAATATCAGGTGCTACAATCACAACAAAGGGCTACACTGTAGCTATTTCAAAGGTGTTTGAAGCAATTAACGTTTTAGAAGGGGAGGCATAATAATGAAAAAAGAAAGTAGCTTATCAGTTTTATTTAAAGGCCTCCTTAAGGAGAACCCTGTTTTTGTACTTGTTTTAGGTACTTGCCCTACACTTGCTATGACAAACTCCGTTACGAGCGCTGTGGGTATGGGTCTTGCTGCAATGGCAGTTCTTATTTGTTCAAATGCAGTTGTATCACTTCTGCGTAAGTTTATTCCCGATACAGTTCGAATCCCTTGCTACATTGTTATTATTGCAGGCTTCGTTACTGTGGTTGAAATGATTATTCACGCTTATTTGCCCGACCTTTATGAGAGCTTAGGTGTGTACCTTGCTCTTATTACCGTTAACTGTATCATTCTCGGCAGAGCCGAAATGTTTGCAGGTAAAAACAGCGTGGGTAAATCTGTGCTTGACGGTATCGGTATGGGTCTTGGATTTACACTTGCTATGTTTATGATGTCTACTATACGTGAGGTTATAGGCGCAGGTACATTTGCAGGTATCCCTGTACCATTCTTCAACACTCACCAAATAAGCATCTTTGTAAAGGCTCCCGGTGGCTTGATGGTTTACGGTCTTTTAATCGCTCTTGTAAATATTATTACAAAGGGCAAGGCTATTAAGAAAAAGAGCTTCGGCTGTCAGGGCTGTCCATCTGCAGGTATGTGTAGTGGTGGCTGTGGGGAAGCAGTAAAGGAGGGCAACTAATATGGAATACTTCAAAGGTTTAGTTATTATCATAATGTCCTCAATTTTAGTTAATAACTACGTTTTGCGTCAGTTCCTCGGTATTTGCCCGTTCCTCGGTGTTTCCAAAAAGCTTAATCAAGCAGTAGGTATGGGTATATCGGTTATATTCGTTATGCTTATGGCAACAGCAGTTACTTGGCCTATTCAAACATATATTCTCGATGCAGTAGGCTTGGGATATATGCAAACAATAGTGTTCATTCTCGTTATTGCTGCTCTCGTTCAGTTTGTTGAAATTGTGCTTAAGAAGTTTATTCCTTCTCTTCACAAGAGCTTAGGTGTGTACCTTCCTCTTATTACAACAAACTGTGCAGTGCTTGGTGTAACTATCAACAATATGACAGATGGCTACGATTTTGTAGAATCCTTAATAAGCTCATTAGGTGTAGGCTTAGGCTTCCTTCTTGCAATGGTTATTTTCTCAGGTGTTCGTTCAAGAATTGAGGAAAGTGATATTCCTGAGCATTTCAAGGGCCTTCCTGTTACACTTATTGCAGCTTCATTCGTATCTCTTGCCTTCTTTGGCTTTGAAGGCATTGTTGAAAATTTATTCAAATAAGGAGGGTTTAATATGTTAGTAAATGTTTTAACTGCTCTCCTTGTTGTGGCAGGCGTTGGCCTTATTGCAGGTATTGTTCTTGCACTTGCATCTCGCTTTTTTGCTGTGCCTATGGATGAAACAATTACAAAGGTGCGTGAGTGCCTCCCGGGTGCTAACTGTGGTGCTTGTGGATATGCAGGCTGTGATGAGTATGCAAAGGCAGTTGCAGAGGGTGCAAAAACTAATCTTTGTATTCCCGGTGCAGATGCAGTTGCAGCGGATGTAGCTGCAATAATGGGCGTTGAGGCAGAGGATGTTGTTGAGGCAGAGGCCGTTGTTAAATGTAACGGTAACTGCAGCGCAACCTGCAGCCAGTTTGTTTATGACGGAATTAACACCTGTGAAGCATCAGGTATGATTTTCGGTGGACCTAATTCCTGTAAATACGGCTGTATAGGCTGTGGAGACTGTGCTGCTGCTTGCCCTAACGGTGCAATCTGTATACACGATGGTATTGCACATATCAATACTAAAATTTGCACAGGCTGTGGTCTTTGTGCGAGAATATGTCCTAAAAAGGTTATTGAAATTGTGCCTCAGTATGCAAAAACTATTGTTTATTGCAGTAACAAGGAGAAGGGTGCAGTTGCTCGTAAGCTATGCCAAAATGCTTGTATCGGCTGTAAAAAATGTGAGCTTAATTGCCCTGAAAAAGCAATTACAGTTGTAAATAATCTTGCAAAGGTAGATTACGATAAATGTACAGGCTGTGGCATTTGTGTAGAAAATTGTCCTACAAAGTGCCTTGGTGTTGTGGATTTTATTGCACTTGAAAATAATGGATAAAAAGCTTTCTTCAAAAAGAAAACTAAAAAATGATATAGTCCTTGCCGTTGTTATAATCTTGTTAGCAACGGCAGGACTTTTGTTGTTTAATTTATTAAAAACAGAGGGCGAATTTGTAAGCGTTAAAATAGACGGTGTTGAAAAATACCGATATTCGTTGGAAGAAAATATTGATACTGTTATTTATACCGGCAAAAATAATGAGTATGAAAACAGGCTTGTTATTAAAGATGGTAAGGTAATAATATCGCAAGCAAATTGTCCCGATAAAATATGTGTAGGCCATAGAGCAGTGAGCAAGGTGAACGAAAGTATAGTTTGCCTTCCTCATAAGCTTGTAATAGAAATCACAGCCTCTGCTTCTGCAGGGGAGCCGGATATTGTTGTATGAGGTGGTTATGAGTAATAAAACAAAAAGAATTGCTTTTTTGGGCATAATGACCTCTGTGGCACTTGTGCTTTCCTATTTAGAGGCTATACTCCCACCAATTTATGCAGCAGTTCCCGGAATAAAAGCAGGACTTCCGAACATAGTAATAATATTGATTCTGTACAGATTAAGCTGGAAAGAGGCTGCAGCTGTTTCTTTACTGCGTGTGTTTATAGTAGCCTTATTGTTCGGTAATGCTATGACCTTGGCATACAGCCTTGCAGGGGCAGTCCTTAGCCTTGTGGTGATGGCTCTTTTTAAAAAATCAGATTTGTTTTCTGCAGTTGGTGTAAGTATTTTGGGTGGGGTAGCCCACAATTTAGGTCAGATTTTAGTGGCGATTGTGCTTTTGAGCTCTACACTTATCGGCTACTATATGATAATTCTTACAGTAACAGGTACTCTTGCAGGGGTGTTTGTGGGTTTAGTAGGCTCGTTGCTTATAAAACGCTTACAAAATATTCAAATTTAACAAAAAATTGTTAAAGAGTTGACAAAGGTACGGTTTTTTGTAATAATGTCTCCGAGGGGTGGTGGGAACAAACCCGTGCATCCTCGATATATTCCAAAACAAAACAAAAAGGAGAAAAAGTATGAAAAAGTTTTTAAGTATTGCAATTGCAATTATTATGGTTGCAGGCGTCCTCTTCCTTGTTGGTTGCGACAAGGGTCCTGAGGATGCAAATACCGATGCACCTGCAAACCTCAAGTTTGGTCTTGGTGTTGTTGCTTCTTACGGTGATGTTAAGGATGCATCAGATGAAGCAAACGGCGAGGGCGAGGTTATTGTAGATGTAGCAGCAGTTCTTGTTGATGCAGACGGTAAAATCGTTAAGTGTGTACTCGATTGTGCAGATAGCAAGGCAGCCTTTACAGCAGAGGGTACAGCAGTTGAAGCAGGCGAGTTCAAAACAAAGTACGAAATGGGCGACAGCTACAATATGGTAACATACGGTGGCGCAAAGGCTGAGTGGTATACACAGGCAGATTCCTTTGCAAAGCTTGTTGAAGGCAAAACAGTTGAAGAGGTTAAGGCTCTTGTTGCAGAAGGCGATAAGGGTACAGCAGATGTTGTTAATGCAGGCTGCACAATTATGATTGCAGATTTTGTTAAGTCAATTGAAGCAGCTGTTAAAAATGCAGCAGATTCAAAGGCAACAGCAGACAGCACACTTAAGCTTGGTGTTGTAACATCACAAACAAATAAAGATGCATCAGAGGAAGCAAACGGAGAAATCGAAATTGCAACAACAGTTGTTGCTACAGCACTTGATGCTGAGGGCAAGGTAATTGTTGCTAAAACAGATGTTGCTGCAGCAAAGCTTGCATTTGATGCCAAGGGCGTTTCTGCAACAGATGCAACAGCAGCTATTGCTACTAAGTATGAGCAGGGCGACAACTACAATATGGTAGCATACGGTGGAGCAAAGCTTGAGTGGTATAAGCAGGCAGATGCTTTCAGTGGTGCACTTGTTGGTAAGAATGCAACAGAAATCGGTGCTCTCGTTGCTGAAGATGGCAAGGGTGTTGCAGATATTCAAACTGCAGGCTGTACAATTTATGTAACAGATTTCGTTAAAGCAGCAGTTAAGGCAGCTACAAAATAAGTCTGTTTAAGTCTGTTTTTAATCAAAGACTATTGCAGAATTTCTGCAATAGTCTTTTTCTTTTTATATATATGTGGTATAATAATTAAAATATAAAAATTACGGAGAATATTAATGAAAAGAGCAGTAGCTTTATTTTTATCTTTTGCATGTGCCTTGCTTTCTCTTGTTTCTTTTTCGTCCTGCCGGGTACAGACTAAGCAAAAGTTTAAAGCATATTATTTTGATTATTTTGATACGGCAACAACAATTGTAGGCTGGGAAAAATCTCAGGAGGATTTTGATGCTGTTTGTGAAGAAATTAAGGCTCAGCTTGATTTTTATCACAAGCAGTATACCATTTACAATTCCTATGATGGTATAAATAATATATGTGCATTAAATAAAACAGAAAAGGGAGTACACAAGGAGCTAAAGGTAGATAAAAGCATTATTGATTTGTTGCTTTACTGCAAAAAGCTTTATAAAGAAACTAACGGTAAGCTTAATGTAGCTATGGGTAGTGTGCTTTCTATTTGGCACGATTACAGAAACGAGGGAATGAATAACCCTGTGAATGCAAAGCTGCCACCTATAGAAGCTTTGATGGAAGCATCCCTTTATACAGATATTGAAAAGGTTATTATAAACGAGCAGGAGCAAACGGTTTTTCTATCTGAACCGAAAATGACGCTTGATGTTGGTGCAATTGCCAAAGGCTACGCAGTCGAAAGAGTTGCACAACACCTTATTTCAAAAGGTATTACAGGCTTCGTGCTTAATGTGGGTGGTAATGTGCGAGCAATAGGTAGCTCCAACGGTGAGCCCTGGCAGGTCGGTGTAGAAAACCCCGATACCGACAGCGAGCAAAGCTACATTGAAAAATTAAGCTTGGAAAATATGTCTTTAGTTACAAGTGGTAATTACCAAAGGTTTTATATGGTTAACGGCAAAAGCTACCACCACATTATTGACCCCGAAACTCTTATGCCGTGTAATAAATATATGTCTGTTTCTGTTATAACAGAAGATTCAGGTTTTGCCGATGCTCTTTCTACAACCCTGTTTTTAGAGGATTTTGAAAACGGGTTAAAGCTTATAGAAAACCTTGAAAATACCGAGGCTATGTGGGTTTTACCTGACGGTACAAAAAAATATTCAAGTGGGTTTTTAAATTATTCCAATAAATAAAACGGCGTATTCCGTTGAATACACCGTTTAATTAATTAGGAATTAAGGATTAAGGGGAAGCTTTGCTTCCGGACATTAATTTTGAATTTAGTTAGTCCCATTCTGTGCCTGTTACCTTATCAAGGTCAATGCCCTTTGTATCGTGAGTTTTCTTAACAAGGGCAATAAGTGTAACAACAAAGCTTGGCACAAGCAGGCAAAGCGCAACCGTACCTATTATGCTGTCGCCGAAGATAAGCGCCAAAACTGTATTGGTGCAAAAGCCTAGGGCGTAGCCGGCAAAGCCAACAACTGTTTGTGCCGAGGTAGCAGATGAACGTAGGTTTGTAGGTGCAGATTCACTTGCCATCATAATAAGCACATCGTTTGTTGAGTAATAGCTACCAACAAATGCACCACAGAAAAAGCCTACAAGTGCAGGTGTTAAATTCATTTTAGCACCAACGGTGAAAATTATAAAGCTTATAACACAGTTGGAGGCAACTGTAATTGCAGCAGCCTTTCTTCCCTTTTTATCGGAAATAAAGCCCATAATTACTTGTGAAAGTGCCATACCTATAGGGTAGAGGGTAAGGGCTTTGCTTACCTGATTAACGCTTACAATGTCTAAAAATTCCTTTGCGCTTGAGCCGAAAATGCTTTGTGCATAGCCGTGGGTGAGAATTGCCTGGTAATTCATACTGCCAACCACACCAACGCCTGCAAGGGCAAAGCAAATAAATACCCAACGCAGCTGCTTGTGGCTAAAGCCGAATTTAAGCGCATCAACAAGGCCACCCTGTGAGTTTTGTGCCTTTTTCTTTGCTTCCTCTGCCTGTAGCTCCTCGTCTGTCATTCTAAGGTAGCGTAGCCTTGAATCAATAAAGGCATCGGTCTCCCTTGCACAAAGCAAGGCAATAAGTGAAACTACAATACCAACTATTGCAGGTATCATATAAACGTTGCGCCATTCACCGGCAGATGCCATTAACCACCTTCTTAAAAGTGGCACAAGCATAACTGCCATATTGGCGAAGAATTTAACGAGCGAATATGTAATTGCACGGCTTTTGCTTGGCGCAACCTCCATAATATACACAACGTGCATATCGTGTGGTACAAAGAAAAGGATTGCACATGCACCAATAAAGTACATTATAATATTTCCTGAAAGAAAAATTACAAACAGTGCAAGCGCCATACCGAAGGTATTAATGACAAGGAAGGTTTTTCTTCCGAAACGGTCTGCCAAGGGCCTGTATAAAATGCCTATAATCTGAAATGGAATTGCTACAACATTTAAAAGGTTAAGTATTGTAACAGAGCTTTCGCTTTTTATAAAGTCATTTGCAATTTCTGTTTGCATTAAAGAATTTATTTGCGAAGCAATTTCATCAACGGCATAAATAAGGGCAATAATAAGCACCAAATACCAAAAATATGTTTTGCTTTTTGGTCGTGCCTTTTGCTTTTCCCATTTTTTTATTTCTTTTTCCTTACGCAGGTTTGCCCTTTGCAGCTGCTCAGGGGTTAGTACCTTTGCCATACGTATCACCTCTGAAAAAATTATAGCATATAAAAATAATTTTTCAATAAAATAAAAATTTCAAATAAATGTGACCAAACGAGTTTTTAAAACGTTTACATAAAGGAGAGTGAAAAATGAACCACCCCCTTGAACAGGAGCAGAGCTTTGAGCTTTTGTACGAGCTGTATGCAGATAAGCTGTACCGTATAGCTTTATCTAATGTGCAAAATGCTGATGATGCATCCGATATTGTTCACGATGTTTTTCTTAAATATCTTAATAAAAAGCCTGCTTTTAAGGATGCGAGCCACCAAGAGGGCTGGTTTGTTAAGGTAACTGTTAATGCTTGCAGAGATTTACTTCGTAAAAAAGCTCACAGAAACCATACTCCACTTGAAGATGTGTACAACATAGGCGTACAGGAAAAGGAAGACAATCAAATTTTTTATTACTTATCACAGCTCCCTGAAAAATACAGAGAGGTAATTACACTCCACTATTTAGAGGATTATTCCGTTGAGGAGACATCAAGGCTATTAGGCCTTTCTGCATCCGGTGTAAAAATGAGGTTATCAAGAGGCAGAGAACAGCTTAAAAATATTATGAAAGGATACAACGATGATTGACTCTAATCTGAAAAATCAATATAAAAGCAAAAAAGCACCTGATGATTTAAAAGACAGAATACTTGAATCTGCAGAAAGCTCATCGCAAAAAAACAGTAAAAAAAGCTTTTATAAATATGCTCAGCTTATCGCTGCATGCCTTGTTGCAGTTTTATGTATAGGCTTTGTAGGCGCAGGCATTACCTCGAGCACAGTTTATTTAGACGGCAAGCCTTTTTACGGTGAGCAGATTTCTGTAGAATACGAAGCTGCACAAGGTGTTAGCAGAGCATCATTAAACGCAGGTCAGCTTATAGAAATAGATTTAAAATTAGAAACAAAAATTTCCATTTCAAACGGTGAGTTTACACTTACCGATTGTGAAACGGGAGAACATATTTACACAGGTAATGAATATTCGCACAAGGGCAAGGTAAACATTAAGGTAGAGCTACCTTACGGCGAGAGTGGTGAGCTTACACTTCAAAACATTCTCTCTGAAAGGGAAATCACTTTAAATTAAGTCTTTTGCAGAATATTGATTTATAAAAACAAAATTTATTCTAAAGGAGTAAAAATTATGAAAAAGTTTTTAAGTATCGCAATTGCAATCGTTATGGTTATCGGCGTTGTTTGCCTTGTTGGCTGTGGTAAGGATAACACACCAAAGGTAGAGGTAGCAGATTCAGCAGATGCTCTTAACAAGGTTTTCACAACATACGCAGAAGAAGAAAAGTTCTTTGGTATGGGTGGCGATATGGCAAACCCTGTTGACGGTGCAGCAGGTAAGTTCGGCCTTGAAGATAAGGAGAGCGCAGTAGCAACTCTTCACATCTCTGAGGAGTTAATCGGCCAGGTTTCTGAGGCAGCATCTTATATGCACGCAATGAACGCAAATACATTCACAAGCGCTGCTTTTAAGCTTGCAGATGCAAGCACAGCAGAAGCATTTACAGCATCTCTTAAGGATAGCATTACAGCAACACAGTGGATGTGTGGTATCCCTGAAAAGCTTGTTATGTACTCAGTTAACGGTGGCGAGTATGTTGTATATGCAGTAGGTGCAGCAGACCTTCTTGAAAACTTCAGTGCAAAGCTTGCAACAGTATACGGCGAAGCAGCAGTTGAAGTTGTAAACGAAGCAATCGCATAATTTATTTTTGCTGAACTAATGTGGGATAGCTAAACCCATATATACACTAAGGGGTATATAAATATGTTATTTTCGGGAATACCTTTTTTATATTATTTTTTACCCGTAGTGCTGATACTTTACTTTATTGCACCCAAAAAGCTTAAAAACACGGTGCTCTTATTGAGTAGCCTTGTGTTTTATGGCTGGGGTGAGCCTAAATATGTTATTTTAATGGTAGCCTCAATCATAATCGGATATGTTTCCGGTCTCTTGATTGAGGCTAAAAACAATAAAAAGGCTAAAAAAGTTATCCTTTTTATTTCTGTTTTTATAAACTTAGGCTTTTTGGCATATTTTAAATATGCAGACTTTTTTATAGAAAACTTTAATGCAGCTACAGGCTTGGGTATTCCTCTTTTGCGAATAGCCTTGCCTATCGGTATCAGCTTCTACACCTTCCAAATTTTAAGCTACTCTATAGATGTTTACAGGGGAATACCTGCTCAAAGGAATATTATAAATCTTGCTGCGTATATAACAATGTTCCCTCAGCTAATCGCAGGTCCTATAGTAAGGTATACAGATATTTCTGCAGAGCTAACAGAAAGAAAGCATACCCTTGAAGGCTTTGTGGCAGGTATGCGCAGATTTATTCTCGGCTTATCTAAAAAGGTGCTTGTTGCCAATATTTTAGGTGAGCTTTGCGATACCTTCAGAGCATCGGACGATAAGGCAGTGCTTTACTATTGGCTTTATGCAGTAGCCTTTGCTTTGCACGTTTACTTTGATTTTTCAGGGTATTCTGATATGGCAATAGGTCTTGGTAAAATATTCGGCTTTAAATTCTGCGAAAACTTTAATTATCCGTTTATAGCAAAAAGTGCTACAGAATTTTGGCGTAGGTGGCATATGTCCTTAGGCACCTGGTTCAGAGATTATGTTTACATCCCTATGGGGGGTAACAGGGTTTCATTGCCACGATGGTTTTTTAATATTTTCACAGTCTGGATGCTTACAGGCTTCTGGCACGGCGCAGCCTGGACATTTATAATCTGGGGATTATACTTTGCAATATTCCTTTGTATTGAAAAGCTGTTCCTTCTTAAATTGCTTGAAAAAACCAAGGTGATTAACAGAATTTATATTCTGCTTATAATAACAACAAGCTTTGTAATATTTAATGCAACCGATATGGGCGAGGCTTTCCAATACATTAAATGTATGTTTGGCTTCGGCAATGTTCCGCTTGTTTCGGCAGAGTATTTATATTACCTTAAAAGCTATGCTGTGCCAATGGTAATTGCATTGGTTGGTGCAACACCTGTTGTTAAAAATGCAGTTAAAAAGCTTTTGGAGAATAAGCCCATTAAGGCTGTTATGAATGTTGCAGAGCCTGTTACCCTTGTGGTGCTTTTTGTTGTTGTAACAGCGTTCCTTGTAGATGGCTCCTTTAACCCATTCCTTTATTTTAGATTTTAGAAGGGGGACAGCGTATGAAAAATAAAATAATAGCTATTGTTTTAGTTGTATTGCTTTTCGGGTTGTCTTTTTTTGCGTGGGTTAAGCCTGCAACAGAGTTTTCGCAAAGCGAAAGACGTGCTCTTGCACAGTTCCCAAAGCTTTCCTTCAATAATATAATTTCAGGTAAGTTTATGAAGGATTTTGAAACCTATGCTACAGAGCAGTTTCCTTTAAGAGATGCCTTCAGGACAATAAAAGCATTAACAAGCTTTTATGTGTTAAACCAAACAGATAATAACGATTTGTTTTATAAAAACGGCCATATCGGAAAGCTTGAATACCCGTTAAACGAGGAATCTGTAAGCAATGCTGCAAAAAAGTTTGAAGCAGTAAAAAACAAGTATTTTGACGGTACAGATGTTAAGCTTTATTTTTCGGTTATTCCCGATAAAAACTATTATCTTGTTGAAGAGGATTATCTTTCCGTAGACTATGAAAAAATGCTTTCGCAAATACAAGGTGAAACAAGGTTTATGGAATATATAGATATAAAAGACCTTTTAGCCCTTGATAGCTTTTATAAAACAGATACCCATTGGAGGCAGGAGGAAATTTTACCTGTAGCAAAGAAAATTGCAGAAAAAATGGGTGTACAGCTGAACGCTGAATATAAAGTTAATACACTTGATAATGATTTTTACGGTGTTTACCACGGACAGTCAGCATTGCCTGTTCCACCTGAAAAAATTAAATATCTTACTAACGATATTTTAAATAATGCTACCGTTTACGATTACGAAAATCAAAAAGAAATATCTGTTTACGATATGCACAAGGCATACGGCAAGGACCCATACGAAATGTTTTTGTCCGGCTCACTCCCTCTTATAACAATAGAGAACGATAAGGCCACAACAGATAAAGAGCTTGTTATTTTCAGAGATTCCTTCGGTAGCAGCCTTGCTCCCTTGCTTGTGGAGGGCTATAAAAAAATAACAGTTGTAGATATTCGTTATATTCACCCGAATATGCTTGCTGATTACATTGAGTTTACAAATCAGGATGTGCTTTTTATTTACAGCACCTCGGTACTCAACAACAGCGAAACAATAAAATAATTTAAATAAACAAAACGCTGATTGGTTTTCCAATCAGCGTTTTGTTTATCAGTTTATTGCATCAACAATAAGCTTTACGTGGTCGTAAACGTATTGGTTTGCTTCATCACCGTGCTCACCTATAATTTGCACGGTACCGTTGCCGACAATAACACCGTCGGCAGAGGTTTTATATTTAACAGATGAATAAGCAGAGGTGTTGCTGACTGCTACAACAACAGGTGTAGCTGTTACAGATTTTATAATATCAACAATCTGTGGTACATCTGTTATTGTTTTACCGTCAAACTCCTTTGATTTTGAAGGAGCAAGCAAATAAATGTAGCCGGTTGCATCCTTTGCAATTTCTTTAATTCTTTCTTCTGTTGAGGGCACGATTATTGAAATAATATCAATTTCGTATTTGTCGGCAATTTCTTTAACCTCGCCTTTTTCCTCGAAGGGTAAATCCTGGATTATAATGCCATCTACACCACATTCCTTACAACGGCTGAAAAATTTATCGTAGCCGTATCTGAAAAGCGTGTTAAGGTAAGCAACAAATACAATAGGGAGAGAAACGGTTTTTGTAACGTTTTTAACCATATCAAAAACCATATCTGTGGTGCAGCCACCCTCTTGTGAGAGTGCACGTATATTTGCCTCTTGAATAATCTGACCTTCTGCAACAGGGTCGGAGAAGGGGATGCCTATTTCAATAAGTGCTGCGCCTGCCTTTTCCATTTCGGCAATGTATTCCTCTGTTTTCTTTAAGGAAGGGTCGCCTGCTGTTAAAAAGCTTAATACAGCCTTTTTGTTTTCAAATGCTGATTTAATCTTACTCATGCAAATCAACTCCTCTGTATCTTGCTATTGCAGCAACGTCTTTGTCGCCTCTGCCTGAAAGGCAGCAAATAATAATATCATCCTTGCTCATTGTAGGAGCAATCTTCATAAGATGTGCCACAGCGTGCGATGACTCGATTGCTGCAATAATGCCCTCTGTTTTTGCAATGTATTCGAATGCATCAACAGCCTCATCATCTGTAACGGGGGCATACTCTGCTCTGCCAATATCCTTAAGGTATGCGTGCTCAGGGCCAACACCGGGGTAGTCAAGGCCTGCAGATATTGAATAAACAGGGGCAATCTGGCCGTATTCATCCTGGCAGAAATAAGATTTCATTCCGTGGAAAACACCAACAGAGCCTGTAGCCATTGTAGCTGCAGTTTTATCGGTATCTGCTCCAAGGCCTGCTGCCTCACAGCCGATAAGCTTAACATCTTTATCGTTTATAAATTCATAGAACATACCCATAGCGTTGCTGCCACCACCAACACAGGCCATAACAACAGATGGAAGTCTGCCTTCTTTTTCAAGAATTTGTGCCCTTGCTTCACGGCTTATAACGCTTTGAAAATCTCTAACAATCATTGGGAATGGGTGAGGACCCATAACAGAGCCTATAACATAAAGTGTATCCTCTGTTCTTTTTGCCCACTCGCCCATAGCTTCGTTTACAGCATCCTTAAGTGTCATAGTGCCACTTTCAACAGCGTGTACCTTTGCACCTAAAAGCTCCATTCTGTAAACGTTAAGTGCTTGGCGAATTGTATCCTCTTTACCCATAAAGATTTCACACTCAAGGCCTAAAAGTGCAGCAGCAGTTGCAGTTGCAACACCGTGCTGGCCTGCGCCTGTTTCTGCAATGATTCTTGTTTTGCCCATTTTTTTAGCTAAAAGAGCCTGACCAAGAACGTTGTTGATTTTGTGTGAGCCTGTGTGGTTTAAATCTTCTCTTTTGAAGTAGATTTTTGCGCCACCCAAATCCTTTGTCATTTTTTCTGCATAGTAAAGAAGTGATGGTCTGCCCGCATACTCCTTCAACAAAGCTTCAAGCTCGTTGTTGAAAGCCTCATCGTTTTTGTAAAACTCATAGGCTTCTTCTAATTTGTGAATTTCATCCATAAGAATTTCGGGGATATACTGTCCACCGTGAATTCCGTATCTGCCCTTTGGCATAAAAGTTCCTCCTTTTGTTTTGAGGTATTAACAGGAAAATAAAACGCCCCTGACAATAACCTCTGTTATTGTCAAGGACGATAAAAGCAAATTACCGTGGTGCCACCTTGATTTTGCGTTAAAACGCACTCTGCGAAATACGAACATATTTCCGGCTACTAACGTAAGCCAACACGTCTTGGAATACTCGGCAAAGCCTTTGACCAAGCCCTCTGCGGTCCATTTGATAAGCTGCATTTCTGTGGGTTTCCAGCCAAGCCCCACTCTCTGTGAGCGCATATCCTACCTTTATCTCCGCTTCATCGGTTTATTTATTCAGTTTATTACAGTATACTCACTTTTGCGCTTTTGTCAAGTGGAAAGTTTAGCTAATGTTCCACATTAAAATTGAAAATTAAAAATGAAAAATTCAAAATTAAGGGGCTACGCCGTAATTGTAAAGTCGCCAGAGTTTTACAAAAAGCAAAAATAAGCAGCTTTGTAGTAAAAAAATTAATTCTCCATCAAAAGCCTTATAAACAATCCACCTTGCACGGTTCTGTGCCTGAAGCCAACCATTCTGCCACTTTTTGTGTCGTACCAGTCGGTTAAAGGTGCACGTGATGAGCTTTCGTTGTAGGTATCCCAAAGGGGAGTAATAAATTCCTCGAAAAGCTCCTTTGAGCTTGCCATTGAGCCAACCCACACAAGCCAGTCAGACTTTGTGTAGTCTGCTCGAGAATCAAGGGGCATACCGTATTTATTGAAGTGCTTTTTGTTGTTTTGCAGTTCATTATCCATAAACTCTTGGGTGAAAAGACCTGTTTTCCAAATCTTATCCCAAACCATATTGTACTTCATTGAAAAGCCTTTGTCGCTGTCAAAGGTGAGTCGGGTTGTGCCATCGGGGTTGATAGCAGTTTTCTTCCATTGCTCTGCCATTTTTACTGCTTCGTCTCTATAATATGCGCTTTTTTCGGAGTTGCCCAAAAGCTCCATAATAATAGACATACCCTGCAAACCCATTATAGCCTTAAGGGAAAGGTTGCAGTTGTGAGCAAGGTGCCCTGCAAAGTCATCTGTGCAAAGCTGGTTGCCTGGGTCTGCGCCGTATTCAATAAGGTATTTACTCCATTTTTCAAGTACATCTAAGTGCATTTTTGCAAAGGATGCATCCTTTGTAGCAAGGGCAATATTAGTTTCCATAATAAGCATATTGCCACATTCCTCAACAGGCATTTGGTACTTTAATTGGTTTTCACCATAGACCTGTCCGTTTACAAGCGGGT
Organism: Acutalibacteraceae bacterium; assembly: GCA_045532505.1. Taxonomy (GTDB): domain Bacteria; phylum Bacillota; class Clostridia; order Oscillospirales; family Acutalibacteraceae; genus DTU089. Next base: position 45,209 of record JAZSGB010000010.1, on the reverse strand, counting down.
ACTGGCCTGCATCGTGTGGTGCAAAGTCAAATTTCCAGGCATCGCTTAATGCGTATTTGTATATTGGGCGAAGCATACCCTTTACAAGCTCCGGGTTATACAGTAAAAAGATAGGTGTAGAAGGGTAGCTAACATCAACAGTTGCAGCACAACCGTTTGACCAGCACTCCTTTGAAATAAAAAGGATTTCACCGTTTTCATCAAGCACAAGCTTGTGGGCTGCCATTACCTGGCGCCAGGCAAGCATAAGGATGTGGGCATATTTTTCGCCACCTGCTTTGATAGCTCTTTTATAAAGCTGTGCTGAAAATTCGCAGCATTTAGCGTACACATCATTATAATCTTCAGCAGCCTCGTTTATTGCCTGTAAAATTGTTTTGCCATCCTTATTCCAGTAGGATTTAAGCCTTTTTCCGAAATATTCAATGCTTTCAATATCATCGTATGCAAAAAGGAAAAGCACCTTTTCATTTGCTTCAGGCTCGGCTGTTGCGTGAATGTTTCCACGGCCGTCTATAACATCCTCATAAACTGTGGAGTTGTAGCCTTTAACTGCAAGGTGCACGTAGCCCCAGTCAATACAAATATCATCGCCGCTTTCGTGCAAAGGCTTTTGCTCTATGTTGCCCATACGCATACCCTTAAGCCCGTCCGCAAGTGGTGTTTCCTCTTCTTTAACCTCGTTTTGCCAAGGCTTTTGAAGGCAAAGCTCTTCAGAAACGGCGACATCTATTTTTACCGTATGCTCCTTGCCGTCGTTGGTATCCCAAAAAATATTAAGGTATGATACAGGACGGGTGAGGAGGTTGTAATCATCAGGTAAAAGTGGAGATGTGAAAACTGCCTTAAGGCAAATTTTTTCGTTCTCAAAGCAAACAATCGTGCTGAAAGCATCGTAAGTAATGCTTGTTTGTGTAAGCTTGTGATAATCTTTGTGGTAGCCTAAAAATGTGTAACGCTCGCCATCTATGTAAACAACGCCCAATATTGAATTTTGTTTGCCTGACCAAAATTCGGTAGGTGTAAAGTTTATAACCTCGTTGGGTGACCAAACAGAAAAATATGGGTCAACCGTAATGAGTGGAATTGCAGGTGCTCTTAAATTCATAATCGAACTTCCTTTCGAGAAAATACAACTAATTTTAGCACATATATCTAAATTTTACAATTAATTTGCTGTAATATATTTACAATAATTACATATTTATGATAAAATTATTCCGTATATAGTCATATGTGTATTACGGAGGGGTAATATGAGTAAAAAAATAATAATTGCAGGTGGAGGCCACGGTGGTATTGCCGTAGGTATGCTTCTTGCACAAAACGGCTTTGAGGTAGAGGTTTACGAAAAAAATGCAGCCGACAAAATGGGCTATGACTGGACAGATATTTTTAATCCTCGTTCCTTCAAAGCAATCGGACTCCCCATGCCACCTGAGGAAATGTATGTTTATAAAACAGATATGACCTTCTATGCTCCAAGTGAAAATACAGGTGTTGAACAGCATGTTCCCGAAAGCGAAAGGGAAATTAAAATGGAGCGTAGCGATATATATAAATATATTATTGGCCATGCCGAAAAAGCAGGGGTTAAATTTAACTACGGCTACACCGTTTTAGGCGCCATAGTGCAGGGCAGAACCGTTATAGGTATAAAGACCGATAAAGGTGATATATACGGTGATTTGGTTATTGATGCCTGTGGCTGCGATTCTGTTTTAAGAGCAAGCCTTCCCGAGGAATTTGGTGTACAGGCAAATGTAGGGGAATACGAAAAATTCTTTATATACAGAGCATTTTACAACAGGGCAACCACCGAGCCTGTAAAGGACCCATATAAAATTTGCATTTTTTCAGAGGGTAAATTAGGCATAGGCTGGGTTGCAACTGAAGAAAACCATACAGATTTGCTTGTTGGCAGATTTGAGCAGTTTGATATGGCAGAGGCAGAACGCACGGCTGAATATTATCGCTCGAAAAATCCAAGCCTTGGTACAGAGGTTTTAAGAGGAGGCTCCTTTGCGGCAATACCTGTACGCCACCCTCTTTCTGTTATGGTGGCAAACGGCTATGCAGCAATAGGCGATAGCGCATTTATGACCTTCCCTATTACAGGCACAGGCCTTGCAAACTGCTTTAATACAGCCCCCTTGCTTGCAACCGTGCTTATAAAAAACAAAGATAAAGACTACACGGCAAGCGTGCTTTGGGAGTATCAAAAAGCGTATTATAAAAAGCTGGGTAACGGTCTTGCACCTATTGCAAGGGCAAAGCTTTTCCTTACCACACTTACAACAGACGATTTGGATTATATTTTTGATAACAAAATTATTACCTCCAAAGAGCTTTCTGTGTCTGCAGAAAAGGTAGATTTAGATATTCCGTCATATTTCTGCAAAGAAACCCTTGATAGGGGCAAAGCTATAGTAAGCAATAAGCCTTTGCTGAAAAAATTCCTTGCTCTGGGCAAGGCTATGTTGAAGGTTGTTGCCACCGTTCAAGGTATGCCTAAGGAATACGATGAGGCAAAGGTGCTTGCCTGGGCAAGTAAATATGATTCTGTGTTTAAAACAGAACAATAAAGGAGTTGAAGTTATGGCATTTAAAAAATCAGGCCCTCCACAGGGGTGGAAAACAAGTGGCATAGAGAGAAAAAGCTACTATGTATATTTCACAGGTCAAAATATATTTTATGCACTTATTTCAAGCTGCCTTACAACATATTTTGCCTTGATCGGCATAGACCCTATAAAAATTGCAGGTGTTATGCTTGTAGTTAAAATATGGGATGCCTTTAACGATGCTCTTTTTGGCGTTATATTTGATGCAGTTAAATTCAAAAGTGGTAAAAAATACCTACCCTGGTTAAGAATTTCACTTTTGCTTATACCAATAACCTGTATACTTATGTTTGCTATACCAAGCTCTATTTCCGAAAATGCACAGCTTGCTTGGTTTGCAATATCATACCTTGTGTTTGATACCGTTTACACACTTTGCGATGTACCTATTTACGGCATTATTACTGCTATGACAGATAATATTGATGAGCGTAACAGTATGATGTCCTACAAGAGTATATGGGGTGGCGTAGGTGGCTTTATTGCCCCTGCAGTTGTTGCGTTCCTTGTAGGTGAAAAGGTAGGCAGTAACTATACTGTTGCAGTTGTTTTGTGCTCAGTTGTAGGCCTTGTTACAATGATACCTGCTTGCTTTAAGCTTGAGGAGCGATATGTGCCTGTGGAGGAGGAAGCTTTTTCTGTTAAGAAAATGTTTTCGTATCTTTTCAAAAATAAATATCTCCTTCTTTACTACATAGGCTTTTTCTTCTATTCAAGCGTTAACTATGTAACGGCCCTTAACCTTTTGGCATCTTATTATTTGTTTAACGATTCTCTTTTCATTACCATTATCGGCTTTGCAGGTGCTCCGTTTGCGTTTATAGGTGCAATGGCTGTGCCAAGGCTTGTGCGTAAATTCAATAAAATGGTAGTTTTCAGGGTAAGCGTTATGGCTGCCGTTGTTTTAGGTGTTATTATGTGGGCAGTAGGCTACAGCAACCCGATTTTATTCGTTGTTATTTCAATAATAAGGTCAATCCCTACATCAACCTTAGGCGTTATGCTGTTTATGTTTACACCGGACTGTGCAGAGTACGGCAAATATAAAACAGGCGTTGAGGCAAAGGGTATTACCTTTGCAATCCAAACCTTTATGGTTAAGCTTACAGGCGCCATTTCAGGTGCGCTTTCATTATTCCTTTTAGGTCTTCCTGCAGTAGGCTGGAAAACGGTTGAGGCAGAAAACTTTGAGCAGCTTGCAAAAATGGGCGTTACACAAACACCTGAGGCTTTAGATGCATTTTGGCTTATATATGCTTTAATTCCTGCTTTAGGCTACCTTGTATCATACATCGTTTGGCGTTTTTATAACCTTAACGATAAGGATGTACAGGTTATGGCAGAGTGTAACGCAGGTAAAATTACAAGAGAGGAAGCTCAAAGCAGACTTTCGAGAAAGTATTAATATAGAAAATTTTGAATTAAAGAAGGTGTCGGTATGCGAATAAACGTTGATATAAATAAAGAGTATCAAGCCTTTGAGGGCATAGGCGCAAGCGGCGCCTGGTGGGCACAGCTTGTAGGTGGCTGGGAGCATATTGACCCCACCTCTAAAATACCTGTGCGTGATAGAATTGCACAGCTCCTATATTGCCCAACAGAAGGTATTGGGATGAGTATTTACCGATACAATATAGGTGGTGGCTCCGTACATTCGGGTAAAGGAGAATACAGTCGGCCCTTAAGAGCAACACAATGCTTTGAAACAGCACCCAAAATGTATGATTGGGGCAGAGATGCGAATGCTGTTTATATGATGAAAAAGGCTGTTGAATATGGTGCAGATGAGGTTGTTTTTTTTGTAAATTCACCTATTGAGCGCCTTACAAAAAACGGACTTGCACACAATAAAAAGCACCAGCTTTTTCACGAAAATATTTCAAAGAAAAACTACCGAGAATTTGCAACCTACTGCCTTGATGTAACAGAGCATTTTATAAAAGAGGGAATACCCGTAAAATACCTTTCACCTGTTAATGAGCCTATTTGGGTTTGGAACGGTGGCCAAGAGGGCTGCTTTTACAGGCCTAAAAGCGTGGGAAGGGTTTTTGAGGTTTTTGCACAGGAGTTGGAGAAAAGACCTCTTTTGAAGGATGTTAAGCTTTCGGGTGCAGAGTCGGGTGATTTAAGGTGGTTTAATAAAAGCTACACCCGTCAGCTGCTTAAAAGCGAAAAAGTGCGAAAGCACTTAGATGCAGTAGATGTGCATTCATATTGCTTACCCATACCTATCCCTGTAAATATTCCGTTTCTCAACAATCGACTTGGCTATGTTAAACGCTTCAGAAGGTGGATGGATAAAAAATATCCGAATGTGCCTGTGAAAATGAGTGAGTGGACTCATATGCAGGGTGGTAGAGATTACGGTATGGCTTCTGCCATAATCACAGCTACTACAATGCATGAGGATTTTACTTTGCTTGGCGCTACCTCCTGGCAGCATTGGATTGCCGTTTCCGAGGTTGATTATTGCGACGGTCTTATATACATAAATCTCCCCGAAAATACGTTTGAAATAACAAAGCGCTACTATGTAACAGGCAACTACACTAAGTATGTTAAAAGAGGAGCAAGGCGAGTAGAGGCCACCTGCGAGGATAAGGATATTCTCCTTACTGCATTTAAGCAAGGTGAAAAGCTTGTGCTTATTGCTGTTAACAAATCACAAAGCGAAAAGCAAATAGAAATACCTGCAGAGGGTGAGGTTCTTGTTGCTGTTACAGATGAAAATAACAGTTTAGCAGAAAAGAAAATGAATTCTCGAAATATAGTTCTGACTCCGATGTCGGTAACAACGATTGTATGGTGATACTATGAAAGAAAAAGTTTTCGGCTTATTGGAAAAGCTTAAGAGATATTGGAAAACTGCCCCCGATGGCAGATTTATTCCCTTTAAAGAAATTGCATCCCTTGCAGTAGGTGGCATAGGTGTTAAGTTTATTGTATACTGTGTAAGCACTATGATTTTAAGCGTAGGTAATGTGCTTATAGGTAACACAATAGGTATTCCGCCTAAAGCGATTTATATTATTTACATAATTAGTGTTATAGCAGGCTTTCCGTTAACAGCCCTAAGAGCAAAAATGATAGATAGCTCCCGAAGCCTTAAGGGTAAATATCGCCCATATATAATTACAATGGGTATACCCACCGTGCTTTTAGGTATAGGCTTTATATGGGCGCCTTATGAAAATATGGCTATGCTTACTAAATGTATAGTTGTGTTACTGTTTAATATAGGCTTCCAGTTTTTTTACAATTTCCTGTTAGATGCAAACGACAGTATTATAAATGTTCTTTCGCCAAACACTATTGAAAGAACAGATGTGTATGCAGTTAAATCTGTTATAGAAAACATTTCACCGTCTATAGCAAGCATTTTTCTTCCCCTTGTAGCAAAGGCTATAACAGGTGATAACACTCTTTACGATATGAAGGTTTACAGAGTGCTTTATCCACCTATGCTTGCAGTAGGCTTCCTTATTTCGGTATTAATTTATGTAAACACTAAAGAGCGAATTGTGCAGCCTAAAAACAGGGCACTGCAAATGAGCTTTGCAGATGCCCTCAGAGCAGTTGCAGGCAATAAATATTTCTGGATAGTTTCCTTAGCAGGATGGATAGGCTTTCTTGAAGGCTCCTTTGGTACAATTATGGGGTGGATGTATAACTACCAGCAGGCGTGCTCGGCAGCACAGTATGCTGTTATTACAGCAGTTGCAGGTAATGCATCCCTGTGGCCGAACCTTTTTGCTCCTGCACTTATCAGACGCTACGGCAAAAAGAAGGTGCTTATTTTCAGCAACCTTATGAACATTGTTTTTATTGCTGCAATGCTGCCTGTAGTACGAATGAGTGGCGAAAATGTTATATGGTATTTGCTTGTGTTTATTTTTGTAAATCAGCTACTTACCTCTTTAGGGCACTTTATGAGCCCAAGCCTTAATGCAGATATAAGAGACTACCAGCAATACATAAGTGGTCAGCGTATAGACGGTATGTTTTCAGCTGTTGGGCTTATAGGCAGTGTGATTACCTTAGCAACAGGAGCTGTGCTCCCTGCTATATATGAAAAAGCAGGCCTTAACGAGCAAAAGGCTATAGAAATGGGCTATGGTGCCGATAATGTTTACGATGTACTTTATAATACAGAGCTTTTTCAATCAATTTGCTCAGTGCTTATAGTTGCTTCTGTAATAGGTGCAGCGCTTAATGTTATTCCGTTTTTCTTTTATGATTTAACAGAAACAAAGCAAAAGGCTATGGTAAATATATTGCGTATAAGAGCCTTTTTTGAGGATAAGGAAAAGGGTGTGCATACACCTGAGCAAAAGACTGAGGCAGACGAAATTATAAAACAGGCAAGGGATTACCACACCTTGACCCCTTGTGTTATCACTAAAGAGCATTCAAGAGCCGAAAAGAAAATGATGCGAGGCTATAACGAGGATATCGAGATTGCTAAAATGGTGTGGGATGAAATTACATATTTCGATACAGAGCTGGGTGCAAAGGAATTTGAATTATCGGCCGGAATTATAGAGTGTGGGATAGGTGATTTTGTCAAAATGCAGCCATCTGCATATGAGCTGTTATCAATGTGTGGCAGTAATAACCAAGCGCAAAAACGAATTAAGGATATGTGCAGAAGCTTTACTGCAGCACAAAAAACTTTGAAAAAACATTTCCCTAACGGAGTGGTTGATTTTGATTTTTCGGTTTTTACAGATTTATTTGATGAGGAAGAAAATTTAGAATTACAAATCAACCAAATTATAACGGAAATTAAAAAAGCAAAGGAGAATAAAGCTCCTTATGCTGATTTATCAAAAAAATTAACGGCTTTAAGAAAGCAACAGGCAACCATACGTCTTACAATTAAAAAGACAACAAGGGAAGCAAACCTTTACACAAGGGCAGTTAAGCCATACCTTGATGCACAGCTCATTGTTGCACGTTGTAAAAGCTACCGTGAATTAAATCTTGAAAAATAAAAGAAAGTAATAGGCTATGAAAACAAAACTTTTAATACAAAAAATGTGCTTATCTGCTATGTTTATTGCCCTGGCATTTGTTTTGCCTTTTTTTACAATGCAGATTAACGAAATAGGGGATATGCTTTGCCCTATGCATATACCTGTAATATTATGTGGCTTTATTTGTGGTGGCCCCTGGGGATTTGTAGTAGGTATAATTTCACCTATTCTTCGCTCCCTTGTTATGACAATGCCTGTAATGTTCCCAACAGCAATCGGTATGGCGTTTGAATTAGGTACATATGGCCTTGTGGCAGGGCTTTTGCACAAGGCATTGCCTAAAAAGAAGCCGTACATATACGTTTCACTTATTAGCGCAATGGTAATAGGTCGTATCGTGTGGGGTGTTGCAAGGATAGTTATGTTTGGCTTTGATTTTTCAAAATTCGGCTGGGCAGCCTTTTGGTCGGGTGCCGTAATAAATGCAATACCGGGCATTATTGTGCAAATAATTCTTATCCCGTTAATAGTTATGGCAATAGAAAAAACAAAATACAAAAATAGAAATTAGGAAATAAAGGTGATATTGTAAAGCTGGCAGCTTTACAATATCACCCCAATTTTTAATTTTTAATTCTTAATTTTGAATTTTGAATTTTAAATTTTGAATTTTAAATTTTGAATTTTGAATTTTGAATTTTGAATTTTGAATTTTAAATTTAATTATTTCCCCATCTCTGCCACTTTTCTCAAAATTTCAATAGATGGGCCGGGTATTCTGCCGAGGTGGTCAGGTCCAACGTTTATAAGATAATTTATGCCTAACTCATTAAGGTGGGTTTTGTTTCTGAAAAGCTCCTCGGGTGTTTTCCAGTTGTGGTCTCTGTAAGAAAAGCCCCAAGAATTATTTAGTGTGCAGGCAGATTCGTAAAGCCCGTATCTGCTTGGCTTAAAGCCATCTATACTTTGGTAATTTACGCTTTCTGCAGGGGCACTGCAAAGTCGCTCCCACTCCTCCTTGCTTGCAGGTATTTCGTTATCGCCTAAAGACACATAGTCGTATGCACCGTTGCCTAAACGGGAGTTTATAAGGCAGTTAGGCTGCAGGCGTTTAACAGTATCATATATTGTTTTGCTCTGTGTCTCGCTTAGGGTCATAGGCACATCAAACCAGGCAAGGAAAATATCGCCGTAGTTTGTCATTATCTCCTCAATTTGTGGAAGAATTTTATTCTCAAAGCAAATGGAAAAATCCTTTTCCTCAGGGTTAGGGAAATCCCAGCTGTTATCCCAGGAAACACCGGAGCAGCCCATATGGTTTGAAAGGTATCCGCCACCGTGCTTTTCGTGCCAGTCTAAGTCTTGGGAGTAGTAAAAGCCTAATTTAACACCGTGCTTTTGGCAAGCCTCGGCAAGCTCTGCAATAATATCTCTTTTAAACGGTGTTGCATCTACAACATTATATTTATCAACCTTTGAGTGGAATAATGCAAAGCCGTCGTGGTGCTTTGTTGTTACCACAAAGTATTTCATTCCACATTCCTTTGCAAGGCATATAATTTCATCTGCATTAAAGTAAATAGGGTTAAAAGCCTTTGCAAGCTGTTCGTATTCCTTTATAGGTATTGCAAAGTGTGAGCCAATCCATTCGGCGTAGTTATCGCCAAATTTACCCTTATACTCGCCACCTAAAACGGAGTATAAACCGAAATGCATCATCATTCCGTACCCTGCATTTTTAAAGAATTCAATATTATTCATAATATCACCCGAATGTAGTATAACAGAAAAAAAAAAAAGTCAAAACATAAAATTGAAAATTATGGATATAATTTTAGGTTTTTGACCTTGCTACAAAGTGTTGCTTTACATTTTTTGTCTTTTTTTTAATATTTAAGTGAGAGAAGGGAAAAAAGCTCTCTGTGAAAATTCTCCAAAGGAGGCATCTTTATGAAAAACGGAACAAAAGCCTTTTTGACAGTCTTAATTACTTACATTTCATTGTGTGCAGCAGCATGGGGCTCTGTTGCAGTTTCAGTTTTCAGCGAAGCAGGCTCTGCATTAGCAATTGTTGCTGCAGCTATTGTGATTTCGATAATCTGCTCAATAGTGGGTGTGCGTCTTAGTAAACAACCTAAAAGCGTGTGGGTATCATTTTCTCTGACAACATCCTTTGCTTGGCTTATGGCGATTTTGCTGGGTTTGATTACTGCTCCTTTTCCGTATTCAACAGCAGTTAATGAAATAGTAAACATGTGTTCAATAATATTAGGCTTTCCCGGTTTCGGGTTTGGTATGGTGTTGGGCGAACATTATGGGATTTCAAGCATGGATTTTATAGGCGTGCTTGTGTATGTGCTGTGTGGAATAGTACCCTCGGTTGTAACTGTGGTTGTTGCAAATCGACGCAAGAAGGTCTGAATCGTTCAAGTCTCGCTATAACAAAAACAAAAAAAGAGACAGATAACCTAAAGGATATCTATCTCTTTTGGTCCGAGTGACGAGACTTGCTCGGTGACTACCGTCACCGACACGCACACGTCGGCGAAAACAGTCACACTGGACTGTTTTCTTCCGCATAGCAAGGCTACGCTCCCTCCTTTTCAAGTCTCATCACTTTTTGAAATAAAAAAATATACCATAGCTTTTCGGCTATGGTATATTTTTGGTCCGAGTGACGAGACTTGAACTCACGACCCCTTGACCCCCAGTCAAGTGCGCTACCAACTGCGCTACACCCGGATAACGCAAAATATAATAACACATAGTTTACAGATTTTCAAGTGCTTTTATTTTTATATTTGATTTTGAGATAAAAAAGCTGTATCTTGAAGATACAGCTGTGTTAATTATTCTCGGGTATATATGTCATTATATCCTCAACTTTACAATCAAGGATTTTGCAAAACATTTCTATTGTGTGAGTGCTCACGCTTTCGTTACGCTTGAGTCGAGTGATTTGCCCGGGACTTATTCCGTGGTGTTTGATGAGCGCATATTGGCTGATGCCTTTTTCTTTCATAACAATCCATAGATTATCGTAGGAAATCATAATATCACTCCCTACTTGACATATTAACCGAAAAAGATATTTGGTCGCGCTTTCATTCACTTATATTATGCAGTTAGCCCAACCTTAGTTAAGTGGTTTGGTACAAAGAAATGGTTTAAAAAGCTGTTTAAGTCGAAATTAGACAGATTAGTATTTAAGCTTAACAGCAAGGGTGTTGAAAACACAGAGTATAACGATAAAAATTGGTAAAAGATATTAAGAGGGTCAATAATTTGATCCTCTTATTATTTTAGCTCAACACCCGTATAATAATGCTCCAAAATTTCCTTGTAGTCATAGCCATTTTCTGCTAAATAATTTGCTCCGTATTGGCTCATACCTATACCGTGGCCGTAGCCTGAAACACTAAATGTTACGGCATTTTTTGTTGCCTTTACGGTGAACGTGGGGCTCCTTAAAGAAAACATTTTTCTGATTTCTTCGCCTGTAAAGCTTTTGTTGCCTATAGTAGCCTTTAAAACTGTGCCTGTGTCTGATTTTTTTGTAATTTTAATTGCAGTTAATAAATCAATGTTTTTAGTGGGAACCCCTTGTTCACCAATGATTTTTATAAATTCATCTTTGGTAAAGGACACTGTTGATGCGTAGGTTGGCGAAAGCTTGTCGCCCTCGCTGTCTACACTTACAAGGTAGGGTACAGCAGTACCCCATATGCTTTGCGCATCCTCTGTTTTTCCGTTGGATATTGCGCAAAATGCAGCAACACAGGGCTTGCCGCCGTAGTACAGCGCTTCGCCCTCTACAGCCTTGACTGCAGCTTGCAGCTTTTTTTCGTATTTTGTAAATGCATCGCCCCATTTTTCCTTTCGCTGGGCTTCGTCAATATACCCTTGGTGTACAGTTGTGTCATCACTTATATCACCGTTTTTGTTACCCTCAAGGCTCTTTTGCCTTATGGCGTTTGTGTAGCAGGCAACTGCCTGTGCTTTTATAGCTTCCTCATTGTAGGCTAAGGGCATTTCTGCTGCCACGCTGCCACAAACATATTCAAAAAGCGTTATTTTCTCCGTTTTGCTTTCAACGCTTCTAAAAACCGATATTGTAGCCTGATTTTCGTTGCTTTCCTTTGTTGTGGTGTTACTCGTTACAGCATCAGCCGATGCCACAGCTTGCCTGTCTTTATCGGTGTTTACGGTAATTAATGGCACTAAAAGAATGGAAATTGCACAAAAAAGTATTAAAATCAAGTAGTTTTTCATTATAATCACTATCCCTTATTGTTGACTTATTTATTGACATTAAATTCAATATGTTATAAAATAATATGAATTATTATTTTATGGTATGACATATATTTAGCAAATAAGGAGTGATAATATGCATTCATACATTAAGCCTGTTCCTGTAGGTGAGTTTACACAGCTCTGCGAGGAACTTAAGGAATACAGCTCCATTAGTCCTGAATATTTTGACAGATTTGATGTTAAGCGTGGCTTGCGTAACCGTGATGGCAGTGGTGTTATGGCAGGTCTTACTAAGGTTTGTTCTGTAGAGGGCTACCATATAGAAGATGGTGAGCGCAAGCCTGTTGAAGGCAGACTTATTTACAGAGGCGTTAATATTAACGATATTGTAGACGGTTGTATCAAAGAAACCCGTTTCGGCTTTGAAGAAACTGCTTGGCTTCTTCTTTTCGGCCACCTTCCCACAAAGGAGCAGTTAGCAAGATTTAACGAGATTCTCGGTCAGTGCCGTGAGCTCCCCGAGGACTTCATTGAGGATATGATAATGAAGGCTCCTTCTCCAAATATTATGAATAAGCTTGAGAGAGGTGTTCTTTCACTTTACTCTTACGATGATAATCCTGATGATATTTCAATAGAGAATATTCTTCGCCAGAGCATTCAGCTTATTGCACAGCTCCCTACAATTATGACGTACGCTTACCAGGTTAAAAGAAGGCATTACCTTAAAAAGAGTATGTATCTTCACCCCGTTAAGCCGGAGCTTTCAACAGCTGAAACAATACTTTACACAACTCGCTCAAACCGTAAATTTACCGATGAAGAAGCAAAGCTTTTGGATATTTGCCTTATTCTTCACGCAGAGCACGGTGGTGGTAATAACTCAGCCTTTGCTACAAGGGTGCTTTCTTCAAGCGGTACAGATACATATGCTGCAATTTCTGCAGGTATAGGTGCTCTTAAGGGTCCTCGCCACGGTGGCGCAAACCTTAAGGTTGCCGAAATGATGAGGTACCTTAAAGAGGGTGTAACCGATATTACCGATGAAGGTCAGGTAGCAGATTTCCTTAAAAAGCTTATTAACAAAGAAGCCGGCGATAAATCAGGCCTTGTTTACGGTATGGGCCACGCTGTTTATACATTAAGCGACCCACGTCAAATTATTCTTAAGCGTGAGGCTGCAAAAATAGCAGAGGAAAAGGGCTTCGGTGCAGATTTCAGAGCATTAGAGCTTATAGAAAAGCTTACTCCCGAAATTTTTGCAAGCGAAAAGCACAACAACAAAAAGATTTGTGCAAACGTTGACCTTTACTCAGGTCTTATTTACCAAATGCTTGGTATTCCCGAGGATCTTTACACACCTCTTTTTGCAATTGCACGAATTGCAGGCTGGTCAGCACACCGTATGGAGGAGCTTATTTCTGCAAACAGAGTTATACGACCTGCATATAAAAATATGACCGTGCCTAAGGAATACGTTTCTATAGATGAAAGAGCATCAGATTACAGTAGCCCATCAGGCTATGTTCCGTTAGATGAAAGATAAGCTTCAGTTTCGAAAGGATTGAAATTATGAACAAAATAAAAGGTAGTATAGGCGCAATTAAAATGAAATATTTAATTTTCGTTTTTGCTGCAGCAGCTCTTGTTGCTTTGCCTACACGTGTGTATCAGTTACTCGCTTTAGTTGACCCTGCAAACGGCTATTACAACGCAAACGATATTACAATACCTGTGCTTTACGGCGCAGTGTTTATATTTGCTTGTATTTTTATAGTGCTCAGCTTTTTAAGTAAAGAGGTGCCGTCACCAAAGCTCCCTGCAGGTAAAAACCCTATTCTCGGCGTAACATCCATTATTATGGTGCTTGGTCTCGGTTGGGATATTTTATCTATTGAGCGTAAGGTTGTTCCTCAGGTGCAGGGCGATATTAATATGGAAATTTTTACAAGCCTTTTAAGCTCAAACCTTGAGCAAAACGGTGGCTTGTTTACGGTGCTCAGATTTATATTTGCAATTTTTGCAATATTCTATTTTATTATTTTTGCAGTTAGCCACCTTAACGGTAAAGCATCCTATAAAGAGTATAAGCTTCTTGCTCTTTCACCACTTTGCTGGGCAATTACAGGCCTTATTTCAAAGCTTATGACAGCTGTCAGCTTCATTAGCTCATCAGAGCTTCTCTTTGAAATATTTATGCTTGTATTTGCAATGCTTTTCCTTCTTACATTTGCAAGAATTTCAACAGGAGTTTTCACAGAGGATAGTATGTGGGGCATTTTCGGCTACGGCTTTGCAGCTTCGCTTTTTGCAGGGCTTGTTACAATCCCACGTTTGGTATGTGCAGCAGTAGGTATTGCTCCTGTAGAAAACCACGAATTCAGCTTTGTTTACCTTGCAATGCTTTTGTTTATACTTTCATATATTGTTGCTTCTTTGGGCATTGGCTTTAAGGATGGCTTTAAAAATATGAAAACTGTTTCCGAGGTTGAGCTTCCGTCTGATGATGAGGTTGTTGTAAAGCACACAGCACCTGTAGTGGAAGAAGCACCTATTTATACGGAGGAATATGCTGTTGAGGAAGACGAGGAAGAGTCTGTAGAGGAGTCTTACGAGGAGCCTGTAGCAGATGAAGAGCCTGTTGAAGAGGTGGCTGTGGTAGAGGAGCCTGCTGAAGAAGTTGTTGAAGAAACAATTGAAGAAACAATTGAAGAAACAATTGAAGAAACAATTGAAGAAACAGTAGAAGAAATTTCTGCTCCTGCTGAGGAAGCGCTTTTCGAGCCTGTTGCAGAGGCAGAGGAAGCTCCTGTCGAAGAGGTTGTACAAGTAGAAGAGCCTGTTGAGGAAATTGCAGAAGAACCTGCAATAGCTGAAGAGCCTGTTGAGGATGTTGTTGAAGAAGAATCTGATGAGGCATCAGCAGAAAGTGAAGCTGAAGAAGCATCTGAAGGTGAAGAAGAGCCTGTTGCAGATGCAATAGCAAGGTTTGAAACTATAGATGTAGGCGAGCCTGCAGATGTGCCTTCAAAGAAAAAGACAGCTAAGCCAAAAGCAAAAAAAGAGAAAAAGAGCTTGTTTGGTTCACGCAAAAAACCATCTGTTGAGGAAAAGCCTATAGATGATGACCTTAAGCCGATTTCTCTTGCAGACCTTAGAAAAAAGAATGATAATAAGTAAGCAGTAAAGCTTACTACTGTATAGCGGGAGATAATAATGTTTTTTGACAATATGATGACAGCCGCGCAACAGGTATTAGTTCTCTTTTTAATTGTTGCGGTCGGCTTTACAGCCGACCGTTTGCATGTTTTTACACAAAAAACTGCAAAGGCTTCAAATGACTTGCTGTTTTATATAATTACACCTGCAGTTATTGTGCAGTCCTTTATGTCAATGGAGTTTAGCATTGAAACAGCAAGTGCCTTCGGCAAGGCTTTTTTGTGTATGACAGGCACACTTGTAGTGGGAATTATGCTTGCGTTGCCTTTTTTTAACAAAACGGGCGATAACAGCGCCGTGTATAAATATGCTGTTAGCTATGGTAATATGGGCTATATGGCATTGCCACTTTGCCAGGCACTTCTTGGCAATGAGGGTGTTTTCTACTGCTCTGCAGGAGTGGTAGCATTTAATATACTTTGCTTTACCCACGGCATATGGCTTATGACAAAGGGTGAGGGCAAAACAAAATTTGATTTTAAAAAGCTGCTTTTTAATCCCGGAGTAGTTTCCGTGCTTGTGGGCTTGCCGTTTTTTATTTTTGATATAAATGTGCCTCAGGTGCTCAACTCAGCTATCGGCCACATTTCAAATCTTAATACGCCTGTAGCAATGATTTTCTTTGGCACATATATTGCTAACACAGATTTAAAATCTATGTTCAAGGTTAAAGAAAATTACTTTGTTGCAGTGCTTAAATTAGTCGTTATGCCATTGGTAATGCTTGGTATTTTCAAGCTTTTCGGAATTGGTGGCACAATGCTTGCAGCGTGTACAATTTCTGCATCTGTGCCAAGTGCAAATAACACAGCAATGTTTGCTGCAAAGTATGGTAAGGATACAGGTGTTGCATCTCAGGTGGTTTCGTTTGATTCAGCACTTTCTGTATTAACAATCCCCGTAATGATTGCGTTGAGTAAGCTATGATTGATCTACCGTTCAGCAATATTTTACCCTGTGGTGCTTGTAGCTTTTCCATGGTGGGTGAGCTGCTTGAGTGCAGGGCAAAAGAAAGAATACCCCAACATGCAAAAAGTGTTATAGTATATTTGTTTCCTTATTATCTCGGTGAAGATTATTACACCCACAGCAACATTTCAAAATATGCTGTCCCCTGTGATTATCACATTGTGGTTATGAATTATTTAAACGAGATTTGCCATACACTAAAAGAGAAATACCCACAAAACACCTTTGAACCGTTTTGCGATAATTCCCCTATAAGAGAGGTAGAGGCTGCACGTCTTTGTGGTTTAGGTGTTAAGGGCAAAAATGGATTGCTTATAAACCCAAAATTCGGTAGCTTTTGCTTTATAGGTGAAATCGTTACAGATTTAGCTATGGAATATTCTCTGCCGGAGGATAGGACTTGCCTTGCCTGTGGCCTTTGTGAAACAAAGTGCCCGGGGAAAGCATTGTGTGGCTATAAGGTGAATACAGCAGAATGTCTCTCTGCTGTTACACAAAAAAAGGGTGAGCTTTCACCCACACAGCAGCAGCTTATTAAACAAAGTGGAATTATTTGGGGCTGTGATGTTTGTCAAAACGTATGCCCTATGAATAAAGACGTTTCTGTTACACCAATAAAAGATTTTTTTAAAACTGCAAAGGCCAAATATGAACCCTCTGACAGCATTGAAGGCAGAGCCTTTAGCTGGCGTGGTAAAAAGGTAATAGACAGAAACTTTGAAATAATTTGTTGTAAAGAATAAGATTTTATTTTATAATATTTATACAGAAAGAAAGCAGGGGATAATATGAGTGAAAATATTAATATACCGGAATCTGTGCTTTCTGTGTTAGATAGCTTTTTTGCCGATGGCAGATGTCCTCATGCGATGTTGGTTGATGGTGGAAGCGCTGTTGAAAGGCAGCAGGTTGCCCGACTTGCAGCCAAAATGATAGTTTGCTCTAACCAAAGTCGCACACCCTGTGGCGCTTGTGAAAACTGTCGCAAGGCAAGTGAGGGTATTCACCCTGATATTATTACCCTCGAAAAGCCTGACGATAAAAAGTTTTACGTTAAGGGCGATGTAAAAAAGCTTGTTGGTGATGCTTACCTTACACCCAACGATGCTTTAAAAAAGGTTTATATTCTTCCTGAGCTTCAGGATATGACTGAAGAAAGTCAAAATCTTTTGCTTAAGGTGTTAGAGGAGCCACCAAGGTATACAGCCTTTGTGTTAACAGCACAAAACTCAAATGCAGTAATCGGCACGGTTTTATCCCGTGTTGTAAGGCTCAGGTTAGGAAACGCTCAGTCTGCAGAATACAGCGAAAAGGCTGCTGAGGTAGTCAAGGCACTTTGCAAGGCTACAGCAAACCACGGTGAGTTTGAAAAGGTTAAGGCAACAGCACCGTTAGATGGTAACAAAAAGCTGACTGCTGAGGTGCTTATGCTTATGGTTGCAGTTTTGCGAGATGCCATTGCTTTAAGGTCGCAGGGTAAAATACTTTTGCAGGACTTTAAAGAAGAAAGTGAGCTGTTAAGCACAGCCCATAATTTGAAAAAATTACTTGATATGTACAATACTGTAGAGAGTATATATCAATCATTAGAAAATAACCCCAATTACACCTTGCTTACAGCAGTGCTGTGTGCAGGATTATAGGAGATTTTATGGCAGAGATTATAGGTGTTCGCTTTAAAGAGGGCGGCAAGATTTATTATTTCGATCCCGATGGAAAAAACTATCCGAAGGGTGAAAGGGTAATTGTTGAAACAGTCAGAGGTATGGAGTGTGGCGAGGTAGCCGTTGCTAACAAGGCTGTTGATGAGGAAGAGATTGTTCATCCTCTTAAAAAAGCTTTGAGAATGGCAACCGATGAGGACCGTAAAACCGTAGAAAAAAATCGCAAGCTCGAGGAGGAGGCTTTTGCCTTTTGTGAGAAAAAGGTTGAAGAACTGGGACTTGATATGAAGCTTGTTGAGGTGGAGTGTACCTTCGACGGTAGCAAGATTCTTTTCTATTTCACCTCGGATGACCGTGTTGACTTCCGTGAGCTTGTAAAGATTTTAGCCTCTCAATACAGAACAAGGATTGAAATGCGCCAAATCGGTGTGCGTGATGTTTCAAAAATGCTTGGTGGATTAGGAATTTGCGGCAGACCGTTTTGCTGCTCACAGTTTCTTGATGATTTCCATCCTGTGTCAATAAAAATGGCAAAGGAGCAAGGGCTTTCTCTTAACCCCACTAAAATCAGTGGTACCTGTGGAAGACTTTTGTGCTGCTTGAAATACGAGCAGGAGTCTTACGAACATCTTAATAAAATAACTCCTCGTGTCGGCTCTGTTGTTGATACACGTGAGGGTAGAGGTACAGTAACCGAAAGCAATCTTCTTACAGGTATGCTTAAGGTTGCTTTAGACAGACGTCCTGAGGCTGTTCCTTCGGAATACCACAGGGGCGAGGTAAGGCTTGTACGAAAAGCAAAGCCTGAGGAAATACCTGATGAAGAATAATTTTTGAAAATTCTATTGATTTCTTTAAAAATTGTGTTACAATGTGGTAGAGAGAGGCGCACCTGTTGGTTCTCCTCAACCTATATTAATAACAAGGGAGGTAAATGTAAATGGCATACAAAATTACAGACGCTTGCATCTCCTGTGGCGCATGTGCAGCTAGCTGCCCTGTTGAAGCTATTTCAGAAGGCGATGGCATCTACGTAATCGACGCTGACAAGTGCATCGATTGTGGTGCTTGTGCAGGTGATTGTCCTGTTGAAGCTCCTGTAGCTGAATAATTTATTTGTTTTAGAATTAAACCGTTCTTTCCTTTCGGAAAGAACGGTTTTTTCTTTTTGTCTGAATGTGATTTGAATATAACGATTATTATGTTTGTTAATTTTTTGAAAATTATTTGTTATTTTTCAATAAAGTATTTGTTTTTGTACATTTATATGGTATAATAAAGCGATTATGGATAAGTATCTGCAAATTTTGCGAAATTGATTCTATTGAGGTGAATGACATGGCATTAAAGAGGTTTATTGATATTACCGATTTTACAAGAGAAGAACTGCGTGAAACACTTAACCAGTTTGCTTTTATTAAAGATAACAAAAGCATATATTCCAACGAATTAAACGGAAAGACAGTTGTTAATGCATTTTTCGAGCCTAATTCATTTGTGAACGGTGCTTATCAAAATACCGTTTCAAGAGCAGGTGGCACAGCAATTTCATTTTGCCACACACCGGGAGTCAGCCTTAAGGATGAGGTTATGCAAATGTCAGCTATTGGAGATGCAATTGTTCTGAGCCATCCTAAAAAAGGTGCAGCAAGGGCAGCGTCTCTTTATTCCAGGGTGCCTGTTATAAATGCAGGCGATGGTGGTAGAGCATATCCTGTACAAACACTTGCAGATATTGCATCGGTTTGGCTTGAAAAAAAGCATGTTTCAAATATGAAAATAGGCTTTTTAGGTGATTTTACAGATAATTCTCTTTGTAAGAATCTTTTACAATGCCTTAATTTGTACAACGGTAATGAGTTTTACTTTATATCCGTAAACGGCAAGCCACTTTCACAAGCCTACATTTCGCTTATGGATAAAAGAGATAAGCCCTTTGAGGTTTTTGATAATCTTTTTGATATATTACCACAGCTTGACGTTCTTTACTTAACAAAGGTAGATAAAAGCTGTTTCGATAACGAAATTATGTTTGAATCAAGAAAGCATAATTTTGTTTTAGATGAAAGAATGCTTATGGTTGCTAAGCCGGACCTTTTAATAATGCATCCGATGCCAAGAGGGGCAGAGCTTGATTTCGATGTAGATACAGATCCTCGTGCAAAGTATTTTAAGCTTCAAAACTACTTTAACGATGCTTGTCTTATAAGCATTGTAAAAACTGTTTCCAATAAGCCCGGCAGGTTTATTGAGCCTTGCTTTGAAGAGTCAACCCACGAGGCATTTTGTGGCAGAGAGGATTGTATAACCTCACAGGAATCATACCTTCCACACCTTTTCCACGAAACATCAGACGGAAAGCTTATATGCAAATACTGTATGCAGGAAA
The DNA here is from genome assembly GCA_045532505.1 of Acutalibacteraceae bacterium. Lineage (GTDB taxonomy): Bacteria > Bacillota > Clostridia > Oscillospirales > Acutalibacteraceae > DTU089. The sequence continues at coordinate 25,111 of JAZSGB010000010.1, read as the reverse complement.
TAAAAACAGATGAATAAAAAATTTCTTATAATTAAAGGCTCGGGCAGAGAAAAGGGCTATACCAATATGCTTTGCGATGAGCTTGTAAAACACCTTAAGGATGATGAGGTGGAGGTTTTTGATACCCATAATGCAAGCATTATTCCCTGTAACGGTTGCGATTATTGTCGTTTTAGTGGTGTTTGCATAAACAGAGATTTAGATGAGTTTTATAAAAGCTTTGAAGAGTGCGACACGGTAATCTTTTTAAGCCCTGTGTATAACGGCACTTTTCCGGCACCTATGAAAAGCCTTATAGACAGATTTCAGGTTTACTATTCAACATTTTACGAAAACAATAAAACTCAGCAAATAGAAAAAAGACGCACGGCATATTTAATTGGTGCAGCCGGAAGAGACGGCAATGTTGCCTTCGAGTATATGAAGGGTCAGTTAAAATGCGCGTTCACAATATTGAACATAGAGCTTAAGGATGCTTTTCTGTGTTCTAATACTGATACACAGCCTGATTTTGAAGGCATTTTTCAGCAAATAAAAAGGAGCTTAAGTATAAATGACTAAAGGTAAAAAAAGACTTGTAGCAGTTATATCAATAGTCGCAATATTGTTGGGTATAGTTACCTGCTGTGGCGTTGCACTTTCTGTTAACGACAAGCTTTTTCAAAACAATACACCTACATATATGTCATTAGGTACATCCTTAAAGGGCAAAATTACTGCAAGGGATGACTATGACGCTTATATTGTTGAAATACCTGCCGATGGTGCTTTCAGAGTATGCTTGGAGCATGAGGATTTTGATGATTATGCAAAATCCGGTTGGGTAGTAACCCTTTACAAGGTACTTTCACAAACAGGCTCAACTGCTCACGATTATAAAGAAATAGCGTTTTTTGAATCCTTTTGGGCAGATGTTACCTCCGACTGGGATAAGGTAGGCGTAAGTGCAGGTACATACTGTATTATGGTAGAGCCGAGCGCATATTTCCTTGAGGTGGATTACACTATTTCAACACTTTTTGAGCAAAACGATACCTATGAAAGGGAGCCTAACGATACCGAGGCTACTGCTACTCCGCTTGCTGTGGGCTACGGTAAACACGGTAACACCTCAAACAGGCAAGAGGGTACAGATATAGACTGGTACGCTTTTGATGTAAGAGTTGACAGCTGTGTTAATATTTCATTTACTCACCCGGACGGTACCTCACCGACAGTTGGTTGGGTTGTAACCCTTCAGAATGAGCAAGGCCAAAAAATTACCCAGTTTACATCAAGGCTTTTCAAGGATGATATGGCAATTAAAACGGGTAAAATCGGTCTTAAGGAAGGCAGATATTACATTTCTGTAGAAGCACAAACAGATATGGCCGATGAATACTCTATTGTTTTAGGCTCAGAAAAGGCAAATAACTTTGAGTTTGAAATGAACGACAGCCCCGAAACTGCTATCAGCTTGCCTCACGGTGTTGTAATGAGTGGTAGCCTTGCTGACAGATTACTTAGCCTTGACAAGGACTACTATAAATTTACTGTTGAGGGTGAGGGCTATATAGACCTTACATTCAGCCACGCGTTACAAACAGGTGATAAAAACGGCTGGAATGTCCGTATTCTTAAGGAGCTTGCAGACGGAAGCTATTGCGAAATTATCAAAAGAATTTCAAAATGGAACTCCGAAACTATGGAGCTTAAAAACATAGGCTTGCCTGCAGGTGATTACTACCTGCTTGTAGATGGCGACTCAGTTTCCTACAACTCAACCACATATTCGGTTAAGTGGCGCTTTACTGCTGCAGAGAACTACGAGCGTGAGCCGAACAGCAGCTTCTTGAATTGCCAGACAATTGAGTTCCGTACCACCTATTCAGGTGCAATAATGTCATCTGCAGATATGGTATTCGATGAGGACTATTACAGATTTACAGTTAACAGTACAAAGACTGTGGGTGTAGAATTTTCACACGAAATTGCTTCAAGCAGTGATGTTTGCTGGAATGTAAGCATTATTGATGATAAGGGCAAGGTATATGCCGAGATTAAATCGCCTCTCAATCAGGAAATAGTATTAACCGATATTGTTGAGCTTCCTGCAGGTGTATACTTCATCAAGGTGGAAACAGGCGACTACGGCTCAGAGATGCCGTATAAGATAAGATTATCAGGGTGATAGATAATTGAAAAAACTTATTGCAATTCTTTTATGTATATGTGTTGTTGCTATGTCAGGCTGTGGTGCAGTAAGCACACAAAAAAATAATAATCTTATTGTTACCTCTCTTTACCCCATCTACGTATTCACTTTAAATATTGTAGATGGTGTTGATGAGGTTGATGTTAAATGCATGGCAGAGCAAAATATGGGATGCTTGCATGATTATTCACTCACAGCAGGCGATGCAAAGCTTATTAGTGATTGCAGAGTGTTTGTTATAAACGGTGCAGGAATGGAGGGCTTTCTTGAAGATATAAAAAGTCTTTCACAAGAAACTCAGGTGATTGATTCTTCCGAGGGGATACCACTTATTTGCGCACACCACACAGAGGGCGATGAGCATACCGAGGCTGAGCACGACCACGCACATGCAGAAAACTCACATATATGGATGTCTGTAGGCAACGCAATAATTCAGGTTGAAAATATTTGCAACGGACTTTGCAAAGCCTTTCCCGAATATGAGAAAGAATTTCGTGGAAATACTGCTGAGTATATAGGCAGACTTAAAGCTTTACAAAAAGAAATATGGACTGCAGGGAAGAGCCTTGCAGGCAAAAGCTTTATTTCCTTTCACGATGCGTATGTGTACCTTGCAAAGGATTTAGGCTTTAACATACTTACTACAGTTGAGTCGGATGAGGGTGGTGAGCCATCTGCAAAAATGCTTGCTCACCTTTCCGATGAAATTAAAACAAACGATGTGGCTGCCCTTGTTGTGGAAGAAAACTACACAGGTAGCGCAGCAACAATTTTATCTAACGAAGCAAATATAAAAATATGTGTTTTAAATCCTGTGCTTAAGGGCGCAAAGGAAAAAGACGCATATGAAGCTATAATGCGAGAAAATATTATTAGGGTGGAAAAGGCTGTAGAAAATACAGATTCCACTAAAGGATGGTGAAGTAATGGCTTCCGTAAACGGCTGTGGTCTTTGTAAAATTTTAATTAACAATTTAAGCGTTAAAAAGGGCGCAGACGTATTACTTTCGGATGTTTCCTTTGAGCTTCACTGTGGTGAGCTTACAGCCGTTATAGGTGTTAACGGTGCAGGTAAAACCACGCTTGTAAAATCAATTTTAGGTGAAATTCGCCACGAGGGTAGCGTCAGCTTTGAATCCCACCACGGCGAAAAGATTAATAAAGTAACAATCGGCTATGTTCCGCAACATTTGCATTTTGACCGTTCTGCTCCTGTAAGTGTTGAGGATTTTCTGCTTGCAAGCAGAACAAACACGCCTGTGTTTTTGGGCAGAAAAAAAACACTTCTCTCAGAAATTGATGAAGCACTTGAAAATGTTGGTTGCCTTGATTTGAAAAAAAGAAAATTAGGTGAGCTTTCCGGTGGTGAGCTTCAAAGAGTAATGCTTGTTAATGCTTTGTACCCGTTACCCGAGCTTCTTGTTTTAGACGAGCCCGTTTCGGGTGTAGATGCAAAGGGTAGTGAAATTTTCTACGAATCAATTTTAAATCTTAAAAAGAATTACCATATGGCGATAGCTATGGTATCCCACGATTTAGGCATAGTTAAGGAATATGCCGATAACGTGGTGCTTATGAATAAAACTGTGCTTAAAACAGGCTCCGCAAAAGAAGTTTTTGAATCTCCTGAATTTAAAAACAGCTTTTTTAGTGTGCCCGAAAGGTGGGTGTAATATGGAGGCCTTGTATAGTGTTTTTTCTGCTTTACCCTTTGCGTGGGCAGATTATAAATTTATGGTAAATGCTTTGTTGGCAATATTGCTTATTGCTCCGTTAATGGGTATTCTCGGTACAATGGCAGTAAATAACCAAATGGCGTTTTTCTCCGATGCATTAGGCCATAGTGCCTTTACAGGTATTGCCTTGGGCGTGCTTTTAGGTGTTAAAAATGAGCTTGTTTCGCTTATTGCCTTTGGGGTGCTGGTTGCTCTTTTAATAACAAAGGTAAAAAGCAAGGGCAAGGCATCGTCCGATACAGTAATCAGCGTTTTTTCATCTGCAAGTATTGCCTTGGGACTTTTAGTTATGTCCTACGGTGGTGGCTTTTCAAAGTACAGCACCTTCCTTGTAGGTGATATTTTAAGTATATCAAAGGGAGAGCTTTTAACACTTTTAATTACTCTTGTTATTGTAATTGTTCTTTGGGCGTTTATTTACAATAAGCTTGTAATTATTTCTGTTAATAAAGAGCTTGCTGCAAGCAGAGGTATAAAAACAGCTCTGTACGAAAATATTTTTGTTGTTGCAGTTGCTGTGGTTGTAATGCTTTCTATAAAGTGGATAGGTATTTTGCTTATTAACTCACTTCTCATACTTCCTGCAGCAGCCTCAAAAAATATTACAAAAAATTCAAGGCAGTATTTGTTAAGCTCTGTTGTTATTTCCCTTGTAGGCTCTGTAGCAGGCCTTCTTATTTCCTTCTATGCAGATGTTTCTGCAGGTGCTACAATCGTTGCAGTTTTGGCAGTAATGTTTTTTGTTACATATATTGCTTCAAAGAAAAAGTAATTAAGAATTTAATCCGAAAGGAATGTATATAAATGTTTTTTTCACAGGATATAGGTGTAGATTTAGGTACAGCTAATACTCTTGTTTTTGTTAAGGGTAAGGGCATTGTTATAAGGGAGCCCTCTGTTGTTGCTGTTGATGAAAGAACAAACCCAAAAACAGTTGTTGCCGTAGGTGCAGATGCAAAGAGAATGATAGGCAGAACACCCGGCTCTATCTCTGCTGTAAGACCTATTAAGGATGGCGTTATTGCAGATTTTGATATGACTGCAGATATGCTTAAGGCGTTTATAAAAAGGGCAATAAGCAGCTCACCGTTTAACAGGGCAAGAGTTATGATTTGTATTCCGTCAGGTGTTACGGAGGTTGAGCGCCGTGCTGTGCACGATGCTGCCAAAAGTGCAGGTGCAAGGTATGTAAGCCTTATTGAGGAGCCAATGGCTGCTGCAATCGGTGCAGGTCTTCCTGTGCTTGAGGCAACAGGCAGTATGATAGTTGATATCGGTGGTGGCACAAGCGAGGTAGCTGTTATTTCTCTTGGCGATATTGTTACATCAAAATCCTGCCGTGTAGCAGGTGATGACTTTGATGAAGCAATTATTTCTTATGTTAAGCGTACTTTTAATCTTCTTATAGGCGAGCGCTCAGCAGAGGATATTAAGCTTAAATTAGGCTCAGCATATCCGTACGAGGGCGAAGCAGCAATGGAAATTAAGGGCAGAAACCTTATAGACGGACTTCCAAAGTCGGTTGAAATTACAAGTGCCCAGGTTCGTCAGGCTCTTGCAGCTCCTGTGGATGAAATTCTTGATGCTATAAGATACACTCTTGACAGAACTCCACCTGAGCTTGCTGCAGACATTATTGAAAGAGGTATTACCCTTACAGGTGGTGGCGCTCTTTTAAGAGGACTTGATAAGCTTATTGCAAGTGAAACAGGTATGCCGGTTCGTATTGCAGAAAATCCTCTTGATTGTGTCGTAAACGGAACAGGCATTTGCCTTGAAAAGGACCTTTTAGGATTTAGTGGTAAATAATTATGAAAAGATTTTTTCAAAGCAGCAGCTTTAAAATGCTGGTTGTAATTGTTGCTGTGGTTATGGCAGGTGTTGTGCTTGCATCCATAAGCCACAATGCATCCTCACCGTTAACCTCTGCTATAAGTACAATTTTTTCCCCTCTTCAGGCGCTTTCTGATTTAATATCGGATAGCTTAGGTGATGTATCTGCCTCTTTTAAATCCTCTACTCTTTACAGGGCAGAGATAGTTGAGCTTGAAAAACAGCTTGCTCAGGAGCGTAAAAAAACAGCAGATTATAACGAGCTTAAAAACAAAGTAGAGGTATACGAGAAATTTTACGGCATAAAGCAAAAAAATACAGATTTTGAATTCAGCTATGGCTCTGTAATTTCAAAGGATGCTACGGATGCTTATAATTCTTTTGTGCTTAACACAGGCTCCAACGATGGTGTCAGCGTTGGCGACCCGGTTATATACGGTGAGTATGTAGTCGGTGTTGTAAAAAAGGTAAGCCTTACTACCTGCGTTGTTTATTCAATTCTTGACCCAAGGGTGAATGTTGGTGCCTACGAAGCAGGTACTAAGGAATACGGCTATGTTAGTGGTGATACAGCTCTTTACAGCAAAGGCCTTTGTAAGCTTTATGGCTTAAATAACTCAACATCTATAGTTAACGGTGGTATTGTTTGCACCTCAGGTGCAGGTGGTGTGTTCCCCGGTGGATTAATTATAGGCGAGGTATATGCCGTTAAGAATGACGAAATAACCTCGGCTTATTATGCAGAGGTTAAGCCCTACTGCTCACCTGATGATATAACAGATGTCTTTGTAATAACATCATTTGCAGGACAGGGCGAGAGCGAAATCAAAGAATAATATTAATAAATCAATTTAAAAGGAGGGGTGGTCTTGCACTACGGAGATAACAAACCGAAATATATTCGCTATTGCTTATATGGCGTAATTATTTTAATTGCATTCGCTTTGCAGAGCACAAGCGTTGCATTCCCCGAAATTTTTGGTGCAAGGGCGTTCCTTTTGGTTTGTGTGGCTATAAGCATTGCAATGCACGAAAGAGAAATTCCTGCTGCAATTTTTGGCGCTGTATGTGGTATTTTGGTGGATACAACAGCAGGGGTTGAGGGCCTTAACGCCTTGGTGCTTACAATTCTTAGTGCTGTTTGCAGTATTCTTATCAGCCACCTTATGCAAAATAATATTGTTACGGCGTTTGTTTTAAGTGCAGCTGCTACAGCAATATACGAGGGCTTTTATATAATAGTAAATTACTGCATAGGTACAAGCTTTGTGCCTTGGAGGCAGATACTTACATTTTACCTTCCCTCATTTGCATATACTATGGTTTTTGTTCCCGTTTTCTATTACATTACAAAAAAAGTATTCATTTCACATAAAAGCGAGTAAAGCGTATGTCTATTGAAATCAGAAAAAAACGAAGAGTGTCGGGTGTTATAATCATTGGCGTGTTGTTTGCACTTCTTGTTTTTGTTGTAGGCAAAAATCAGCTTATTGATGGCGACAAACACAAAGCAGAAGCAAAAAGCCTTTCAGTATCAACAAGTGTTGTAAAAGGCCCACGTGGTGAGATTCTCGACAGCAACGGTAACCCTCTTGTTGTAAACAGGCAGGGTAATGTTGTTATGTTTAAATATTCTGAATTCCCATCCTCTAAAGAGCAGGAAAAGAGAAATGAGTTAATTTATTCTCTCATAAAGCTTTTTGAGGAAAATAAAATAGAGTGGATAGACAGGCTTCCTGTTATATACGATAAAACAGGTAAGCTTATAGTTGACCCAAACAAAACAGCAGAGTTTAAGTATATGGTTTCTGAATCTATGCTTGAGCTTGAAAAGGGCGAAAAAGCAACACCTGCAGAGTGCCTTGATGCACTTATAAAAAGATATAAGCTTGAGGATTATTCTAAGCAGGATGCAAGAAAAATAGCATCTGTTTGCTTCGGTATGAAATATTTAGGCTTTTCAACGCCGGCCCCTTATACATTTGCAGAGGATGTGCCTGTGGAAATAGTTTCCACAATAATGGAAATGAGCGAAACCTATCCGGGTGTCAAAGCTGAAAGAATCAGCTACAGAGAATACGATGACCCTATAAGCTATTCCCATATATTAGGTGTTGTAGGTGCAATTAGTGCAGAAGAGTATGATAAGGAAAAGGTTAAGCTTGAAGAAGCACTTAAGGATGATTCTCTTACTGCAACAGATGTTATGGGGTTAAAAAATAATGCGTACTCTCTTAACGACAGATACGGTAAGAGTGGCATTGAGGCAGCTATGGAAAGCTACCTCAGAGGTAAAAACGGTATTAAAACAGCTACCACTGCATCAGATGGTACAGTTTATGAGGATTTCTTAATAAAACCGGAGCAGGGCTCTACGGTTGTAACAACAATACGCTCCGATTTACAAAAGGTTGCTACACAAGCGTTACAAAAAATGCTTGTTGATAACAAAAAATCTGCATATTTTGAGTCTACAGGCGCAGTTGTTGTGCTGGATTGCAACACGGGTGCAATGCTTGCAAGCGTTTCATTGCCAACATATGATATTACAAGGTATTTTGAAGATTACGATAAGCTTGTAAATGACCTATCCAGCCCTTTGTGGAACAGAGCCTTGCAAAGTGCATATGCTCCCGGCTCTACAATGAAGCCTGCAATTGCTCTTGCAGCACTTGAAGAGAAAAACATAGATATAAACAGCGCCCGTTATTGTGGGCAGACCTATGTTTTAGAGGACCAAACCTTTAAGTGCTTGGACAGACACGGATATGTAAATGTAACCACAGCCCTTGAAAAATCCTGCAACGTTTTCTTTTTTGAAATGGGTAAGGAAATGGGCATTGATAAAATGAATAAATACTGCAACCTGTTGGGTTTAGGTCAAAAAACAGGTATTGAGCTCCCTGAGGCAGAGGGTATGCTTGCAAGCATAGCCAATAAGGAGGCAGCAGGCCAGGTTTGGAACCCCGGTGATACTGTGCAGGCTGCAATCGGCCAGTCTGACAACCTTTTCACACCACTTCAGCTTGCGAACTATGCAGCAACTATCGCAAACGGTGGCACAAGGTATCAGCCGTATATAATTAAATCTGTTTTATCATCGGATATGTCGGAGATTATATATGAAACAGAGCCTAAGGTTATAAATACCCTGAACTGCAGCAGTAAAAATCTTGATATAGTAAAGCAGGGTATGCGCCAGGTTATTCTTAACAGCTCCTGCCGGTATCATTTTGATGACTGTGTAGTTGATGCAGCAGGTAAAACAGGTACCTCTCAGGTAAAAAGGCAAACGGCATCCGGTGTTACAATGACCTGTAATAACGGTTTCTTTATATCCTTTGCACCTTATGATAATCCTGAAATTGCAGTTGCTGTTGTTGCTGAAAATGCTAATTCAGGTAGTGGTACATCTGTTGTTGCAGCAGAAATTTATAACTATTATTTTAGTCAGAAGGAAAGTGTAGATGTGCTTGAGGCACCAAACACACTTATAGAGTGATGCTATGAATATTTTAACAGTTGCATCAGCAAAGGGTGGGGTAGGTAAATCCACATTTTGCTGTGGTATAGGCAAGGTGCTTGCCTCACAGGGCAAAAGAGTTTTGCTTGTTGATATGGATATCGGTGTGCGTAGCCTTGATATCCTGTTAGGTGTATCCGAAAAAACTGTTTACAACTGGGGCGATATTGTAAAGGGTAATTGTAATTACAGAAAAGCTGTGCTTGAAGCAGAAAAAGGTCTTTTTCTTTTGCCTGCACCTGTAGATTTCAGCGAGGAGTATACAGCACAAGGCTTTGAAAAAATGTTATCCTCTATGAAAAAGGATTTCGATTTTATCCTTTTGGACTCTCCTGCAGGGCTTGAAAGTGGCTTTAAGCTCAGCCTTGCCGCATCGGATTCCTGCATCATAATTTCTACACCTGATGCAGTCAGCGTCAGAGCAGCATCATATGCAGCACAAAATGTGCGCTCGGCCGGTAAAACCGATGTGCGTTTGGTTGTGAATAAATTTAATAAAAAGCTTCATAAAAATATAGATGTGGATGCATACATTGATGAGGTGGGGGCTCAGCTTTTGGGCATTATTCCCGATTCTGTGGAAATTTACCGTTTTGTAAACGGTGAGGATATCCCTGCCGAATGCAAGGGTGGAAAAGCAATTTTCAGAATTGCAAAAAGAATGTGTGGAGAAAATATTCCATTCAGAGTAAAATTACTTTGATTTTTTGTTGACAAAATTTCAAAAGAGAGTATAATAACCTTTGCAAAGATAGTAGCTACATCTTTTGCCGAAAATAAAACGGGGGAGCTGACGGACGTCGGCTGAGAAAGAAAACATTCCTTTTCTGACCCTAATAACCTGATGCGGATAATGCCGTCGTAGGAAAAATACCCTTTGAGTTTCTCTCCCTATGGCAGTGTTACCGCCGTAGGGAGATTTTAATTCGGAGGAAATTTTATGGAAAATTTAACAAAAAAACAAAAGGTTAGGCGCCTTGCAGAAACAGCAATAATGCTTGCTCTTGCTTCGGTGCTTTCAGAACTTGCAGTTGTAGACCTTCCGTTTGGTGGCAAGGTTACTGTGTTTAGCCAGGTGCCTATGCTGGTTATAGCATACCGTTACGGCTTTAAGTGGGGCGTTGTTGCAGGCCTTGCAACAGGTATTGTACAAACTATTTTTGGTTTAGGTAATTTCTCGTACGTTAGTGGTATTGTAGCCTACATTGTATTGCTGTTTGCAGATTACATTGTGGCGTACGGTGCATTATGTATGGGTGGTGCCTTTAAAAACAAAATTAAAAACCCTGTTGTGTCAATATCCGTTGGTGCAGCTTTAGCCTGTACAATAAGATACATTTGTCATTTTGTAAGTGGTGTTACAATTTGGGCAGACTATGCAGATGGCTTTGCTGCTGTGTGGAAATATTCTCTTACATACAATGCAAGTTATATGCTTCCCGAGCTTATAGTTACCGTTGTAGGCTGTGCTGTACTTGCATCAATTTTTGATTTAACCTCACCTGAAATCAGGGTAAGGAAAAGAAGCTAAAGCTGAATTATAAAAATTAACATTTACAAACCTTCTTTATACTATCTGTTTATTGAATTTTGTGGTAATTAGTGATACAATAAAACAGATAATTTATAAAGGAGGTTTTTCTTTGGCTGACGAAAAGAAAACAAACCCCGAATCAAGAGAGGACGCTGTTTTAAGTAAAAACAGCGGCGAGAGTGGTTACACTCCCGAAGCGCTTAATGATGAGCTTGAAATGCTTGCAGGTATCTTCCGTGAAGAATTAAAAAATGCAGAGCAGATGCCCGAGGAAGAATTTATTGAGGCATTTGCCGATGAATTAGGCATTATTCCCGATGATGAATTGTGCGAATGCTGTGGTGAGCGCAGAAAAGATAAATCTCACGGCAAGGGATATCAGTATTGCTCTGTTTGCCGTGAAAATATGAAGCACTATCCTTTCGGGGTAGTAAGTGTGCTTATTGCAATTGCAGTTATAGTGTTATCAATAGCTTCTGTTATGAATTTTGCAGGTGATTTTGGCGCCTATAACTACTTTTATAAGGCAGAGCAGGCCGAAAAGGAAAATAAGCTTAATTCTGCAATTGAATACTATGATTCAGCTATAGCAGCTTTTGAAGCAAGAGAGATTAAATCTAAAAGAGCGTATTTAAGCAGTGCCCAGCTTAAATTCAGCACTATGAATGAAGGCACTACAACTATGTATGAGGTTGCAACTCTTGTTGAAAAAGCCCTTACAGATTTTGAAAAAAAGCTGCCGTTTTACAAGGGATACCTTGATATGCGAGATGAAAGCCTTGTGCTCTACGGTACAATGCAGAAGTTTTATGATATAATCAGCGCAGAGGAGTACGCTGAATATAGTCCGGAAAATACCGAGATGTATAAGGAAATAATGACAAAAATCGGTTCTCTTATTGATGAAGATATTTCTGTACTTTCTGTTGATGGTAAAACTACAAAAATGGTGCCTGCCAGCGAAGGTATGGTGCGTTTTTGCCAGTATATGTTTGCATACATTTCCGAGCAGTATGATGACTCGTACCAATATATGGTTCAAACAGAGGAGCTTCTGCCATCGTATTTGTGGCTGTATGCATATGAGCTGGGCTTTGTAGAATCTCAAAGTGGAAACTTTAGCAAGGCTAAGGAATTAGCAGAAAAAATCGTGGCGTGGAATGTGGAGGATGCAGATGGCTACAGCTTGTATACTTCAGTAGAAAGACTTAACGGTAATTACGAAAAGGCATTGCGCTGGGCTAATAAGGGTATTGAGCATAACCCCGAAAATGCTGAGCTTATGCGACTTAAGGCTATGGCTCTTTGCTGCCAAGGTAAAAACGAAGAGGCTAAAAAGGTTTTAGATGAAGGCCTTGCTATTCAGGAATATGCAGTTATGTACTTTACTGCAATAGTAATAGAAAATGAGTTGGGTAATAAAGATGCTGTAGAATCCTTTAAAGCAGCTTTAGAGGAGCAAGAGGTTGAAATGTCCGACAGAATAAACGACTATTTGGCAGGAAAGCTCACAGCACAGCAGTTATTTACAGAAGGGACAGGTGAAGTTGAATGACAGTTTTATATATAGCTACAAGATACATCACCTTTGTCGGAGCATTGCTCAGGACCTTTTGGGAGCAGGTTGCTTGCAGAATTTGCCTTGTGCCTATTGAAGAGGTAAGACCACTTAGAGCAGATGAGCTTTGTGGCCATGTTGAGCACGAGCTTACGAGGAAGCTTTTACAAACGTTTTTAATATGTTGGCTTCCGTTTACAATGAATTTCCTTATTGGCTGTTCATTTTTGCTTACAGGCGCATACAGACTTTTTTACATAGGCGAAACAACAGCTCTTCAGGCATACGGTCTTGTGTGGTTGGGTGTTTCATTACTTGCGAACTGCACCTGCTCTTTTGAAGATGCGCTTTCACTCAAAGAGCAAATTTACGGCGGGAAAAACAAATTTCTTAAAGTGCTTTTAGCTCCGTTTTTTGCTGTTTGCTACGCTACCTCTTTCCTTGAGAGATATTCGCTTACATTTGTACTTTCAATTGCCTTTGCAGTTGTTTTTCCAAACATTTTCAATTTGCTTTTCCCTGCAATTGAGAGCTTAGTTAAGGTTATTAGCTGATATAAAAAATAAAAGCACCGAAGGGTTGTCCTTCGGTGCTTTTATTTTTAGCTTACATTATATTTTCAGTTAAAAGAATTTCGTTATTATTTGTAAATGTAGCAATAATACCGTTCCTGTGTGCTGTTGAAAAAACAGGAACCTTAGCTATCATAGTTAAATTCCATTTAACATTAGGGTAAATCTTGCCCAAGTAATTGGTGCAAATAGCGATTTCGGGTGTGAGTGTTTTTAAAAACTCAGGTGATGATGAACCAAAATATCCGTGATGCCCGATTTTTAACAGGTCTATATCACCAATTTGCTTTGCAAAGGCAGCTTCAAAGCCTTCATTGTTAGTAAAATCAGCAGCAAGAAAGGCTTTTTTTGTGCCTTTAGTCAGCTTGATGCCTATGCTGTTTGCGTTTTCACCTGCTTTTTCTACGAATTTATTTTTGCCTGTGTTTATAAATTCAACAGTAAAATCACCAAATACAAAGCTTTCGGTAGGAATATCTGAAATTATAGGAATTTCTCTTTCTTTTAAAGCACCTAAAATTTTTTCGTAGGTGTCAAGATTCCCCCAAAATTCAGAGTCCATTTTTGTTATCCGGGAGTTATCATACTCTTTTATATAGGCTTTACCGATATTAATGTCAGTATCCTTTATTATTGGTTCAAAGTTACCCGAGTGGTCGTAGTGCATATGAGTTGCTACAATAAAATCGAGATAAATATCTCCGTTTTTTGTAACGCAATGCTCTTTTATATAAGAAAGAACCTCTTTTTCATATCCCTTATATTCAGTTTTTCTGCGAGGGTTATAGTTACCTTCGCCGGAGTCAACAAGAGCAAAGCGACCGTTGCTTTCAATTATTATACAATCGGAGTTTGCTGTGTTGAGAAAATGTATTCTGTCATCACCATTTTCTATGTCGGGGAGCTGTGCATATACAGGCGTTTCGTTAACGTATTTGTTTGAAAGAGCAACTACGGCTATATCGAGAATGAACACACTCAGCATTACTGCAGTTACTACCCAGGTTGCAATTACTCTTGCTAATTTCTTTTTATCTTTAATTCCCATTGCCCTTGCTCCTTTCTGTTAAAAGTGAAGCCACAAGGCAGATAAGCGTTGCAGTGAATGCATTTGTTACCACAAAAGCTACGGCACAAATAATCATACAAGTAATTGAGATTATTCTGTTGCCCTTTTCTTTAAAACAGCCGGCAAGGAGCTTGTAGGGTACGCTTTGCCAAGAATAAACTATAAGCATTGCGCCTGCACAGTGAACAGGCAGCCTTGCAAAAAGCTGAGGGAAAGAAAGCATAACGATTATTGAAAGTACAATTACGGTGATCGCAGAAAATACTCCGTAGCCATTTATAGAATGGGGAGCTGCAGCTGTGGGAGAAATAACGTTTCCGAAAAAATCTGAATACTGTGAATCTGTAGCTTTTGAAAATGCCCAAAACAGTAAGCAGAATACAAGGCTCGCCTTTAAAGCTACGGGGATATATACGTAACTATGTTCACCCAAAAAACTATGTTCACCCAAAAAATTTAAAAGGCTTATGTTATCTATTGCTGTGAAATTAACAGCCTCGTTTATGGCTGTGTACTCTTTATCAGGGTTTAAAAATAAATTTAAAATATAAGGTATTGCAACAGTAATAAAGGGCGTGGGAATAATTTTACTGAGCTTTTTAAATTTAAAAGGATAGGTAATTGTTGTAAAAAGTGTTATTGTGCCTGTAAGTAAACCCATAAAATGTGGGTGAAAGCCTAAAGAACGGTAGCTTTTAAGCATTTCTATGGGTGTTGCTCCGGATGCACCTATGCCAAAATAAGAGTTTGTTAAAAGTATTGTAGCACCAAGGCAAAGACCTAAAGCACCACCTGCCAATACATAGCCGGGAATGCGCACCTTGTTAAGTGTTTTGTTTAACAGCATAAATAGGCAGGCGCCTAAAGAAACCGAAAGTGCTGCTGTTGGTATTGATGAGTTAACACATACATACATAAACGGAACTGCAAAAAGTGGGTGTGGGGCTAAAACCTTGTTGTTAAGAAATATCGAAAAAAGAGCGCAGCTTACCGTACAGACTAATGCATATATAAGCCCTTGCCCCGTAGTAGCCGAAAAGCATACGGCTAAAGAGGCAATAAGCAAAAATGCAGAAAGTCCGTAACCGACCTGCTGTATCAGATTTGTGTTTTTTGCCGTTAAATTCATAATAAAACGCTCACTTTTTTACTATTGAAAATAATATTACAATATTTTTTTGAAATAAACAATACGAAAAACAAAAAATATACACCCTATATTATTGCAAAGCTGTTGACTTTTTTGGCAAGTTAATCTATAATAATGTAGATTAAATATGCGAAAAGGAAACGGAGTGGACAGTTATGTTGTCAAACTTATCACCTGTTAAAAAAGTTGTTCTTGGTCTTGCAGCTATGTGTATTGTTATTTCAATCATTACTGCAAACAATCTTTCATCTGTTATGATGATGATTGCAGCGAAGAACAATAGTCGTAATAATGCAGCTGTTGAGCAGCAGGTTGCACCTCAAAACAATGCACAGCAAAACAACAGCCAGAGTGTTAACACAAATACAAATACTAACACTAACACAAATACAAACACAAACAGCAGCACAAGCACTAACACAAACACAAATACAAATACAGATGCAAACAAGCCTGCTGATTCAAAGCCAAGCGACTCAAAGCCTGCAGGCGATAAATCTGTTGCAGAAATTGCTGATATGTACAATAAGGCAGTAAACAATGCAAAGGCAAATGCAACTAAGGTTATCCGTGTTAAAGACGGTGCTACAAACTACAACGGTATAGTTGAGGCCGGTGGTCTTTCAAGCATTGCATCCAAACTTATGGGTATGTTTATGGTTGGCTCTAAGGATGAAATCCAGGCTAAAAACGAAGAGTGGGATAAAGCTAAGCTTCCACCTGAAAATGCTCAGGCAGCTCTTACAGCAGATGGTATCAAATCTGCAGAGTGTAAAGAAGAAGGCGACTACTACATAGTTACTGTTGCAGGTAAGGATGAGGTTAATCCTAAGTCAGGTGGACCCGGTGTAGGCTCTCTTTGTGGTGTTATTCAGGAAGAAACAATTACAGGCTCAATCAGCTCTGTTCCGGGTCTTGAGCTTAACAATATTTCAATTGCATACGAAAATGTTGTTACAACAGTAAAGATTGAAAAATCAACAGGTAACCTTGTTGCTCTTACAGTTGAGGCTCCATGTATTCTTGGCCTTTCAGCAAAGGTTCCGCTTCTTGGCAGCATCGATAATGCTAAGGTTGGTATTGGTGTTTACACAGAGTACACAATCGAGTATTAATATTGAAGCGATATCAAAACACCGTCTTCGGACGGTGTTTTTTACTCTTGAAAGGAATAAAATAATGGATATTATTTCACCTTTAGTTATAAAAGAGTTTCTTGATAACGAGTTGAAAAACAAAATACAAATAACCGTTCGCAATGTGGTTGAATCTACAAATAGCGAGGTAAAAGGCCTTGCTTTAAGTGGCGCACAGGAGGGTAGCGTTGTTATTGCTTTAGAGCAAACAAAGGGCCGTGGCAGAATGGGCAGAGCCTTTTTTTCTCCTAACGGCAACGGCGTGTATATGAGCATTCTTTTAAGACCGTCTTTCTCACCTGAGAATGCTACCCTTATAACCTCTGCAGCTGCAGTCGCAATGTGTGAAGCTATTGAACTTTGTGGAGTGAAAAACGCCAAAATTAAATGGGTGAACGATATTTATCTGGATGATAAAAAGGTTTGTGGAATACTTACGCAGGCAGGCTTTAATGCAGGTGGCAAAAGCTTGGATTATGCAATTCTTGGTGTGGGCATAAATGTATACGCTCCCGCGGGTGGTTTCCCTGAAGAATTAAATGGTATTGCAGGCTTTGTTTTTGATGAACAGCAAGAAAATTTGAGGAATAAGCTTATAGCCGACTTTCTTAACAGCTTTTTTTCACTTTACAAAAATCTTTTGAACCGAGAGCATATCCCCGTGTACAGAAAAAAATGCTTTGTGCTTGGTGAAAATGTTGTTATACACAGTGGTGAAAAATGCATTGATGCAAAAGCCTTGGATATTGATGAGAACTGCAACCTTTTAGTTGAGTACGATAACGGCGAAAAGGGGATTGTAGGAACAGGTGAAATATCTATAAGGTTAAAATAAAACTTGTTCACCTTTAACAATAAATATACTTATAAATTGTCAAAGTAAATGATTTAAATTTATACTTTTCTATTGCATTTCAAATTATTTTGTGATAAAATCGATTTGTATATATAGTAGTGTATTCTGCTATTGGTATCTGAATTAGGAGGATTAGTATGAAAGCAACAAAAAGAATTGTTTGCCTTACACTTGCTCTCATCATGACAGCACTTGCGTTTGTTATGCCTGTTTCGGCTGCAGCGCCAACTCCACTTGTTATGATAGACGGTATAGGCTCAACAAAGCTGTACAAAAATTTTGGTACAGAAGAGGAGGAATTAATTTTCTCCGGAGATGAAGAATTTATTAAAGCAATTATTGAAGACATTGGTGGCGCTTTCCTTGGTGGCCTTGTAAGCTTCGGTGTCGGCAACAAGGATTTTGATGCCCTTGCAGATAATCTTCTTCCTGCAGTTAACGAGTACCTTAAGCCACTCGGCTTTAATCCTGATGGTACACCTGTTGACCCAACAGTAGGCTTCTACAGAACAACAGAGCCTATCTCAACATATACTGAAGAAGAAAAAGCCGGCTTAAGCACATTTGCTCTTGCATATGCAGAAAAGCACGGTGAAGAAAACGTTTACAACTTTACATACGACTGGCGTGATGACCCGATAAAGAACGCTGCAGAGCTTAATGAGTTTATTTCAGCTGTTAAGGCTAAAACAAACTGCAAGCGTGTTAATATGGTTGCAATGAGCCAAGGCTCAACAGTTGCACTTGCATACCTTGCACAGTTCGGTGGCCATCACCTTAAGAATATTGTATTTGCTGCACCTGCATGGCAGGGTACAAGTACAGTTGGTGATGTTGTTACAGATAACGTTGAACTCGATGTTTTTGCAGTTGAAAACTACCTTGTTCAGCTTGCTAACGGCAGCGCAACAACTCATATTGCAGCATTTGTTATTTCATTTATTGCAAGCTACGATGGTCTTTCAAGAGAATATTTTGGCGACCTTAATGCATTTGCTACAGGAATCCTTCCTCGTACATATACAGATAGCTTCCTTCCATACTTTGCAGGTATGCCCGGTATTTGGAGCCTTTGTCCTGCAGAGGATTATGTAGCAGGTAAAGAATTTATCTTTGATTCTCACGGCGTAGAAATTGATAAGGCTTACGAAGCAAAGATTGATGCTTACCACGATATGCAGGTTAACGCTAAGAGTATTGTTGAACAGGCAATGGCAGATGGTGCTACATTCGGTATTGTTTGTGGTTATAACTGCCAGATGCCACCTATTTCAACAGGCTACGATTCAAGTGATGCTGTTATTGAAACATACTATATGTCAGGTGGCGCTACTTGCGCAAAGTACCTTCAGGCAAACAATGACTGGGGCAGACTTTACAGCCAGAAGATAGACGATGACCACAATCACGTTTCATGGGATTACAAGGTTGACGCTTCTACATGTATGTTCCCTGAGCAGACTTGGTTCATTAAGAATCAGCAGCACAACAACTACAAGGCTGAAAACGGCACAATGGATATTGTTATGTGGCTCCTTGAGTCAGATAAACAGATGACAGTTACTACAGATCCTGTAAACTATCCTCAGTTCTGGCTTTACAACACATACAAGAGAACCACAAAGCCAATGGTAGCAGATGATGTTTTGGGCGACCTTGACCACAGTGGTAAGGTTAGAACAAACGATGCTATGATTGCTCTTAAGATGGCTTCAGGTCAGATTACTCCTGCAGATGCTGACTACATCATCGGCGATATTGATGAAGACGGAAAGTTTTCAGTAGAGGATGCTCGTTCAGTTCTCTGTATCGCAGCAGACCTTCCTTGCTAATCAAATACCAATAGATATTAACCGAGTGCTCATATGAGCACTCGGTATTTTTGTAAAATAACGGGCAACACGTATTTTCGTGTTGCCCGTTAATATATTATTTTAATTTCATTGAAAGCTCTACAACTCTTTTTGCAGTTTGTTGCATTTCTCCAAGGGTTATGCCCTCGGGCTTACCGTAGGTCTTTAAAAGAGTGCCGTCAGGCTTTCTTTTGCCTGTTCGGTTTCCACCGGGCATAAGCACATCTACACCTGCTCTTACTCTGTAGGCGTTATCTTTCATTTGAGGGAATTCGGGACTGCTTGAGCTTTGCATCCACCAGTCGGTCATTACGACGCCTTGGAAGCCCCATTCATTTCTTAATATTCTTGTGCAAAGGTCATATTGGTAATGTCCCCAAACACCGTTGATTTTGTTGTAGGAGGTCATTATTGTGTACGGCTTTGCTTCCTTTACGCAAATTTCAAAGCCTTTAAGGTAAATCTCTCGCAAAGCTCTTTGAGAAAGGCGTGAGTCGGTTTTGTTTCGGTTTGTTTCCTGGCTGTTGCAGGCAAAGTGCTTGGGGCAGGCACCTGCACCGTTTTTCTGCACGCCCTTAACAACTGCAGCAGCAGTTTTACCTGTAAGGAACGGGTCCTCTGAATAGTATTCAAAGTTTCTGCCACAAAGGGGACTACGGTGTATATTCATACCCGGAGCAAGCAGTACATCGGAGCCTTTTTCTTTCATTTCGGCGCCGACCTTTGTGTAGATTTGCTCCAGCAAATCTACATTCCACATAGAGGCAAGGCTTGTGCCGATGGGAATAAGCGAACAGCAGGAGCGAATACGTATACCCGAAGGACCGTCGGTTGTTGTAATAGGCTTTATACCCTTTTCCCTTAAGGAAGGCAACACACCACCCATTACACCTGCATTACCCTTGTTGCCAAGTGGGCTGTCCATAGTATAATCACCACGGCTGATGGCTTCGAGCTCTTTAAGCGAAAACTGTGAAATGAACCTTTCCATTGTTTCCTTTCCCGAAATTACATCGTCAAGCGTAATGCCTAAATCACCGTTGTAGCCGTAGTCTTTTGGGATATTGTTTAATATTGTAGGTTTTAAATCCACAGTAGATGTGGCAACAGGAGTTGATTTATAATCCTTTGCAAAAATATTAAACTGATGAGTAGGGGCGCAAGCCTCTGTAAGCTGTTCTACAACAATAAGCTCATTAATATTAAACGAAAAAGCTTTTTGAGCATCACGCACATTTTCGCCAACATAAAAGTTGTATTCACCGGCTTCAAGTACATAGGCGTTTTTGTAGCCTGTTGCACCATTGTCATCAAAGCTTGCAAAGGAATAGTACGGGATATTAAATTCTACTGTGTATTCCTCGTTTGGTGCAAGGGTAGGGGTTTTTAAAAAGCCACACAAAACCCTTGCTGCTTTGCCTAATGCGCCTTGTGGGGCTTGGACATAAACCTGAACAACCTCTTTACCACTTAATGCGCCTGTGTTTTTAACAGCAGCCTTTATTGAAACTGTGTTATTATCATTGCTGTTGCTTATTACTTGTGTTTCAAAGCTTGTGTAGGAAAGACCAAAGCCGAAGGGGTACAAAACCTTGTCCCTTGCAAAGGTTTCAAAGTAACGGTAGCCAACATAAATATCCTCGCAGAAATTGTTGTACTCCTTTTCACCAAAGTAATCTGCACAAGGGTATTCATGGTAGCTTGTGGCAATAGTATCTGTAAGCCTGCCGGATGGCTCTTCGATGCCGAAAAGCACACTTGCAACAGAGTTGCCACTTTCCATACCACCTTGGTAGGGGATAAGTATAGCACTGTTGTTTGTAAGTAAATCCTGCTCCCAAGCCATATCCATAATACTGCCGATGTTCATAACAATAACAGTTTTACTGAAGGCTTTTGAAACTCTTTTTATAAGGGAGCTTTCATCATCGGTGAGAAAATAACTGCCCTTTGTAAGGTAGTTTTCTCTATCCTCACCTGCAGAACGGCCAATAACAATTATGGCACAATCGCTGTTCTGAGAAGCCTTTAAAATTACTGCATCATCAACGGGCATCTCTTGGTAGTAGTGTGGCCAATGCCCCCAAAAGCCGTGGTCAGGTGGGTTAGCTTTGCACCACTTAGCATAGCTTTCGGCAAGCTCCTCGTTAAGGCTTGCGCCAATATTTCTTAAGCCCTCCATAAGGCTTACGGTGTATGGCTTTATAACATCACCACCGGAGCCGTAGCCAACATACATATAGTCGTTTTGCACTCTGCCAAAAACGGAAATTACGCTATCCTTAGAAAGTGGTAAAACGCCATCGTTTCTGAGAAGCACCGTGCCCTCTGCACCTGCCTTGCGCAAAAGCTCGGGCATACCCCGGGTAACGGTTTTTTCTAAATCTGTTGTATCACCACTTTCATTTTGCGAAAGTCGGTTAATTAAAAGACCTATTGTGTTAAAGGTTTTTCTTTTAGCTTTTTCAAAAAAATCCAACAAAAACCCTCCTGTATAGTTTGTTGATTAGATTATACAAATTTGTTCTTGTAAGGTCAAGGGGCTGTTGGTGGATAGCTCTCCTGCTCTCGTTGTCATTACCAATAAAAAGCGATAAGCATGATAGTAATAATCAAAAGCACATTAATCAGAACAAAGAAATAGAGGTGGAGTTTTCCACCTCTTTGTTTTATGTAATCAATCAAATGATTCAGCAAATTCAAGCCAACCGTCAGCGTTATCTCCGAATACATCTTCAGAGCCATATCTTCCATTACCGTTGTCGTCATAAATATTCGCTGTTCTATCTTCTTCAAGAGCTTTAATTACAGTACAACTCATTACTAATCCTACAACAACGCTTGTGTGTGGGATAAAGAGAGATTATTCATTATTCATCATCATAAGCGACTTTAATATTCATTATTCATTTGAAAATCCGTTTTGTTTGATGAAGAATGAATGATGAATAAAGAAAAATGAATAATAAAACGAAAATCCGCCCTCTTGCGAGAACGGATTTTTGTTTGGAGCTGATAACCGGATTTGAACCGGTGACCTCATCCTTACCAAGGATGCACTCTACCTACTGAGCTATATCAGCAATGAACAAATGATATTATACATTTTTGACCTTTTGTTGTCAAGGTGTTTTTTATTTTAAGCCTAATATATAATCGGCAGATACTTTGTAGTATTTGCAAAGGGCAATAATGTGCCTTACAGGAATTTCGTTTTCACCCTTCTCGTATCGCGAGTAAACCTGTTGCTAACAAAAAAATGATGAATTGCAAAACCTGTGGTGCGCCGATGGCTAAAAATGCAAAAAAATGTCCGTCTTGTGGAGCAAAAAACAAGAAGGTAAAAATGAATAAGTTTATTGCATTTGTGGCTGTTGTTCTTGTTGCTGTTATTGCAATAAGTATTGCCAACATACCCAGGAATATCGGAATCGGAAGTGTTGTGGAAACGGGACACTTTCTCTTATTTTTTTGAAAAAATATTTTTAAACTATTTCATTTTTTCTATATATATGATATACTCTAATAAATATATATAAAATAGGAAAATAGGGTAATTTTGTACTTGTTTTTTGACATAATACAACAAATTTCGTAAAAGTATCGTGAAAGGAAAAAGCTAAATGGCAAAGGTAATTTCAGTTGTTAACCAAAAGGGTGGCGTAGGTAAAACTACAAGCGCCGTTAACCTTGTGGCATGCCTTGGCGAAATGGGCAAAAAAGTTTTGCTTGTGGATATTGACCCACAGGGCAACACCACCAGTGGCTACGGCATAGCAAGAAAAGGCTTAAGTGCAACCTCCTACGAGCTGCTTATAGGCACCTGCTCTGCTCGCCAGGCTATTATAAAAACTAAATTTAAGGGTGTAGATATTATCCCCTCTAACATAAATCTTGCAGGCGCAGAAATAGAAATGGCAGCAATGGATAAGCGAGAAGCACTTTTAAAAAATGCTCTTGCCATTGTGCAAAACGATTACGATTTTATTTTCTTCGACTGTCCACCTTCGTTAGGGCTTATCACACTCAATGCTCTTACAGCGTCCGATAGCTTTATAGTTCCCATTCAGTGCGAATACTACGCCCTCGAGGGACTTGCACAGCTTATGGCAACAGTAAGAACAATAAAAAGAATGTACAACCCTTACATTGAGCTTGAGGGTGTGCTCCTTACAATGTACGATGGCAGACTTAACCTTACACAGCAGGTTGTAGCAGAGGTTAAAAACTTTTTCCCTAATAAGGTTTATGCTACAGTTATTCCCCGTAATGTAAGGCTTTCAGAGGCACCCTCCTTCGGTGAGCCTGTTATCTATTATGACCGTGGCTCAAGGGGCTCAGAAAGCTACACTGCTTTAGCAGAAGAATTTTTAAAAATGCAGAAATAAGGTGAAATAAATGGCAACAAAAAAAGGTATGGGCAGAGGCCTTGGTAATATTTTTGAGGATAATTCTACCGATGAATTTACCTCCTCGGGTGTTACTAAGGTTAAGCTCGTAGATATAGAGCCAAACAGGGAGCAGCCCCGTAAGCAGTTTGATGAAGAAGCGCTTAACGAGCTTGCAAGCAGTATTGCACAGCACGGTGTACTGCAGCCCCTTTTGGTAAGACCTCTTAACGATGGCACATATCAGCTTGTTGCAGGTGAGCGCCGTTGGAGAGCATCTCGCATAGCAGGGCTTACAGAGGTTCCTGTTATTATAAGGGAGTTAACAGATGCCCAGGTTGCAGAAATTGCCCTTGTAGAAAACCTGCAAAGAGAAAACCTTAACCCAATGGAAACTGCAAGGGGCTTTAAGGAGCTTTCAGATAAGTTTGGCTATACTCAAGAGCAAATTTCAGAAATAATCGGTTGCTCACGTTCAGCAATTGCAAATGCATTAAGGCTACTTTCCTTGCCCGAGGAAATTCAAGATATGGTTCTTGAAAATAAGCTTTCTGCAGGTCATGCAAGGGCAATACTTACAGCTGCCGATGATGATTACAGAATAGAGCTTGCAAGGCTTGTGGTTAAAGAGAGTCTTTCTGTAAGAGAAACCGAAAGGCTTGCAAGAAAATCGGGTGCAGAGCCTGCCAAGGGCAAAAAAGCAAAAAAAAGAAATCCTTACTACGATGAGGTTGAGCTTGCTCTTGCAGATGTGCTTAAAAGAAAAGTTAAGGTTACAAAATCAAGCAAAAAGGGAACGCTTGAAATCGAATTTTTTGATGATGCCGACCTTAAAAAGCTTTTAAAGATATTTGATAATGAATGATAATTACTGATAGGAGATAGGTTAAAATGATAGATATTAAATTTTTAAGAGAAAACCCTGAGGCTGTAAAACAGAATATTAAAAATAAATTTCAGGATAGCAAGCTCCCTCTTGTTGATGAGGTTATAGCACTCGATGCTGAAAGCCGTAAGGTTAAGGGCGAGGCAGATAACCTTCGTGCACAGAGGAATAAAAACAGCAAAATGATTGGTGCGCTTATGGCACAGGGTAAAAAAGAAGAGGCAGAGGCTATGAAGGCTCAGGTCGCTGCAGATGCAAAGCGCCTTGCAGAGCTTGAAGAACTTGAAGCAGAGCTTTCAAAAAAGGTTAACGATATTATGATGATTATTCCCAATATCATTGACCCATCTGTGCCTATCGGTAAGGATGATTCCGAAAATGTTGAGGTTGAGCGCTACGGCGACCCTGTTGTGCCTGATTTTGAAATTCCATACCACAGAGAGATTATGGAAAGCTTTGACGGTATCGACCTTGACAGCGCTGCACGTGTAGCAGGTAACGGCTTCTATTACCTTTGTGGTGATATTGCAAGGCTTCACTCTGCAGTTATCTCTTATGCAAGAGATTTTATGATTGACCGCGGTTTTACCTACTGTGTTCCCCCTTATATGATTCGTGCAGAGGTTGTAACAGGTGTTATGAGCTTTGCAGAAATGGACGCCATGATGTATAAGATTGAGGGCGAAGACCTTTATCTTATCGGAACAAGCGAACATTCTATGATTGGTAAGTTTATCGACACAATTACTCCTGAAAAAGAGCTTCCCTACACCTTAACAAGCTACAGCCCTTGTTTCAGAAAAGAAAAGGGTGCTCACGG
>JAZSGB010000055.1:0-19929 GCA_045532505.1 Acutalibacteraceae bacterium | reverse complement strand
TATTGTAGGTTTGGTTTTGTATTTCTCATTTAAGAAAAAAGGTAAAGAAAATTACAAATCAGCTATGATAGTTTCGGTGTGTATGCTCGTATGTCTTTTGATTAAAATTGTTTCAATGATTGGAAAGACTGTATAGAATCTTTGCCTTATGTTTGCGAAGCTTTATAATAACGGCGTAGCCCCGAAATTTTGAATTTTGTATTTTAAATTTTAAATTAATGAAAAGAGGTGTGAAAAATGCCAATTAAATTACCTGACGAATTACCTGCAGTAAAAACTCTTGAAGCAGAAAATATATTCGTTATGACCGATACAAGAGCCATAACTCAGGATATTCGACCACTTAAAATTCTTGTTTTGAATCTAATGCCTAAAAAGACAGAGACAGAAACTCAGCTTTCACGTCTTTTGGGTAACTCTCCCTTGCAGGTGGAGTTTGAGCTTATTCACACAAAATCCCACGTACCAAAGCACACTCCCAAGGAATATCTCCTTGCTTTTTATAAAACCTTCGATGACGTTAAGCACAGAAAGTTCGACGGCCTTATTATTACAGGCGCTCCCGTTGAAAAAATGGAGTTTGAGGATGTTAAGTACTGGGAAGAGCTTTGCGAAATAATGGAGTGGAGCAAAACTCACGTTACAAGCACCTTCCACATTTGTTGGGGTGCACAGGCAGGCCTTTACTATCACTACGGCGTTGGTAAATATTTGCTACAGGAAAAGGTTTCGGGTGTGTTTAAGCACACAGCAGACTACAAGCAATCTATCTTACTGCGAGGCTTTGCCGATGAATTTATGGTACCACATTCACGCTACACAACAGTATTACGTGAGGATATTGAAAAGGTGCCTGAGCTTAAAATTCTTGCTTCTTCCGAGGAAGCAGGCATATATATTGTAAGCTCTGAAAACGGAAAGCAAATCTTTGTTACAGGCCACTCGGAGTACGATACAAATACACTTAAAAACGAGTACCTTCGTGATAGAGATGCAGGCATAAGTATAAAAATGCCTAAAAATTATTTCCCTGATGACGATATAACTAAACCACCTGTAAATACCTGGAGAGCACACGCAAATCTCCTGTATTCTAACTGGCTTAACTATTTCGTTTATCAAACAACTCCATACGATATTGAAACAATCGAATAAAAACAAGGCTGTTACGATTTTTCGTAACAGCCTTGTTTTTATAAATCACTATAATCAATTTTTAAATCCTTGTAATAATAAATTCTGTCGTGCTCGCTTATTTCGCGCATTACCTTGCAAGGGTTACCTACTGCCACCACATTGGCAGGTATATCCTTTGTAACAACGCTGCCTGCACCTATAACCGTGTTATCGCCGATTGTAACGCCGGGCATTATAAGTGCACCTGCGCCAATCCAACAGTTTTTACCTATGTGCACAGGCATATTGTACTGGTATGCTTTTTCGCGTAGCTCAGGGCTTATAGGGTGCCCTGCTGTTGCAACTACAACATTAGGCCCGAACATTGTGCAATCACCTACATAAATGTGGGTATCATCAACCATTGTAAGCCCAAAGTTTGCATACACGTTGTTACCAAAATGCACGTGGTGTCCACCCCAGTTTGCGTGGAAGGGTGGCTCAATATAACAGTTTTCGCCTATTTCAGCAAACATCTCTTTAAGCATTTCAGCTCTCTTTTGAAGCTGTGTAGGGCGTGTCATATTAAAATCATATAGCTTATCAAGGTAGCCGAGCTGCTCTGTCATTATTTCCTCTCCACTTGGGTAGTAAACCTTACCTGAGTGGAGTTTTTCTTTATCTGTCATAGATTAATCTTCTTTAGGTGTGTCTGCAATTTCTTGTGGTGCTTGTGTATAAGGTACCTCAACAGGCTGAGGCAGTGTGCCATCAAATGGCATTTGCTGTGGTGCAACATACATCTGTGGAGCTTCCTCGGCAGGTAATTTCTTTAGCTTTAATGCTGCTACAATTCCCATTATAAGTGTAGCAATTACCCATACATGGAACAATATGTCAAGAATCATATCAGCAGAGAAGCCTGAGGTGTAGAACATATATAATGTATCTACAACAAAGAAAACAAGCGCTGCCACAAGCCAACCGAATCCGTGCTTTTTAGAAAGGAACCAGAAAAGCAAATACACAGCAATGCAAACAAAAGCAGTTGTAACCATTGTTGCAAGGTAGCTGTCGCCCATTGGAACAAAATCCGGCCAGTCTGCATAATATTCTGCAGGGAATCTGCCTGTGTAAACCATACCGTAAAGTGTAAAGTAATAAGGTATGGATGCTGACCAAAGGAAGTAAGAAGAGCTTCCGAAAAGACACATTACCGAGTTAACAAGTGAAAAAATAACTACAAGTAATAGGTTGCTTCGAGCGTTTTTGTATTTGTTTTGCAAAATATCACGCTCGGAAAGAGTTGCTGCCGCATCAGGTTTTTTAAAAAAAGCCATATAAACATCTCCTTTTTATTTTGTAATTCGATTTTACCTTAAACAAGACGCTTTAGCAATTGATTTAAATAACGAAATACTTGTATATTGTTTATTAAAATGTTACAATTAAATACAAGATTCTACATACTTTTGGGGCGTGTGATATGAGATATATTTTAGTTTTATTAGCTGTTTTTATTGCTGTGTTAATTATAAAAACTGCAATTGTTAAAATAAAAGCTCGCAGGTTAGGGGTAGAAATAGCCCATTACACACAGCAGGAGCAAACAGAGTACGCTACATCTCTCGGCGAAATGATTCGTTGTCAAACAGTTTCGCAGGAGGGGGGCTTTAACGAAACGGAGTTTAAAAAGCTCCGTGAGGTTACAGAAAGACTGTTCCCTGTTTTGCACTCAAAAGCAGAGATTTTAATATTTGGCGACGACTGTTGGCTTTACAAAATTGATGGTGAAGATACTACCCGTAATATAATGCTTATGAGCCACCACGATGTTGTTGAGGTACAAGGCGAATGGGAGCACCCGGGCTTTTGTGGTGAAATTTACGGCGATGCGATATGGGGCAGAGGTACAGTGGATACAAAAACCTCTCTTTTTGCAGAGCTGCAAGCACTTGAAGAGCTTTTAAAAGAAGGCTTTGTTCCTCA
Source organism: Acutalibacteraceae bacterium (assembly GCA_045532505.1). GTDB lineage: Bacteria > Bacillota > Clostridia > Oscillospirales > Acutalibacteraceae > DTU089. The sequence continues at coordinate 16,824 of JAZSGB010000055.1, read as the reverse complement.
ATGTAATGTTTACATAGGCTCTTCTCACAATGAAGAAATAGGTGGCAACGGTATTCCACTTGTGCTTGAATATTTTGAAAAGAATAATATTACGCTTGAAACAGTTTTGGATGAGGGTGGAGCTATTATTGACCCACCACTTGCAGGTATGAAATGTAAGTGTGCTATGATGGCTGTGCACGAAAAGGGCAGGCGCAGAATAATTTGCACGGCACAGGAGGGTACATCTCACGCAGGTCTTTCGGGCAACACAAACACACCTGTTGCAAGAATGTCTGCATTTATAAATGAGGTTAATTCAAAGGATATTTTTATCAAAAAGCTTTACCCACAGGTTAAAGCAATGTTTGAGGATTTGTGTGCGTATACACCATTACCTATGATGGTTCTGTTTTCAAACCTTTGGTGCTTTGGTGGATTACTAAAAAGGGTAATGCCAAAGGTGAATGCACAAGCAGGCTCAATGCTTGGTACCTCCTGCACATTTTTTGAAATAAACGGTAGCTACGAGGATAAAAAGTGCACAGCAAAGGCAACACTTCGCTGTGTAAATGATGAGGACCTGGAAAAAGACCTTGAACAAATTAAAAAAATTGCAAAGAAATACAATATAACTGTTGTTGACGGTGAGTTTAATGAATACCACAAGCCTGCCGATATGAGCTGTGAGGCGTTTAGCTATACTAAAAAATGTATTGCAGAAATATTTCCTCACGTGGCAAGTGCTGCATATATTTTACCTGCAGGCACAGATGCAAGGCACTTAAGTGATATTTGCCCCTGTGTAATTCGCTTCGCGCCTATTGAAATGAATGCACAGCAGTTTGCAAGTGTGCATAGCGAAAACGAAAACATCTCCATAAAAGCAGTAGGTAACGCAGTAGCGTTCTACAAGCACTATATTAAAAATTATAAATAAATGAGTGATTAATTTGGGTGAAAGATTTAAAAAAGCAATAGGGGTTGAGGGCAAGTTTACCGAAACTGTTTGGCCTATGATTCAATATTGCTTTGCAAATATATTTATGGGTGGCGGCGGCTACATCATAAGCATGTACTTTACGGCATATTTAACAGATGTTGTAGGTATGAATTTGAAATATGCTACCTTTATTGTAATGATAGCAACTGTGTGGGATGGTATTAACGATCCTATTATGGGTATTATAACCGACCGTACAAGGTCAAAATACGGCAGACACAGAAGGTACCTTTTATGGAGTATTCCGCTTATTATGGTTTCCTATACTATGATGTGGAACTCCTTCGGTTTAGATGCAACAAAAAATCCATCTGTATGTGTTTTCTACTACGCCTTTGCGTATATACTTTATAAAACGGCGTACACGATGGTAGATGTACCTCACGTTGCAATGCTACCAACCCTTGCGCCTGAATATAACAAGCGTACACAGTATACATCTGTAAGCTATATTTTTAACTCTGTCGGTATGGTGCCGTCATACATAATTTTGCTTATATGCCTTTCAGCCTTTGGCTCATCGGGTGAGCTTTCGCAAAACTCAAAAATGCCTTTTTTTGTAACAGGTATAATACTTTCTGTTGTGTATGGCTGTGCAGTATTTGCTACGTTTAAAAATGTTAAGGAGCCAAGCTCCCTTAACGATGTTAACCCGAAACTTGATGTTAAGTTTGCTATAAACGAATATGTGCAGGTGTTTAGAAATAAATCCTTCAGAGATTATTTTACAATGTCGTTTTTTTGGCAAATGGCAAGAAGCTTTTATTCAACAACAAGCATTTATTTTATAACCTACCTTGCAAATCTTTATAAGTATTATCCTATATACAACACCTTTGCAGGTGTGTTTGAATCCCTTGCATTTCCACTTAACTACGCCCTTACTATGAAAAAGGGCAAAAGCAAATGTGGAGCTGTTGTAACACCTTTAATGATAATCGGTTTAGGAATATTGCTTTTTGTTAAGCAGGGCAGCGCCCGGGGTGGTGCAGGTACACTTCCACTTGTTCTTTTAATTTTAGGTGGTGCTGTGCTTTACCCGTTTGGTATGAGTGGTCTTGGCTTTGTTGGTAACAATGTTTTGCCCGACCTTACCGATGTGGATGAGCTTATTACAGGCAGACGCCGTGAGGGCGTTATAAGCACCTTTAATACAATGGTAAAGCAAATTGTAGGTGGTGTAATGACCTTTGCTGTTGGTACAATTCTCGATTCCTTCGGCCTTGTAACGGGCAACAAGGGTATTTATATTGAGCAGACATCATCTGCAATTATGGGTATTCGAATTTGCGTTTCTGTATTGCCTATGGTTAGCGCACTTGTTGCGTGGCTTATGCTCAGACGCTTTAAGATGACTAAGGATGACCACACTATGATTCGTGCAGCAATTGCCACAAAGCGTAAATACGGCACAGTTACCCTTACTGAGTATGAAAAAGAAAGGTGTGAGCTTCTTTCGGGCTACAAGCTTTGCGATACATGGCTTGGTAAAGGTAACAACGAAGCAGAAATACACACCCTTGATATAAATGAAGAGGGCAAATATATAATTCTTATAGAAAAAGAAGAAGAAACTAAGCGTCAGCTTGCACAAACGGAGTGATATTATGGAAGATATTAAAAATGTAGATATAACCGTTACAGAACCTGAAAAAGAGAAAAATGTTATTAAAGATATTCTTTTTTATTTGATTCAATGGACCTGGGGCTTGCCTGTAAATATTGTGGGAGGGGTAGCCTACTTAATATGCACAAAGGTGTTAAAATACCGTCATCAAAAATTCGGGTATGCAAATATAGTGTATATGCCTTGGAATGCAGGTGGACTTTCAATGGGGCTCTTCATATTTATAAAGGATAGGGGCGAGGAGCCTAACCCTTGGAGCTATAACACTCGTATTCACGAATACGGCCACACCTGGCAATGCCTTCTTTTAGGACCTCTTTACTATATAGTAATTGCATTACCGTCTGTTATTTGGTGCAACTGCTTTGAGGGCTACCGAAAGAAAAATAATATTTCATATTACACTCTTTACTGCGAGGCATGGGCAAATGCCTGGGGCCAAAAGGCAACGAAATTACAAATGGTCAATACAGGTAAATAATAAAAACGGTTGAGTTTTTTATTGACTCAACCGTTTTTTATATTTTGAATTTAATATATGTTCTGTCATCAAAGGAGAGATTTCCTTCTTTTATTCCCTTTGTGGATTTGTAATTTTTGTAGCACAATGGGTTTTCTGAAAGCTCTTTTTCTAAAAGATACTCACTTTCCTGAAGGGTATCGCAAAGTATCGGGTAGCCATCACTTGCAAGTACAATTTCGTCACCAACGTTTACTTGGTGCTTAATAATAAAGTTAGGTGGAACGCTTGTGCCGTTTATTACGCCATAGCCTAATTCACAAACTACGTTTGCAAATTTGTGTTGTTGCTTAATTTCAGGCAAAATAAGCTCTCTGCCTGTATCATTTTTGAAAAAGTCTTCTTCTGAAGCACCGTTTTCAATAGCAGTCCTTATAAAATCTGCTCTTTTTTGCGAAAGAATAACATCTATCTTTTTTTCGTGTAAATGTTTTTTACCGTTTATTATGCATTGGCAGTCTCCAATGCTCCATATTTCATTGTGATATGGGCTGTATATAATTACACCTGCAGCAGCAGCGCCCTTTCCTTCGTTTTCTTTATAAAGGGAGGCAACAGCATCAGTTAAAAGTAAAACGGCATTTTCTGCAGTAATGTTTTGAGGGAAAGCCTTTATTGCAAAGCAAACTGCATCTGCAGCAGCTACTCCACCTGTTTTGCCGTCCCAGGTGCGCTCACTTTTTGATGTTACACCGTCTACAACTGCAATGAAATACTCTGTAATAAGTAATCTGTCCTCACAAAGACTTTGATTATTGCTTTTTCCTTTAATAAAGCTTTCTATAATTTTCATTGCTTTTGGCTTTCCTTTTCAAGCACCTTTTTGTACGGCATAAGCATACCCTCGCTCATCATATTTCCTGCCTTTGCCTTCATTTTATCAGAAGAAATAAGCGTACCTAAAAGGCACATTGCAATCATAGTGCCACGCTTCTTTTGAGGAAAATCGTATTGTTTATGCTCTTTGTAGAATTTGTGGTCTGCCTTCATAATGCCACGCATAAGCCAAATTAAATCTCTGAATATTTTCATACCACCGATACCGTAAAAGTTTTGTGGTGGTACATAGCTGTTTTGCAAAGCGTACTCTATGTTTTCTGCTAATTTGTCTATTTCAAAATCAGGGTTTTCCTCATCTGTTGCAACACCTGCAAGGAAGTTTGAGCCAACCTGTGCTCTGCCTTCAATAACCATTTGCAGGTTGAACTCCGTGCTGTAGTTACCACTTACAAGGTAGCCCATAGGCATCCCCATTGTAACTGCCCTGTGTCCGTTGCAAAACTGACGGTCATCGTATAGCTTGAAGGTTGCTCCCATTGAATGGTCTTTAACTGTAAATGCAATTACTATAGCTTGTGCAGATTGAATTGTAGCTCTTAAATATTCATCAAAGCCATCCTTGTATACACATTTGCCCGAAACTGCGCAGTTAAGGCAACCCAAGCAGCCACCTTTAAATGGGTAATCCTTAAGGTTAATTACACGGGTGTTTCTTTTGCAAACAGCTCTGAAGCGTTCAATCATTTTTAAAAGTTGAGTGTCGATGTCCTTTGCAGTGGTAAGCACTACAATATCTCCACCTTTTTGAGCGTTATTGCTTTGTGGTACCGTTACAGTAACATTTTTAGGCTGTGCATTTATAATAGAGGATTTTTCGTACACATCATTTTCCATACAAAAAAGTGTGTGCTCAAAAAACTCCTTAGCCTGTTTTTGACCGAGTGGCTTTAACAAATCCTCCATATCGGCAGAAAGCCCTTTTATATATTTGATGCCTAAATCACAGCAGTTATCCTGAATATATCTGTGTGCCGTAACATCGTAAAAATGCTTTGAGGTTGTAAACTGTGTAGCAAATTTTCCTTGTAATTCAATATTATTTTCCTTAATAAGCTCAATAAATCTGTGGAGCTGGTAAGGGGCAATAAATGTATATACAGGGTAGGAAAATATGATTAAATCTGCTCTTTCGAGGGACTCGGCAGCTTTTGAAAAATCTCTTTCAAGAGATTTTATTTTTTGCCCTGCATGTAAATATTCAAAGCTGTTATTCGGGTAGCACTTTTCGAGGTAAAGCATTGTTTGCAGTGTTACACTGTTTTCACCTTTAGGACTACCGTTTATTACAAGTATATTCATATTACCCTCCGCAAGAAAAGCTTTTTGCTTTTTATATTATACCATAAACTCTGTTAAAAGCAAATAATAAAAGCCGTCGCAATGCAACGGCTTTGGGTAGATTATTTAATTTTTATGATAACGCCATATAGTGGTGCTCTGTTGTAACATTACCCTGTGAATTGATTGTAAGTGTAGTACCACCTGTCATACCATCTTCAAAGTAACAGCCTTCACCAAGCTTTAAGCCGTAGGTAAGGCGAATGCCCTCGTAAACAATAGATGAAGAGTTAACGTGGTCGTGGCCAACAATCATATTCTTTGTGCTGCCAAGCTCTTTGCAAAGATCAAAGAAGCCATTATCTACAGGTGCACTGCAAACCCATTCGCTGTTTTTACCGAAGGCGTTTTCTGCATATTCCGGACGGAAGGACTGTGCCTCTTCGTCCCAAGCATCATCCCATGCATATCTGTACTGGATAACAGGTATGTGCATAAAGCAGGTGCTTTCAACTACTTTGCCTTCCTGCTGTGCGATGCCGTTAACAGCCCATTTATACCAGTTCATCTGAAGTGGCCAGAGGTGGTCGTACTCATCCTCTAAAACTGTGCCATCCTCTAATGTGTAATCTCGGTTTGAGTGAGTATCAAGCATAAATAATGTATGAATGATTTTACCGTTTTCAATAACATTTAAAATATAGTTACCGTAACCCATATTCTCAGGACCAAATTGGAACAAGCAGTTTTCTGCCTGTGTGAAAAGCTCTGCTGCCCAAAACTCACTTACGCAGCCCTCTCCGTCGTGATTACCCATTATGGGAGCCCACGGAATACCAAATGAATCAATATAATTTATAAGCTCCATATAAGCAACTGTACCCCAGGCATTATCGCCTGTAAGTGTGATAAGGTCCGGCTGAGTTTTTTCGATAAGTGATGCAATCATATTGTTTGCACGTGTGCCTACTTCTGAGAAAACCTCATCCTCACCAAGCTGAACATCGGTAAGGTTAAGTATAACAAAATCCTTTGTCGGGTCTTTTTCAATAACCGTGTAAGCAGATTCAGTAAATTCGGTTTTTAAGTTCCATTTTGTGAAATAGGAAGCTTCACCACCTGCATCTATAAAATTGTTGATTGGTGCCATAAATTGTAAAAATGACATCATAAATGCCATGATCATTTTAAGAATTGCTCCCATTTTTTTTACCTCCGTATTAAAATATTTTTGTGTGTTTGTGTCAGTATATCACAGACGATTAGCAGTTTCAAGTGTTGTAGGTCATAGATGTGTGCTTCACTTGATTTCATTAAACATTATTTTTATGATTTTTGTGCTGTTCAAGCAGCAATCTGTGTTGTTGCTGTGGTAGTAAGCAACAAGTATACCACCATCACACTCTGTAACTGCAGGGTAGCAGTAGCCGTTATTTAAATCATTCTCAATATAGTAAAGGCTTTTTTGTGAAAACTCGGTATCACCGTTAAGGTCAATTGCCATTACGTAAGGGGTGCGTCCCCAAAATTCCTTTTCATCATCTCTTAAAATATGCTCGGGTATAGGGTTAAAAACAGCAAGCGTTACGCCGTGTGCTTTTTTTACAAGCATTGGGGAGCAGGGAGATGTAAAAAATATATTCGGTACAGGCTCAGACCAGGTCATACCACCGTCCTTTGAAAAGCTTTCAAACTGGTAGCCCAAGCCCGTTCTTGTATAGCACCACAAGGCACCGTCCTTTTTTTCGAAAATACCGGGCTCCTGAAGACCGTTTTCATCGCAGGGGAAAGGGCACTTAAGTACAGTAGGTGAGGCACTCCAGGAAAAACCGTCATCATCCGAGTAAACAAAACGAAGCTCACCCGGTGCAAATTCATTTGTATTGGTGTAAATTGTGTGCCTTGCTAAGGGTAAAATTATTCTGCCGGTTGAAAGGTACACAGCCCTGTCATTGTTTAAAACGTAGTAATCAGCAGGCAAAACATCTGCAATACAGCTCACAGGCTCACTCCAGGAGCTACCTTCATCATTTGAGCGTGTAAGCACAATATCATCTGTACCGTCTGTGTTTTTTACAATATAAAACGCACCTATATCACCATTTGCCATTCTTAAAAACGAAAGGCTCATAATGTTTACGGCGTTAGTCGGTTTTTCGAAAAGTATGAAGCCTTCTGAAAAGGTTTCGCCCTCATCGTGTGAAATTGCAGCACAAATGTGAGCAATATCCTCATCCTCTCTGCCACTGCTGTTAAATTCAGTGTAGCCAAAAAGAATATCGCCGTTTTTTAGTCGAATAAAGGAGCCCTCACCGTTTCTTGATACGCTTTTTGCGGCACTTATAAAATGTACTTGTTTGCCTATTTTTTTAAAAAACATTTTAAATTTATCTCCAATGTGATATTATGTACTCAAATAATACCACAACTTTCCTTTGTTGTAAATTCACTTTGTTATGAGGATGAAATTATGCGATTTGCAATTGACCACGATTTTCATATTCACTCAACAATTTCGCCCTGTTGCCACGATGAAAGACAAACACCACAGGCTATACTTGAATATGGGATAAATAACGGTTTTAAAAAAATATGCCTTACTAACCACTTATGGGATGAATCTGTTGAAAGTGAAGCAGAATGGCACGAGGGACAGCGCTTTTCTTGCCTTTGCTCTGCCTTGCCGTTACCACAAGCAGAGGGGATAGACTTTCTTTTTGGCGCAGAGGCAGATATGGACTATAATTTTGTTTTGGGTGTAGGGAAAAGTGCGTTAGAAAAATTGGATTTTATAACTGTGCCTACAACACATATGCACCTTGCAGGTAATACTGTAAGAGAAAAAATACAAACACCTAAGCAGGCTGCAGGTCTTTGGCTTGAACGGCTTTATAAACTGTTGGGAAAAGAATTGCCTTGGCACAAAACGGGTATAGCACACCTTACCTGTGGCCACATATTTAAAGAAAGAACAACAGAGGTTATACGGCTTTTACCTGAAAAAGAGCTTTATAATGTGTTCTCGCTTTGCTCACAAAAAGGCGTAGGAATAGAGCTTAATATGAAAACCCTTGCAATGACCGATGAAGAAAAATCAATTCTTTTAAGGCCGTATTTTATAGCAAAGGATTGTGGCTGTAAATTCTATTTAGGCAGTGATGCACATAAGATAGAAGCACTTGAAACAGCGAAAGATAATTTTGAGAATATAGTTACATTATTAGACCTTGAGGAAAAAGATAAGTTTGTGATTGGAGGCAAATCTAAATGAAAAAGAAGAGAATATTGCTTGCTTTATGTTCAGTAGCTTTAGCTGTAGCTATAGCTGTATTATCGCTTTGCAGCTTTTCTTCTGCTGTGCCGGAGCAAAAGAATGTTGAAGAACTTGAGGGCTGTTGGGATATCTGCAGAGAGTATAAAATGCCCGAAAAGCTTTATGTTATAGATTCTGCCACCTTTAGAAATAAAGAGGAGCGACATATGGCAGTAAGTCTGCAGGGAGTTGTGGCAAGGAAAGTACCGAAAATATTTATCATAACCAACGAGATGGACAGAAAGTACCTCCAAGCCTTTGAAGATAAAGGTATAGAGCTTGTGTATAAGGACAGCAAAGGAAATAACTGGACTCTTACCACTCTTTTGGAAGCTTTTAAAGGTGAAATTGCAGATAACGGCTATGTTTTGTACAAGGAAACCGAAAAAGCAGAGGGCCTTAACGTTGCAACAAACCTTGCATCACTATACGGCTGGTTACCTGTGCCCGAAAGCCTTAAAGCTGTTGCAGATGATACAGGCTTCGTTTTGAAGGAGGACTTAACAGACGATGAATATAACCGTGGTTTTCAAGAAAGCTTTTTTGACGAGCATAAAGAGGAATTTGATTTTAATGCAATTGTAAGCCTTAAATATGAAGCAACAGGATTAAGAGACCTTGCTATACAGCAGGGCTTTTATATATTCTATATTGATGATGACGAGGACGGAGATGGATTCAGAGAAAAGGTTATAAAATATGCAGGTGATAATGTGCCTGTTTTGGGTTGGGCAAAGTACGAGGTAAAGTATGTAACACAGGCATCAAAAAACGGTAATATGGTTATACCGTCAGACCATAGCCACAACAACAGCGTTTTAGCATCCTTTAAATACGAAATACCTGAACAAAAGCATAGTACAACAAAAGAGTATACAGATACAAATAAGCATTATTGTGCACTTGTTTTTAGTGATGGCGATAATGTTCAATGGATTCAAAACGGATATAATGAATATTTTCAAAAGCTTGCTCTCGAAAAAGCCTTCCCAATCAGCTGGTCATTTTCACCGTCAATGCAGGAGTTTTCTCCTTTAACAATGAATATGGTATATTCACAGGCTACTGAGAACGATTATTTTATTGCAGGTGTTTCGGGAGCCGGGTATATGCACCCTACAGAATATCCTAAAAATGCCCTTGCAGGGTTTACCGATATTACTGCCTACGCTATGGCAAAAAGTGATTTGGAATATGTTTGTGTTCTTGATAATACGCCCTCAACATACATTGGTAATAAAAGGCTCGAAAACAGCCTTCAATACTATGCTCGCTACGATAATATTAAGGGTGGTATTTTAAGCCTTGACCCTGAAAGGTATGAGGGTGGAAAGGGAAAAGTGTATTTTGTAAATGAAAAGCCATTTGTTTCTAACCGTATGTCCCTTTGGCACCCCGATGGAGAAGGGGCTACCGTAACAAAAGAGTGGTTACAGCAGCAGGCACAAATTGTTAACGAATATGATATAGATGTGAATTCTGTAAACGGATACAGTGTAATAAACATTCATCCTTGGACAATTAGTATTGAAAATCTTTCTTATTTTGTTAGTCAGCTCGATGAGGATGTACAGCTTGTAACCGTAGATGAGCTTCTTTTTATGATGCAGGAAAATATTCCACACAAAACTGCAGCTCCTAATAATTAAAAAGGTAAAATTACCAATATTCCCATAAAATATTTGTTGACAAAAACCAAATTTTTGTTATAATGATTAGCGTGAGAGTGAATAGGCTCTTACCTGCAAAGACTCGGCTTTTGTGGAAAGTCTGTCAGGGAGAATGCGTCACCGACTGAAAGCGCGTTTGAGATGAGTAGTAAGCTTGGGAACACTTGTGCAGTACACAATTTAAAATTTAAAGTGGATGCTTTTCAGCATCAAAGCGGGTGGCACCGCGGGTGAATCAGTTTACTCGTCCCGGGAATATTTTTATATTCCCGGGGCATATTTTTTTAGTCAGAGTGGGTCAAGTATATCCGAAGCAGCCTTAAATGAAGGGTTTTCGGAACTTTTGCCCGATTTGCCTTTGAAAGGCGCCAGCCTGTCTGCAGTCAAATGCGACCAAAATTCCACGAAACCTCTTACATTTAAGGTCGAAGAATTTTGTGATTGAGCATTTTTCTCTCAGATGAGGCAAAAACGCAGTAAATCCTAACGGATTTACGAGTATTTTAACAAAATATGAGTGGAAAATGCTATCCCAAAATCTGTTTCGGATACGCTTGCCCCACTCTTGATTCTATTTTTATATAGGAGGCGTTTAATATGTACAGAACGTTATATTGTAACGATATCTGTGATAAGCACATCGGCCAGACTGTTCAGCTTGCAGGCTGGGTAGATGTTGTGCGCGACCACGGTGGTGTTATTTTCGTTGACCTTCGCGACTACACAGGAGTTACACAGGTTGTTATTCACAACGAGGAGCTTTTAAAGGATGTTAACCGTGAAACCGTTATATCCGTAAGCGGCGTTGTTGAAAAGAGAGACCCTGAAACCGTTAATACCAAAATTGCAACAGGCTATGTAGAGCTCCTTGCAGATTCTCTTCAGGTGCTTGGCAAGAGCCAAAATATGCTTCCTTTTGAGGTAAGGGCATCAAGAATGAGCAAGGATGAGCTTCGTCTTAAATACCGTTATCTCGACCTTCGTAACCCTAAGAATCACGAAAATCTTGTTATGCGTTCAAGAATTATTCGTCATTTGAGAAATGCTATGGAGGATAAGGGCTTCCTTGATATGCAAACACCAATTCTTACTGCATCATCACCTGAGGGCGCTCGAGATTTCCTTGTGCCAAGCCGTAAGCATCCGGGCAAATTCTATGCTTTGCCACAGGCACCACAGCAGTTTAAGCAGCTGCTTATGGTATCAGGCTTCGACAGGTACTTCCAGGTTGCACCTTGCTTCCGTGATGAGGATGCTCGTGCAGACCGTTCACCGGGTGAATTTTATCAGCTTGACTTTGAAATGGCATTTGCAACTCAGGAAGAGGTGCTTGAGGTTTGTGAGGATGTTATTTACGATACCTTCAAAACCTTCTCCGATAAAAAGGTTACAGAAAAGCCATTCCGTAGAATCACATATGCAGATGCTATGATGACCTACGGCTCCGATAAGCCTGATTTAAGAAACCCACTTGTTATTTGCGATTTAACAGATTTCTTTGCAGGTGTAAGCTTCCCTGCATTCAAGGGCAGGCCTGTAAGAGGTATTGTTGCAGATTGCTCAGGTAAGTCAAATAAATTCTTTGAGGATTCTCTTAAGTACGCAACCTCCCCTGAGGTGGGACTTGGTGGCCTTGGCTACATTACTCTTAAAGACGGAGTATTCCTTGGACCAATCGCAAAATTTTTAACAGATGCACAAAAAGAAGAAATTACAGCCCTTACAGGTGTTAAAGAGGGTGAAACACTTTTCTTTATTTGTGATGATAAGAAAAATGTTACAGAGAAAAAGGCAGGTATGATTCGTACCTGGCTTGCAAGAAAGGAACAGCTTGACCTTATAAGCGACGATTCCTTCGAGTTCTGCTTTGTTGTAGACTTCCCAATGTATGAGGATGATGAGGAAACAGGCGAAACTATTTTCACCCATAACCCATTCTCAATGCCACAGGGTGGTATGGAGGCACTCCTTACCAAAGACCCAACAGAGGTTCTTGCATATCAGTACGACCTTGTTTGTAACGGTATAGTGCTTGCATCAGGTGCAGTTCGTAACCACGATATAGAAATTATGAAAAAGGCATTCTCCATAGCAGGCTACGATGAGGATGAGCTTAAAAAGAGATTTAATGCTCTTTACACAGCATTCCAGTACGGCGCACCACCACACGCAGGTATGGCTCCCGGTATTGACCGTATGGTAATGCTCCTTACAGATGAAGAAAAGATTCTTGAGGTTATTGCATTCCCACTTAACGGTAATGCACAAGACCTTCTTTTAGGCGCACCGGGTGAGGTAACAAACCAACAGCTCGAGGATGTTCACCTTTTAGGTAGTGGCAGTGCACTTGCACAGCGCTCTGCAGGTACCTCTTCAGGCGCAGGTAAGCAGTCCTCCGGTAAGCGCTCTACCTTCTCGAATGCACAGCAGCTTAACCAAATTGCTCTTACAGAGGAAGAAGAAGCAGCAGTACAGGGTATTTTCAATATGATGAGCACAAATGAACAGACTCTTGCATCTTGTAATACAGAGGGTGTTGAAGAGATGGTTCATGTTATGCCAATGACAAACGTTTTACGTGAAGATGTACGCAGTCAGCCGTTTACAAGAGAGAGCCTTCTTGAAGGCGCTCCTGCCCGTAGTGATGATAGCTGGCAAGTACCAAGACTTGTAAAGTGAGGTGTACAGTATGAAATATTATTCAGCAGTTATATGTGAAAAAGGTACAATTGCAGTTGATGATACCATACTTGTAAAGGGTACACCGTCAACAGCAGGTTCAAAAATATTAGAGGGCTACAAGCCTTTATTCAGCGCAGAGGCAGTAACACGCCTTGAAGCAAAGGGCTATGAAATTTCAGGCAAAACTCACGTAGGTGAGTTCGGACTTGATTTAGTTGGTGAGTTTTCACACTATGCTCCACAAGAGGGCGCACTTTCGGGTGCAGCAGCTACTCTTGTTGCACAGGGTCAGGTTAAAGCAGCACTTGGTGTTGATATGAACGGCGCTACAAGACGTGCAGCAGCACTTGCAGGTGTTGATTTCCTTAAACCAACCTACGGCACAGTATCTCGCTACGGTGTTATTTCCTGTGCAGCATCAGGTGAGCAGGTAGGTGTGTATTCAAAGAATGCACAGGGCGTTGCAGAAATTATGGGCGTTATTGCCGGCCACGATAATAAAGACGGCACAAGCTTGTCTGCAGAAGGCTATGTGTATTCTGTTGATGAAGCTGTTTCGGGTAGAAAGGTTTGTGTTATTAAAGAGTTGCTTGAAAAGGCAGACGGTGAAACTAAAGCAAAAACAGAAGCATACATTTCTGCATTGCGTGCAAACGGTGTAGAGGTTGATGAGATTTCTTGCGATATGTTTACTGTTGCGAATACAGCTTGGCAGATTCTTATGTGTGCCGAAACCTGCAACAACGTTTCTCGTTACGATGGTGTTAAATACGGCCACCGTTCGGAAAAAGCAAGAAATATAGATGAGTTGTATGTAAACTCAAGAACAGAGGGCTTTAACTTCCTTACAAAGGCAGTTATACTTTACGGCTCAGATGTTTTATCAAAAAATCGTTACAAGGCTTGCTACGATAAGTCTCTCAGAGTGCGCCGTGTAGTTAAAGAGAGCTTTGATAAGCTTTTCGAAAGCTACGATGCAGTTCTTACCCCTGTTTGCAGTAAGGCTGCATACGAAAGCTACGATATATACAGCGCCTTTGAAAATGTATTCAACGAAGGTGTGTTTACAGCAGTAGCAAACCTTATAGGTGTACCTGCCCTTGTAAGTGGTGGTGTACAGCTTATGGGTAAGGCTTTCTCTGAAAGCACACTTCTCAGCCTTGCACACAGCGTTGAAAGGAAGGGTGAATGAGTATGAAATATGAAATAGTTATCGGTCTTGAAACTCACGTTGAATTAAGCACCGAATCAAAAATATTCTGCTCCTGTGGCGGACACTCTGCTGCAAATGAGCCTAATGACTGTGTTTGCCCTGCTTGTAGTGGTATGCCGGGTATGCTCCCTGTTATGAATAAGCGTGTTGTTGAGCTTGCTGTTACTGCAGGTATTATGCTTAACTGTAATATCAACCGTTACACAACCTTTGATAAGAAAAACTACTATTATCCTGACCTTCCTTGTGCTTACCAGATTACACAGCTTAACCACCCAATTTGTACAGATGGCTGTGTTACTGTTAAAACAAGTGATGGCGCAAGAGATATTCGCATTAAGCAAATTCATATGGAAGAGGATGCAGGTAAGCTTGTTCACAGTGGTAATTCCTCTTATGTTGACTTTAACCGTACAAGTGTTCCACTTATCGAGATTGTTACTCAGCCTGATTTCCGTAGTGCTGAAGAGGTGCTTGTATACCTTAATAAGCTTAAATCTATGTTCCGTTCAAGTGGTATTTCAGAGTGTGAAGAGGGCGCAATGCGTTGCGATATCAACATCTCTGTAAGACCTGAAGGTAGCGAGGAGTTTGGTGTTCGTACAGAAATTAAGAATATGAGCTCCTTCGAAGCAATTGAAAAGGCAATTCGTTATGAGGCACAGCGCCATATAGACGCCCTTGAGTTTGACCTTGAAGAGCTTGTTCAGGAAACAAGACGTTTTGACGAGGCTACAGGCAAAACTATGGCAATGCGTAATAAGGAAACAGAGGCAGATTACCGTTATTTCCCTGATGCTAACCTTATGCCTATTATTATTGATGATGAATGGCTTGAGCAAATTAAGGCAAATAAGCCTGTTGCTGTAGACGAAAAGGCAGAGCAGTACAGAGAAGCAGGAATTTCCGAGAAGGAAATTGAAATGCTTATCTCTAACCACAAAATTGCAAAGCTTCTCGATGAAACAGTTGCATTAGGCTGTAATCCAAAGGATACAGCTGCTTGGATTCTTACTGATTGTGCCGGTGTGCTCCGTAAGGATGGTAAAACACTTAACGACCTTACAATGACAGCCGAAACACTTGCAGCTATCATCAAAATGGTTGAGGACGGCACAATTAACCGTAATGCAGGTAAGAAGATTCTTATTGCAGTTGTTGAAAAAGGTGTTGACCCTGTTGCATATTGCAAGGAGCAGGGCCTTGATAAGAAGTTTGATTCCTCTGCAGTGGAAAGCATTATCGACAAGGTAATTGCCGAAAATCCACAGGCAGTTGAAGACTTTAAAAACGGTAAAACAAAAGCTTTACAGGCACTCTTTGGTGCTTGTATGAAGGAGCTTCGTGGTGCAGGTGAGCCTGCAATGATTAAAGAGCTCCTTGAAAGCAAATTGAAATAATAAAACAATATAGCGGGAGTAAGCATTTACTTCCGCTATATTACTAAAAGGTATTATGAAAAATATTTTATTGATTTTAGTAGGTGGTACAATTTGTACTGCTGTAAACAAGCACGGTACCTTATCTGTGAGTGATGGTGCAGGTGTTGCTTTAAAAGAAAATTATTTGAGATCCTCATCACCTTTTGCAGGTGAGGTTAACATAGTATTAAGCAAAAATCTTTTTATCTTAAGCGAAAATATGACTGTGGATAAGTGGAGTTTGATGCTTGAGGCTTATAAAAATGAGGTTTCAAAGGGTGAGTATGACGGTGTAATTTTTGCCCACGGTACAGATACACTTGCGTATTCTGCAGCCCTTTTCTCAATACTTCTTGCAAACACTTCGGTACCTATATTTTTTGTTTCAAGTAACGCCCGTCTTGATTTACCGAGAGCTAACGGCAACGAGAACTTCAGGTGTGCAGTTGAATGTATTTGCAAAGGTATTACACCTGATGTTTATGTTGCTTATAAAAACATTTCAAACGGCAGAATGTACATTCACAGAGGCGCACAAATTCAACAATGCCCAAATTATTCAGAGGATTTTTTCAGCTTCGGTGCTTTTGATGTTACGGGTATAAACGATGACGATTTCTTTAAGCTTAACGAAAGTCTGAAAGAAAAATATCCTCAAGAAGATAAGAAGGCTTTTGTTGATATTAATAATGGATTTACGTTGAAAAACTGTGTGCTTATGCTTTGGCCGTATGTAGGTATGGATTATTCTGTAGTTGATTACAGTAAATTTTCTGCTGTGCTTCACGGCACATATCACTCGGGCACAGCCTGTGCAGAAAAAACAGAAAGCTGTAATCATTATGGTGAAAGCTCGGTTTTATATATGCTTGACAGATGCAAGGAGCATAATGTGGCTGTTTATATTTCACCTTCGAAAAAAGAGGGTGAGGTGTACGATACAGTAAGAATTATCGGCTCACATAACAATAATCAAATAAAATTCTTATACGGCACTACACAAGAGATTGCATATGCAAAGCTTATTATAGCTTACTCTGCTTATAAAGATAAAAATAAAATCAATGAGTTTTTGAACAGTGAAATTAATTTTGAAATTGTACAATAAGAAAGGGGATAGGAAAAAAAGATGCAGAACGGACAAACTGAGCAAAATCAAGGCTGAAGCCTGATTTTGCTTGCCCGAAGGCGTACAAGGGTACGTCGAGTGGCGAAGTTTGTTCGTAGTATAAAACATACTTTTTTCAACAATTTTATATTTCTTGTATTTTTAAAGGG
>JAZSGB010000049.1:0-7298 GCA_045532505.1 Acutalibacteraceae bacterium | reverse complement strand
CTTCGAAGAGAGGCTCAAACACACCTTTACTTTATTCTTCTATCTTTACCTCTTGCGAAGCCCATTCCGCATTCCGCATTTTTTAATTATCTTTTTTGCTATCGGAAACAACAGCACCGTCTTCAATTCTTATAACTCTATCTGCCTGCTCGGCAACGTGCAAATCGTGAGTAACAAGAATAAGTGTTACGCCTAATTCCTTACTTACATACTTAAGAAGTGAAAGCACTTCTCTGCCACTTTTACCGTCAAGGTTACCTGTAGGCTCATCGGCAAAAAGGATTGATGGTTTGTTTGCAAGTGCTCTTGCAATAGCGATTCTCTGCTGCTGACCACCTGAAAGAGCAGACGGAAGGTGAGAAAGTCTGTCTTCAATACCTAAAATACCAATAATCTTTTTAAGGTACTCTTCATCAGGTTTCTTTTTATCCAGCATAATGGGGAGTAAAATATTCTCATAGCCTGTCAATTCTTCTACAAGGTTATATGCCTGAAAAACGAATCCAAAACGCCTTCTTCTGAGAATTGAAAGCTGATTATCATTATACTTTTTAAGACTTTCGTTGTTATAAATAACCTCACCTGAGGTTGCGTTTTCAAGACTGCTCAGGCAATGAAGAAAGGTTGATTTACCTGAGCCACTTGGACCTACGATTGCAACAAATTCACCTTTTTC
Organism: Acutalibacteraceae bacterium; assembly: GCA_045532505.1. Taxonomy (GTDB): domain Bacteria; phylum Bacillota; class Clostridia; order Oscillospirales; family Acutalibacteraceae; genus DTU089. The sequence continues at coordinate 6,622 of JAZSGB010000049.1, read as the reverse complement.
GAATTCTAACGAAACATCGTTAAGTGCAACCACAGTATTTTCACCACTTAAATATTCTTTTCTTAAGGCTTTACATTCAATAATGCTCATATAAAAAACTCCTTTAAATTTGATTTTCGGGAACACCTTTCCCCTATGTTGACCTTAGTATAAAATATCAATCTTAATTTTAGGTGACTTTAATCTTAAGATTTCGTAAGATTATAAAAACTCTCTCTTTGCAAAATCAAAGAGAGAGTTTTTTCTTGTGCCGTAAGGCACATATCGCACCGAAGGTATATCGCATCGTCAGATATATCGCAAATCCGCCAGGTTTTATATCGCCATACTATTTATTTTTGATTATTTTTTGCAGTCGTTATTGATGCTATAAGCTTTCTGCGAATTGTACCACATTTACTATTAAGATTCTTATATACTTCAGCATCTAACGATTTAACTTTATAAAGTACTTCAAGCCAATACTCAGTTTCATATGTTTCTTTTAAAGCAATTTCCATTTTATGTATGAAATCAGCACGGCTTTGAGCGTATTTGGCTTCGTGAGAATTTGCACCTATAGATGAACACGCCCTTAAAAGCTGATTAACATACACACTTCGTCCTTTTATGTTATCGCAAACAGCAGTTATTTCAACTGTTAACTCTATTGCTAATTCCTTGATTGTTTTGTTATTCATAAATTTCCCTTTCTGCGATATATTTTGTTTACACAAAATGCGATATAATCGACATATTGCCGATTGCGATATATTTGCCTTGCAAATGCGATATGATATAAATCCTTATCTCTCGTGCCGTAAGGCACATATCGCACCAAAGGTATATCGCATCGTCAGATATATCGCAAATCCGCCAGGTTTTATATCGCTGCCAAGTTATACTTGGCAATCAAATAGCTTGATACCCATCAATATGCGGGAAACACATTATAATATCAAGCCCTGTTGCAGTATTTACAGCACTAATTGTTCCGTGGTGCTTTTCTACAATTGCCTTGGTAATTGCCAGACCGATACCTGCGCTTTGTGGCTTGGCATTTTTAGTCCTGTGAAATCTTTTAAAAAGCATTCCCACATCCTCGCTGTCTACACCACCACCGTTATCTGAAACCGTAATGATTGTAGAGCGTTCATTTTCCTCAACGGCTATATTAATTTCGCCACGTTCATCGGTATGCTCGCAAGCGTTTTTTATTACATTTAGCAGGGCCTCTGTCAACCATTCCTTATCGCACCTCATTTTCCCTTTACCGTAAATATATATCTGCTTTTCAGGGAAAATGTGCTTCATATCTATGATTATACTGTTTATAATTTCGCTGATTTCATAAAACTGAAAATCCATCACGTATGTATCGCTCTTTATCTTTTCAAGGCGCAAAAGCTTTGCTACAAGTTCTTCCATTTTACCTACAAGCTGAATTTCTTTTTCGGTATGCCCTGTAGGGCTTTGTGCATAATCCATTTCAAGGTATAGCCTAAGCCCTGCAAGAGGAGTTTTTAATTGATGAGATACATCTGCAATAAAATCTGCATTCTTTTTAGCTTCAGTTTCGGTGTTTTTCTTTTGTACCTCAAGGGCATTTTCTAAATCACACACTACATTTTGAAGAGGCGCAAAGCCATCATCCTTTGTGCTGAATTTTGTAAGCTCACCTTTTTCGAGATATTTATTTATGCTTTCAGTAAGCCTTTTCACCTTTCTTTTGTATAAAAAATGAGAAAATACTAAAGCAACTGCCAAAACGAACAGCAAGCCTACAACAGCAAGCAAGCAAATTTCAAATGGACTCATTTAGAATCCTCCCATCTGTAACCAATACCTCTGACTGTAACTATGTGCTCTGCACCTATTTTTTCACGAAGTCGGCTAATATGAACCGAAAGAGTGTTGTCATCAATAAACGAGCCACCCTCATCCCAAATATTTTCCAACAAAATTGCTCTTGTAACAATAATTCCGTTATTCCTTATAAGCATTGAAAGAATTTGAAATTCTGTAGGTGTAACAAAAATATTTACGCCGTCTTTTTTAACAGTCATGGTATTTATATCAATAACAATATCATCGCAGCTGTATACCGTTGATTTGCTTCTTCTTAAAAGAGCACGTATTCTTGATAAAAGCTCAAGCAGCTTAAACGGTTTTGTTACATAATCATCTGCCCCTGCATCAAGACCTCTTACAATTTGCACCTCATCATCACAAGCAGTTAAAAACAGAATCGGAACCCCATCATTTTTCGTACGGATAAATGCACACATATCAAAGCCGTTGCCGTCCGGGAGCATTATGTCAAGGATTATTAAATTAAAGCTTTCTTTTAAAAATTTCTCTTTAGCATCTGCTAAATTACCTGCACTAATAACCTCATACCCTTCTTTTTGAAGCACCTCGCACAAGCCGTCCCTCAAAAAAACATCGTCCTCTAAAACAAGAATTTTAGTTGACATCAAATCGTCTCCTCATATAAATAATGCACCGAGGGAGTGCCACGGTGCAAATTATTTAACATTATTTATCGTCGTCCTCATCATCTGCAGGCTCTGCTACAGGGGTGATTTCAACCTTAATTTTACCGATTCTTCTATCTTCAACATTGAGAACGGTAAATTTTACGTTTTCGAATATAACCTCGTTCATTTCGCCGTCTTTCGGAATACACTGAAGCTCATCCATAATAAAGCCGGCAAGGGTTTCGTAATCGCCATCGGGAAGCTTTTTACCAATAAGCTCTTCAATCTCTTCAATATCAATAGTACCGTCAACGGTAAATGTGTTATCGTCTATCTTTGAGATTTCTTCATCCTCTTGGTCATACTCATCCTGAATGTTACCCATAACAGCCTCAACCATATCCTCAAGCGTAATAATACCTGCTGTACCACCATATTCATCTACAACAACAGCAAGCTGTATTTTCTTTGCGCACATTTCTTTAAAAAGCTCGCCACAGGATTTAGTTTCGGGTATAAAGTAAGGCTCACGCATTATATTTTTAAGCGTACCCTTCGCTTTAACCTCTTTACCAACATACTTAAGCAGGTCCTTTACATAAACTATGCCCACTATGTTATCTATATCTTCATCGTAAAGAGGAATTCTTGACCTGCCGTGCTCAATTGCAAGAGCCATAAACTCGTCAAGAGTTGTATCGTTCACATCCGCTGCAATAACATCTGTACGGTGTGTCATTATATCGCCTGCATCAATATCATCAAATTCGAAGATATTGTTAATCATTTCTTTTTGTGTATCTTCAATAACGCCCTTTTCGCCACCTACATCAACCATCATTCTGATTTCTTCTTCGGTAACGGTTTCCTCATCAGCTTTCGGGACGAAGCCACAAAGCCTTACAACAGCGTTTGTTGAAAGAGAAAGGAATTTAACAAAAGGAGCTGTAATTTTTGAAATAACGAGAAGTGGCTTTACTACTGCAAAGGCTACCTTTTCAGATGCCTGCATACCAATTCTTTTAGGGGCAAGCTCACCCAAAACAAGAGAAAAATAAGATGTAATTAAAGTAATTACAACAACCGAAACACCTGAAATAAGTGTTGTTGGCAAGCTTGGAATTGCTTTTGTAATTGCACCTGTAAGCATTGATGCAAATGCTGTAGAAGCAGATGCAGATGATAAAAAGCCTGCAAGAGTTACGCCAATTTGTATAGTGGACAAAAACCTGGTTGAGTTGCTTGTAAGCTTTAAAACCAATTTTGCCTTTTTATGGCCTTCCTCTGCCATTTTTTCAATTTTTGCATCGTTAAGAGAAATAATTGCAATTTCACTCATTGCAAAAAATGCGTTTATAAAAATAAGAACAACAAGAAGAATTATTTTGAACACTAATCCATCTGTAGCAGAAGCACCCTCTGCAAGGTTAATAAGCTGATTCAAAATAAAACTAGGTCCGGGATTATCCATAATTCGGATAAAACTCCTTTCAAAAATTAGTTATGGTATACCATACCACATTAGCATATATTATTGCAAAATTTTCATAATTTGTCAATAGCAGCAAAATATGATACAAGTGTATAGCCGTTTTTCCACAAAAAGCTATTTTTTCCAAAAATACTTTAAATAATGCCTTAAAAATCGTGAATATTTTAACATTTTTGTGTTTACAACTGAGTAAATAAGTGATAATATAATTGTTGGTGTTTTAATAATACTTATAATTACATTTTTTATAGGAGGAAAAAAACTATGGCTAGAAAAATGAAAACCATGGACGGTAACAATGCCGCTGCTTATGTGTCATACGCTTTCACAGAAGTTGCAGGTATTTACCCAATCACACCTTCAAGCCCAATGGCAGACTATGTTGACCAGTGGTCAGCACAGGGCCAGAAAAACATTTTCGGTACAACTGTAAAGGTTTCCGAAATGCAGTCCGAGGCAGGTGCCGCAGGTACTGTTCACGGTTCACTTGCAGCCGGTGCGCTTACAACAACCTACACAGCTTCACAGGGTCTTCTTCTTATGATTCCTAACATGTACAAAATCGCTGGTGAGCTTCTCCCAAGCGTTTTCCATGTATCAGCTCGTTGCGTTGCTTCACACGCACTTAACATTTTCGGCGACCATTCAGACGTTTACGCTTGCCGTCAGACAGGCTTTGCTATGCTCGCTGAAACAAACACACAGGAGGTTATGGACCTTGGTGCAGTTGCTCACCTTGCAACAATCAAGAGCCGTGTTCCTTTCATCAACTTCTTCGATGGTTTCCGTACATCTCACGAGCTTCAGAAAATCCAGATTTGGGATTATGAAGACCTTAAAGAAATGTGCGATATGGATGCTGTTGATGCTTTCAGAAAGAGAGCTCTCAACCCGGAGCACCCTGTAATGCGTGGTTCACACGAAAATGGCGACATTTTCTTCCAGCACAGAGAAGCTTGTAACACTTACTACGATGCTGTTCCTGCAATTGTTGAGGAATACATGGGTAAGGTTAACGCAAAGCTCGGCACAGACTACCAGCTCTTCAACTACTACGGCGCTGCAGATGCAGAGCACGTAATCGTTGCTATGGGTTCAATCTGCGACGTTGCTGAAGAGGTTATTGACTACCTTGTAGCACAGGGCAAAAAGGTTGGTCTTCTTAAGGTTCGTCTTTACAGACCATTTGCATCAGAGAAATTCGTTGCAGCTCTTCCTGCAACTGTTAAAAAGATTGCTGTTCTTGACAGAACAAAAGAGCCGGGTTCAATCGGCGAGCCTCTCTACCTTGATGTTGTTGCTGCTCTTGATGCTTGCAACAAGACAGGTATCTTTGTATCAGGTGGCCGTTACGGTCTTGGTTCAAAGGATACTCCTCCATCATCAATCTTTGCAGTATACACAGACCTTGCAAAGGCTGACTCAAAGAAGCACTTCACACTCGGCATTAACGACGATGTTACCTACCTTTCACTTCCGGAAGAGGAAGCTCCAAACACAGCTGCTGAAGGTACAATCGAGTGCAAGTTCTGGGGTCTCGGCGGCGACGGTACTGTTGGTGCTAACAAAGACTCTATCAAGATTATCGGTGACCACACCGACAAGTACGTACAGGCATACTTCCAGTACGACTCAAAGAAAACAGGTGGCGTTACAATTTCTCACCTTCGTTTCGGCGACAAGCCAATTAAGAGCCCTTACTATGTAAACAAGGCTGACTTCGTTGCTTGCCACACACCTGCATACATCGAAAAGGGTTACAAAATCGTTAACGATGTTAAACCGGGTGGTGTATTCCTTATCAACTGCCAGTGGGATGAGGCTGAGCTTGCTGAGAAGCTTAACGCAGAAACAAAGCGTTACATTGCTAACAACAACATTCAGCTTTACACTGTTAACGCTATTGACCTTGCTGCACAGATCGGTCTTGGCAAGAGAACAAATACAATCCTTCAGGCTTCATTCTTTGCACTTGCAGAGGTTCTTCCAAAGGACGAGGCTATTGAATATATGAAAAAGGCTGCTCTTAAGTTCCTTAAGAAGGGCCAGGATATTGTTGATATGAACCATGCAGCTATTGATGCAGGTTTCGGCGCATTCAAGAAGATTGATGTTCCTGCTGACTGGGCAAACGCTGCTGACGATACAGCTGCTGTTGCTTCTGAAGGTCCTGCAAAGCTTGTTAAGATGGTTGACGGCATCATGAGACCTGTTGGCTCAATGAACGGTGACTCTCTTCCTGTTTCTGCATTCGCAGACCATGCTGACGGTACATTTGAGCAGGGTGCATCTGCATACGAGAAGCGCGGTGTTGCAGTTATGGTTCCTGAATGGAATCCAACAACTTGTGCAAAGTGTAACAAGTGTGCTTATGTATGTCCTCATGCAACAATCCGTCCATTTGCTCTTGATGAGGCTGAAGTAGCAGGCGCTCCTGAGGTTCTTAAGCTTGCTGAAAAGCCAATCGTTAAAACAGAGTACAAGTACACACTTGCAGTTTCTCCTATGGACTGTATGGGTTGTGGCGTATGTATCGGTGTTTGTCCTACAAACTCTCTTAAGATGGTATCTCGTGAGAGCCAGGATGCACAGCAGGCAGCATTCGATTACTGTGTAGCAAACGTTACTGAGAAGGAAGGGGTTGCTTCTTCTGCAACAATCATTTCCAGCC
>JAZSGB010000059.1:0-7027 GCA_045532505.1 Acutalibacteraceae bacterium | reverse complement strand
AAGCTTCTGAAAAAGATAAAACCTTTGCTTGTTGGAAAAAATTAAAAAACAGCAGTATCGACTTTGTGTCGATACTGCTGTTTTTAATTTATTATGATATATTTTGCTAACACAAAATGCGATATGATATAAATCCTTGTATCTCGTGCCAACGGCACATATCGCACCGAAGGTATATCGCATCGTCAGATATATCGCAAATCCGTCAGGATTTATATCGCGGCGAATTACATTCGCCCCTATATTTCTCCATCATAAAACGCATTCTTAAACCACACATCCTCTACCTCAAAGCTTTTGCCGTTAAGGTAGTTTAAAATTCCTGCATCCGTTTTAAAATCAAAAACCAATTTATAGGAATAGAGGAATTGCTTTTTGTAGCCACCAAACTGCTTGTTTTGTGCATTGGTGCCGTATTTTCCGTCACCTAAAAGGGGAGCTCCAAGGTGCGAAAAGCTTGCTCTTATTTGGTGTGTTCTGCCTGTAAGCAGCTCAACCTCAACAAGGGAAAGACCGTTTTTATAGCCCAAAACATTATATTTAGTGGCAATAGCCTTCGATTTATCTGTAGATTTTTCGCTTATATATACCTTATTCTGTTTTTCGTTTTTTTCAAGGTAGCCGTCAATAAGACCGGTCTTATTTTTCAGCTTACCTATTACAACACACAAATAAAGCTTGTGAAGCTCTCTGTTTTTTAGCTTTTCATTAAGTATTCTTAATGCTTCTGCATTTTTTGCTGCAATAATAATTCCACAAGTATTTCTGTCAATTCTGTTGACAAGTGCAGGGGCAAAGCTCATTTCCCCATCGGGGTTATATTCACCCTTTTCATACAAATAGCGCTTTATTCTTGTAATAGCCGTATCTGTATAATTGTCTTCATCGGGGTGGGATAACAAGCCTGCAGGCTTATCTATAAGAATAATATTTTCGTCTTCGTAAGCTATTTTAATGCTTTTGCCTGCGTTTAAAAAATCATATTTTGGCTTAACCTCTTCAAAAAACTCATCGTTTATGTAAAGTGAAACCAAATCATTTTTCTTAAGCCTATAGGATATTTCAGCACGCTTGTTGTTTACCTTTATTCGCTTGCTGCGAATGTATTTGTACATTAATGTTTGTGGAAGCCGAGGGAAGGATTTTGTAATATATTTATCAAGCCTTTGCCCGGCATCGTTTTTATTTATGTAAAACTCTCTCATTTTTTAAGCTCCTCTTCAATTGCCTCAAGCTTTTTGAAGCGTCTGCTTACTGCAGAGCGAGAAAGGGGAGGATTCATCATTTTACCGATTTCATCAAGTGATGCTTCGGGGTTGTCTAATCTTATTTGGCAAAGCTGTGCAAGGTCAGTTGTCATATCATCGGGATTAATTTTGCTTAAAATAAACTCAATCATTTTAATCTGCTTAAGGCCTGCCTCTATGGAGCGCAGCATATTTGCCGATTCAAAATTTGAGCGACGGTTTATTTGGTTTTTAATATCCTTTACAGCCCTTGTTTTCATAATATGCATAAAGGCGTTGTTAGCACCCATATTGCCTATAAAATCCTCAACTGCTTCAGCTTCCTTGCTGTAAACAACATAACTGTTATTTCTGGTTATTTTCTTAGCCTTAAGACCTGCATCACCAATAATCTGAAGTAAATCATCACAAAGCTTCGCTTTTGCTACGGTAAATTCAATGTGGTAGTCCTTTTCAGGGTCTGTTATGCTTCCGCAAACAAGAAAAGCACCTCTGATAAATGCCTTTGAGCAGCAATCCTCATTTGTTTGCTCTAAATTGGAAAGGTTAACCCTTAAGGCTAACTCCTTTCCTGTATAACCGAAAAACTCAAGTACCTTGAGCCTGTCTGCCTTAGAAGCTACAATTACCTTGAAATTACCGGCTCTGCTTTCAATTATATCGGGAGTAACACCTGTTAAATCTCTTATGCAGGAGGCATAGCGGTATGCCACCTCTTGAAATTCCGTCATAAGAGAAATCTCGTTAATGTTAAACGCTCTGCCGAATAAAAGCATGGCAAAAGCCTCTGCCTTGTAGCAACAGGCAGAGGAAATTGTGCTTGTGAGTTCTTTTTTTACATCCGCGGAAAAAGACATATTTTACCTCAATACTATAACCTCCGGCTCAAGTGTAATGCCGGTTTCATTTTTAACTGTAGCTTGAATAAAATCAATTAAATCAAGAATGTTTTGAGTTGTAGCTCCACCTTTGTTTATAACAAAGCCTGCGTGCTTTTCGCTTACCTGTGCACCACCGATGCTTTTGCCCTTAAGGCCACACTGCTCTATAAGTGCACCTGCAAAATTACCTTCAGGTCTTTTAAAGGTGCTGCCTGCACTTGGGTATTCAAGTGGTTGCTTGGCTTTGCGTCTGCCAAGGAAATCGTCCATACGAGCTTTTATATTCTCTTTTGTATCTTTTGTAAGCTTTACCTTACCTGAAAGAATAATACACCCGTTGCTTTTATATACAGAGTGCCTGTATAAAAGCTTTGCAGACTCAGCTGATATAGTTTCGATTTTCATATCAGGGGTAAGGTGAGTGATTTCTGTAAGAACATCCTTTATTTCGCCACCGTAAGCGCCTGCGTTCATAAAAATAGCGCCACCACATGTGCCGGGTATACCAAATGCAAATTCAAGTCCGCTTAGTGAGTTTTCTAAAGCAAATCGGCAAAGGCTTGTGAGATTTGTACCTGCAGAAAAGGTGATTTCATCACCCTCAAGGCTCATTGTAGCCATATCGCTGCCAATTATTATAACGGCCTTATCTATGCCTTCGTCTTCAATTATGATATTTGTGCCGTTGCCGAGTACAACAAAAGGTATGCCAAGCTGATTCGCTTTGATTATAACAGCTGTAAGCTGGCTTGTGTTTTTAGGTGAGATTCTTACACCACAGGGGCCACCTGTTTTAAAGGATGTGTTTTTGGACATAGCTTCGCTGAGGGCTGCATCACAGCCCTCAGCTATTGCGTAATTATATAATTCTTGAAAATTAAAATCAGACTTCATATTATTCATCAAGAAGTGCAGCACCAATAATGCCTGCATCGTTGCCGAGTGTAGCAGGTAAAATTTTAGCCTGCTTGTCGGCATATACGCTATATCTTTCGCTTTTTACAATTTCACGGATTGGGCCGAGGATTTTTTCACCCTGGCCGCTAATACCACCACCAATGCAAACAGCCTCAGGCTGAAGTGCATTAATAACATTTGTAAGACCGATTGCTACGTAGTAGAGATATTTGTCAACAACAGCCTTTGCAACAGCATCGCCTAAATCGTATGCTTCAAAGATTGTTTTACCCTCAACCTTGTTAAGGTCGCCTTCGCAGGTTTGCCATAAAAGGCTTGCTTTATTGCCTGCCATTGCCTCAACTGCTTGAGAAACAAGGGCTGTAGCTGATGCGTATTTTTCCCAGCAGCCTTTTCTGCCACAGTTACAAGGAATGCCGTCAACATTTATTACCATATGCCCCATTTCGCCACCACAGAAGTTAGAGCCACGGTAGATTTTGCCGTTGATAATAATACCACTGCCTACGCCTGTGCCGAGGGTGATTGCAACAAAATCCTTAACGCCGTTACCTGAGCCGGCAACAGCCTCACCTAATGCAGCAGCGTTTGCATCATTCTCAAGGTAAACAGGCTTTTTAAGTCTTTCCTCAAGCATTTTTTTTGCAGGAACATTATTAAACTGAAGGTTGTTTGAAAATTCAATAAAGCCTGTATCTTTATTAACAGAGCCGGGTGTACCGATACCTACTGAAAGTACGTCCTCATAGTTGATGCCTGCATTAACTACAGCCATATCTACAGCTTCTTTGATTGAGTCAAAGATTGCTTCTGCAGGGCGAGGTGCACGAGTTTTAACTTTACCTCTGCCGATAATTTCATTCTTTTCGTTTATAACACCTGTTGCGATATTTGTGCCTCCAAGGTCAACACCTATTCTATACATTTTAGTATCTCCTTTTTATTTAAAATTTTTAATAATTACCAAGAATCAATTTCGGTAGAAATTGGCTCGCCACCCATATCTACACCTAATTGAGCCATAAGCTCCTGTGGAGCGTTGTAGCCAAGCTTTTTCTGTCTGTTGTTCATAGCAGCAATTTCTATGATAATAGCAAGGTTTCTACCGGGCTTTACAGGTACTGTAGTTGCAGGAACCCTGTTGCCGAGTATTGTTATGTATTCATCGTCAAGGCCCAGTCTGTCGTATGATTTTTCGCTGTCCCAATGCTCAAGCTTAATAACCATATCTATTTTTTCTGTAACCTTAACAGAGCCAATACCGAATATGTTACGGGCGTTGACTATGCCTATACCTCTGAGCTCAATAAAGTGGCGAATATTATCGGGGGATGAGCCGATAAGGGTTTTGGAAGAAACTCTTCTGATTTCAACGGCATCGTCAGCAATAAGTCGGTGGCCTCTTTTGATAAGCTCTACAGCTGTTTCACTTTTACCTACACCACTGTCGCCAACAATAAGAATACCTTCACCGTAAACCTCAACCATAACACCGTGGCGTGTGATTCTTTCTGCAAGCTCTGTGCTAAGGTATGCAATTATGGTAGCCATTATTCCCGAGGTAGGCTCTGCAGTTCTTAAAAGCGGTACCTCGTATTTTTGTGCAAGCTCCAGCATAGCAGAGGGTGCATCAATATTTCGTGTAAGAATTGCTACAGGTGGCTTTGCGCTGAAAAAAAGCTCTAACCTTTCGCGTTGCGTTGCATCATCCTGCTCCTGTAGGTAGCTCATTTCAGCAAGACCTATAAATTCCACTCGTTCACTATCGAAAAATTTTTGATAACCTGCAAAAAGCAGACCGGGACGGTTAACGTCCTGTGAGCGAACAACGATTTCTTCTTCGGGCTTGTCAGGCATATACATAACCTCAAAGGAATGGGCTTCAATCAGTTTTCGAAGCTGTACAGAGTATTTTCCTGCCAAAGAGAACGCCTCCTTATGATATAATTGTATACATACCTAAATATTATAGAACAAAAACTCCTTTATGCCAATACCTAAAATTAAATTTTTTAATAAATTAGAACGGTATCTATCTGTTTGAAATTTCTCTATGTGAAATTCGCTGAAATTATAGATATTTTTTTGTAAGAAATGCTTGACAATATGCTTGGGGCATGCTATAATCTCGTTACCTCTTGTGGAGGGTTCTTTTTTTGTGCCTTGATTTTCTCACAATCTACGCAACAAAAAGAGGTCTCTTTATGATGAACGGGGATAGGCTCCGTTTGCGTTGAGAGGGAGGCTATTCGAAAAATGGAGGTGCCGTTAGTGAGAGTTAAAATTACACTTTCCTGCACAGAATGTAAACAGCGCAATTACAACACTATGAAGGAAAAGAAAAACAACCCTGACAGGTTGGAGATGAAGAAGTACTGCAGATTCTGCAAGAAACACACTCTCCACAAGGAAACAAAGTAAGGAGGTAGCACAATGGCTGAAGACAAAAAGCAAGCTGTGAATACCTCAGAGGCAAAAAAGTCCAAAAAAGACAAGAAGCCTTCAAAGTTCTCGCCAAAAAATATCGGTAAGGGCATTGCGCATTTCTTTAAGGATCTTAGAGGAGAAACAAAGAAGATTGTTTGGCCCGGTCGCCAGATGGTTATCAAGAGCACAGGTATTGTTCTTGCTGCTATTCTTGTAATAGGTATAGGCATTTGGGCAATCGATTTTGCAGTTTCAGGTGCAATCACAGCAGTTAACAAGGCTGCAAGTGAAACAACCGAGGTTGTTACAACAGATGCTGCTAAAGGCGATGAGAATGATGGGGAAGCTTCTGAAAAAGCAGATAACGCTGAGGAAGAGTCCACAGAATCAACAACCACCGCTTGAGTCTGATTAACAGATAGTCAGAATTTACGGAGGTACAGTATGGCTGTAGAAACAAGATGGTTTATAATACACACATATTCAGGCTACGAAAATAAAGTTACCGAGAATATTCGTAAAATTATTGTAAACCGTAAGATGCAAGACAGAATCTTTGATGTTTGTATCCCAAGAGAAAAGGTTTCAGAACTTAAAACAGTAAGCGTAAAAACCTTAACAACAATGCTCAAAAACAAAACTATCGACCAAGATAAGTTTGATGAGCTTTCAGGTGAAATTATTGAATCTTCACCAAAGGTTGCTTTTGTACTTGCCTTATCAAAGGCAGAGGAGGCACGTGATACCGGTGCAATGACCCCTGCAGCATTTGAGGCAGAAAAGGGTAGGCTTATTGGTGAGTATCCTGAAATAGCAGCATCAATGGGTATCAGCTTGGATTCTGACAAAGGTCTTGAGAAAAAATTCGTAACAGAAGCAATGAACACAAAGAAAGAATTGTGTATCGAAGTGGAAAGACTTATTTTCCCAAGCTATGTTATGGTTAAACTTGCTGTTGAATACAGCACAAAAAAAGAAGAGGCAAATGTCCTCAAGGTGCCCGATGAGGTCTGGCATGCAATCCGCTATACAAGTGGTGTTACAGGCTTCGTTGGTCCCGACGGTAAACCAACTCCTCTTACACCCGATGAAATTAAAAGATTCGGTATTGAGGATGACGTTGCTGTTAAAACTGATAGCACAATTGTTAACCTTGGTTATAAAGTTGGCGACTTTGTTGTCATTACAACAGGTAGATTGGAAGGCTATTCAGGCGTTGTTGAGAAAATTGATGAAGCAGCAGGCGTTGTTCGCGTTATCATTTCTCAGCTCGGTAGAGAAATACCTGCAGAGTTACCACTCACACAGGTAAAGTTAGCGATTGACTAATCGCAGTTAATTTGGTAATCAGCAGTATATCTGCTGTTATATGCGACACAAAAGTGTGTTGCGTGTGGGAGGGATAAGGCGAGCTCTTATTCCGCCATACCACGAATTTTGGAGGTGCAAATCATGGCTCAAAAGGTTGTAGGTTACATTAAACTACAGATTCCCGCTGGTAAAGCAACCCCAGCACCACCGGTTGGTCCTGCTTTAGGTCAACATGGTGTAAAC
>JAZSGB010000003.1:0-14497 GCA_045532505.1 Acutalibacteraceae bacterium | reverse complement strand
AAAAAATGGAAATGTTTAGTATGCGGTCAAATCGTTGAAGGCGAAAATCCCCCTGCAGCTTGCCCTCTTTGCAAAGCTCCTGCAGAAAAATTTGTTGAAGTTAAAGAAGAAGAAATGACTTGGGCAGCAGAGCATGTTCTCGGCGTTGCTAAAGGCGTTAGCGATGAAATTATCGCAGGTCTTCGTGCAAACTTTGAAGGCGAGTGCACAGAGGTTGGTATGTATCTTGCCATGGCAAGAGTGGCTCACAGAACGACATGGCTACGATCCGACTTATTTCATGAACTGTATCGTGGATAGCATCAAGATTCTGCTCCTTAGCCATTTTTGCAAGCTCGAACTTACCTGCTGTTGCGCCGTTTTCAGCAGCAACTCTCATTTCAAGGTTTTTCTTTGTAGAATCAGTTACAAGCTCACCAAGAAGCTCAGCAAATTTTGCTGCGTGCTCTGCCTCTTCGTATGCTGCCTTTTCCCAATAAAGACCGATTTCAGGGTAGCCTTCTCTGTGAGCAACTCTTGCCATTGCAAGGTACATACCAACCTCTGTGCACTCGCCCTCGAAGTTTGCGCGAAGGCCATCAATAATTTCCTGGCTAACACCCTTTGCTACGCCAAGAACGTGCTCTGCTGCCCAAGTCATTTCTTCTTCTTTAACTTCAACAAATTTTTCTGCAGGTGCTTTGCAAAGTGGGCAAGCTGCAGGTGGGTTTTCGCCTTCAACGATTTGACCGCATACTAAACATTTCCATTTTTTCATAATAAATTTCTCCTTTAATACAACAAATAATTTTTATATATTATTTCGGCAGGTATTACACACGCCGTAATAAACTGTTTTTTGTGATTCAACCTGAAGGTTCATATCTTTGAGCTCAGCCGGAACCTGTGGGGTGCAGAATATATCGGTTATTTCGTGGCAGCCCTTGCACAAAAAGTGAATATGGTCTGTAAGGTTGCCCTCGTAATGGACCTTTGTATCGCTGCTTTCAACAACTGTTATAAGCCCTTCTTCTGTAAGCTGGCCAAGATTCCTGTAAACAGTGCCTAAGCTGATATTTGGTATTTGCAATTTTACCCTTTGGTAAATAACATCTGCCGTAGGGTGGTCGCAAGCATCTTTTACAACCTGCAGAATAGCATCTCTCTGCTTTGAACTTCTCATTGAATCACCTCTTTCATTAAATAGTAATGATTACTGTTATTAATATAACTGATAAATTACATTTTGTCAACACTTTTTTTAAAAAATTTTAAAAAAACTTTTTATGTGAATTATATAAGCATTTTCTACATTCTCAAAAAACTTGTAAGGGACGGATTTCAGCCGTCCCGTTGTTTATCCTTGCTTTCGGGTTGGTTTGAAATCCCACCCTTACACTTGTTCTATCAAGCTTTGCGAAGCTCCGGCAGCTAAAAAGCTCTTTCCCTTATTTGGAAAAGAGCTCCTGCAGTTTTAATATATCATTTATTTCGTCTGATATTTCACGGTAGACTTTTTCGGTGTCTTCATTACAAAGCAGGTATTTGCCTACCCTTTTAACAGCATTTAAAAATCTTCTTGAAAACTTGTGCTCACCAAGGCACAAAGGGCACTTTGCACGTGGGTCGTATATAACCTCAATATATTCTTTACCGTTTTCATTTTTTATAAGAGGGAACAACGGATAAATTCTACAGCTTAACGGTCGTTTTTGTCTGTTACAGGAGCCGTTGCAAACCGCAACAGACGTTCCGTCTTTATTTACAGTAACATTTATGCTTTCATCAATAAACTCTTCTTCACCGGGGAATAGAAGCATACCTAAGCCTTCATCGCCCTTACAGCATTTGCCGTTGCAAAGCTGACCACAGTCAAAGTGAAGTGGTGTAACGTTATTTAAAATAGTGTAGCACGAATCAATAACAAAACTTTTTTTCATAATTCACCTATAAAATTTTAAAAAATGGTTAAACTATTTCCGAAGCCTTATAAAGGAGGGAAATATAATGAACGCAAACAAAAACAACAGCATTGGTTGTACAGTAGAAAGCTGCAAGTACCATTGCCCAGGTGAAAACTACTGCACAAAAAATGCTATTAAGGTTGGTAGCTGCAATTGCGACCCAAAAAGTGTTGATGCAACCTGCTGCCAGTCATTTGAAATGAAAACAAACTAAAAATTTATTAAAAAATAGGATTTCCATTTATGGAAACCCTATTTTATTTTGGACAATCTAAAACTATTTCTGCTGAATTTTTAGAAGCTACCCATTTACCATTTAGCGGCCTACCCTTGTAAACATTATTTTGCATAACAATATTTGCACAAGAAAGTGCATCTAAAGCGTGAATGTTGTTTAAAACAAAAAGATTGTTTTCTATTTTAACATTTTCATTAATATATTGTGTGTGCTTTCGTATTTCGGGCTTAATTGCAATTGCGCTGTTCTCGCAATTCATAAATGCATTACCACTTACAACCATATCGCAAACACAGCCACTTATATACTCATTGGAGGTATCGCCTGCAACAAGCACACCACCCTCACCTGTATTTAAAAACCTGTTGTTTTCAATACGGATTTTGCCCCTTGTATTACATAGCACGCCATTTTGCGCCACACGGTTTACAGTATTGCCCGAAAACTCAAAATCAGGGTTAGCTGCGATACACTCCACAAAGCCCCCTACCCCCATAGGTGGGTCGTAGGTTGTAAGCACAAGGTCGTAGTAGTATTCATCACGCAAGGTAGCGTGTAAAAGCTTTGTTCTGCCCACCTCTAAAAGAGTTTTAGGGTCTATAAAAGCGATTATATCACCTTCCCTAAGGCATTCAAAGCCGTAGCACCTTGGGTTAGAGAATTTAACCGTCATTTTATCCTTTTTGCTTTCCACAATTTTAAAATGCAAGCCATTAAGTCTGCAAACGCCATCACCTGTAGAATCAAAATCAGAGTTTATAACCCTGATTTTTCCCCTGCACATACTAAAATGCAAAAAATCACCCAAGGAACAAAAATCGACCTCTGCAGCTGCATTAGGTGAAAAGTCAAGCTCCTCCAATGTAATATTTTCACTATTTTGTGCCACAAGCGCCATAGAGTTATTAAAGGCTTGCCTGATTTCCGAAAGGTGAATGTTATTTGAGTTTTCTATAAATATGCCAACCTCTTCACGGTGAGTTGGGTAAATATAAAAAACCTGACCTTCTTCAAAATCCTTAGGCACAATGTAACGGGCATTAAATGTACGTTGTGAAATCTGCTTTAGGCTTGCCACGCCAAACAAAGGGTGGCTTGTGTTCCTTTTTATATGAAAAAGGTTTTCTTTTTTTGCTGTAGGTGTGTGCGAAACACCTTTTTTAGTATCAGTAAAGCCCAGCTTATAATCTGTACCTATCCAGTAAAAGCTGCCGTTTTCTTCAATGAATTTGCTTTGTGAGTCAACCTCAAAGGTAATGTAAAACGGTGATGCTTTCAGAATGGTTATTTTGTGCACATTAGGGTATGCAGTTTGAATATTAAGATTTTTAATTTTGATATTTTCGCAGTTGTTTATATAGATGTGCGTCATTTTGCCATCCATTATAAAGGTTGAATCACTGCAATCAATATCCATATTTTTTATATTCTCAAGAACAATAGCAGTTTTGTGCAAATTAGGTGTTGCACCCTTTGGATATTCCTCCCTTGCCATTGTGTTGGAAATATGCAAAGCTTTGCTTTCTGCATTTTTACTGCAAAAAACATAGTTACCCTTCATAAGGGTAAGGTTTTTATTTATAGCAGACTGAGCAGTGGTTTTAAAAAGATTTCTTAAGCCCACAGTTGCCTCGGTATTCGGTTTAACACTAAAGGATTCGGGGTAAATAACCACGCTCTCACCTGCCTTTTCATAATATTATAGCTTATTCTGTTACAGCTTCTGTTTGAGCTTCTGTAGCTGTAGTACCTTCTGTAGTAGCTTCGGTTGTTTCTAAATTATTGCCTCTATCGTCATTAAGAGTAATGTTTGTTGTGCCGTAAATAGCATACTGCAATGTTTGCGCAGCAAGAGGATAGTCGACCTCCCAATACCAAACATCGCCTGAGTGGGCTGTACGTGATGCTTCATCAGGCATAACAAGCTGATATACCTCGTAATCTGCCCAACCACTTACAACAGCCTTAGTACCAAGGCTGATAACCTCTGCCTCTGTATAGCTTGATTCAAGGTAAGGCATTGCAATTGCAACGTAATCCGCTACCTCAGAAGCCTTTATGGTAGTTGCTTTATTAAGCAAACCTAAAAGCACACGGCGTTGGTTTGCCGTACGTGATACATCACCGTCGTTATAGCATTTACGGCTACGGCAATATGCCAAAGCCTCATCACCGTTAAGTGTAACGCCGGAGCCTGCATACACATCAAAACCATATACGCTACGAAGGTGGCTTGCAATGTTTTCATCAACAGAAACAGTTACACCACCAAATTTATCAATAACTGCTTTAAATAAAGCAAAGTTAATCATAGCATAGCCATCTATTCTTATTTTAAAATGTGATTCAACTGTATTAATAAGGCTTTCTATACCATAAAACGGGAAGGCAGAGTTTATTTTATTAAATACGCCACCACCGTTTGGGTTTTCAAGGTAAGCGTAGCTGTCTCGCATTATGGATGTAAAAGTAACCTTGCCTAATTTTTGGTTAACAGAGCAAATAATCATTGAGTCGGAAAGGCCTGAAACTGTGTTTTTATTACGGGTGTCAACACCAACACAAAGCACATTTATAACATCCTTGCTGTACATAATGTTACCGTTGTTTGTAGCCCAGCGTTTAACGCCTGTTTTGTAATCGGTAGCATCGCCCTCATAAATTGTATCAAATATGGGGTCCTCTTCAAGCTCTGAGGGTAATGTTTCATCATCAAAGTCATACACAAGCGTATCCTCTACCGGTGGAGGAGCTTCTTTAAGCTTTTGCCAATAAGAAAAACCTACAGCGAATACACCTATCAATAACGCAAGTAGTATGCAAAGAATTGCAATTGCAATCTTTTTACCCTTGCCACTTTTCTTTTCTTTTTTAGCCATATCAATCACCTTTCAGTTGTTAGCTGTTAGCTATCAGCAATTAGTTATCTGCTATTTGCTATTTGCTATTTGCTATCTGCTATTTGCTATTTGCTATCTGCTATCCTACCATTCCCTCAACTGCAGTTTTTACCGCATCCTCAGACATATCACAGGTCATTTGGTAAATGGGGACATTTGTAAGTATTATATTAAGGGTTTCCAGCATTTTATTCATAAGCTCTTTATCGGCAGGCCTTACGGTTTGCTCCATAAAAGATTTAAGTGCCATAATACCGGGTATGCGCTTAATTTTATTTTCGCCTCTGCCTAAAAAACAGATGCCACCAATAGGCACACCCTCGTTAATATTTTCATCAGTTTTGCCACTCCAAGGGGTACCGTAGGCATATGCAACACCATCAATAATCCTTATAGCAGGCTTATCGTCGTTTATAATTCTGCAGCCGGGCAGGTATTTAAGCCACAAATGTGTGTGGGTAGATTTGCCTGTGCCACTCGGTGCAGAAAAAAGGTATGCCTTACCTTTGTATTCAACACAAGAGGAATGAAGCATTAAACCGTTAAATAAAGCAAGCTGTTCATAAAAGAACGAGCCACTGTAAAGATATTCGCATTCATCAAAGGAAAGGTGCTTAAGCTCATCGTTTCTATCCTTGTAAAACTGTTCGGATACAATCGAAACAATATCCGGCTCTTTATCACCGTCGTAAATGTACGGTTCAATTCTGCTTGCAAGAAGCTTACCTTTTATATCAATTTCAACTATTAAATCTGTAATTTTAAGTTTCATGCAATCATTCCTTTCTTAAAAATTAAAAATAGCGATAGTCATTTTCATCCCTGTAGCCATAGCCAACCATCGTTAAGGAGGGTCATCAGCCGTCCCGTTGGCTTATCTGTTGCCTGCGAGCCAATCGTAAGGGACGGATTTCAGCCGTCCCGTTGGCTTATTTGTTGCCTGCAAGGCTATCGTAAGGGACGGATTTCAGCCGTCCCATTGGCTTATTTGTTGCCTGCGAGCCTATCGTAAGGGACGGATTTCAGCCGTCCCGTTGGCTTATCTGTTGCCTGCAAGCATATCGTAAGGGACAGATTTCAGCCATCCCTAACTATCCATAGTCATTCTCTCACACTTAATTATATACACAAAAGTTATATACATAATTAAATACAAGAAATTGAGCAAGATACTACACAACCCGAGGGTTTTAGTGCCCCCGGGTTGATAAGTTTTTGTCTATAAGACGTATCTCACAGCACTGCCCTGCCACACAGGGCAGTACTGAAATGGTAATCGGTTATTAACCGAGGTTAATTAATACCAGCCTTCGTAGATGTCGCCATCCCAAAGAGAAATTGTGAGTACATCTTCGAGCTCGAATTCCATGATCTCGAGCTCTGGGGTTGTGTATTTTTCCATTATAAAAAATACTCCTTTCAGAATAGTAAAATATTTAATTTACTTGAAAAAGTCGCCAAAGTCTATCACTATATCGCCTTTGCCGACCTCTACTCCGCCTGAGGTAGTTGTACCCGGCAAGGTAGTTGGGGCAGAGGTTGTGTGAACAACTGCGGAAGATGTAAGTACATCTTCAAGCTCAAACTCAATTATATTGAGCTGCGGTTTTTCATATTGACTCGAAATCATTAAATTAAGCAGCTGTTGCATCAGCAACGTTGAAGCTTACTGTTTCAACATCGTATGTTGCGCTGTCAGTTGTAGTAACTGCAGGAACAACTGTGATATCAGCAGCATCAGGAACGTTCTTAAGGATTACACGGAAACCGTATTCGCCTTCACCAAGATCGTAAACGTACTTGATTGGGTCAGATTCAACAGTGATTGACTGACTACCTGATGTAGCAGTTACTGTAGCTGAAATAGCAGAAATAAACTGTGATGTACCTGCTGTGTTGAAGTCAGGTGCGATAGAATCAAATGCGAAGAATACAGCAACTGTATTTGTGCCATCGCCATTTGAATGCTTACGAGGAGCTGAAAGCTTGTAAACATCATATTCTACAGTTGCAGCTGATGGAGCTGCTGCAGCCTGTGTCATAACGATATTAGCAACATTATAAGTGCCAATCTTTGTACCATCAAAGTAACAAATCTTACAGAAAGACTGACCATAAGCACCTTCAACGATACCGATTACATCGTTTTCTGTAATCGTTCTCTTAGTAACAAACTCAAGTGTGAAGATAACCTGGTTGTCATAAACAGGGAAACCTTTTGAAGCTGTAGCATTAGTACCATCATAAAGCATCTGAACCTGGATAGCTTTATTATAACCCTTAGCTGTATCGTTTGCGTTAGCCTTCTTAAGGATGTTTGTAGAGATAGTGTCTGTAGTTGTAACAGCAGCTGTACTCTTCATGTACTGGCCGAAATCATCGCCCCATGTACGTGAAACATAAGTGTAAGCATCGCTATTGTAACCGATAGCTAAGTTACCGATACACATCTGAAGCTCATCAACAGGAAGGTCAATAGTGTAAGTAACCTTAACTGTTGTGCCTGCAGGTGCACCAACTTTAGCGTCTGATGTGAATACAGGAGTGATAATCTCTGTACCATCACCATTTACCGCACTTACAGCAACTGCGCAAATTGAGAAGAGCATTACTACTGCAAGTGCTAAGCTTAAAATTTTCTTAGACATTTTAAAGTGCCTCCTATTTAATTTTGAAAGGGATTATAAACCCAATTCTGCGATAATACCAGCAACGTCGATACGGCCACTATCACCAAGCATCCAAGCGTCATGCTCTTCGATGTAAGATGCGTCTGTACCGTCAGCGCCACCATCTATAAAGATATCTGCTGCAACCTCTTGGAAAGAGTAAAGACGACCCCAATCACCGAACATCCAAGCGTCATGCTCTTCGATGTAAGATGCGTCTGTACCATCTGCAAAACCGTCGCCGTTAACGTCACCGAAAACGATAACTACGTATGTTTCAACAACATTACCATCATTGTCAACAACGTTTACCATAGTTCCTGTAGCAGACTCTGAACCTTCAGCTGTTGCTTCGATAACCATTTCGCCATCGCCTTCAACTACGAAGAGCTCATCGAGAGAGCTGTTGTTGTCAGGGTCAAAGCCGAAAAGGAAACCTGTAACTTCCTGATAATCCTCGTCACCATCGTTATCCCACTCGTCAAGCATTGTTCTGCTTGTATCAACAACACCAAGAGTGTCTTCAATAGCAACGAGTGTTGGTGGTGTTGAAGCAGCTGAACCGATTGTAACTGTGTTTGTTGGTTTTACATTCTGTCCGAGGATAGATGTACCTGTAACAACGTTACCATCGCTCATACGAGCTGCAAAAAGAGTACCACCCGGGTTTTCCTGTGTTTTTGCGTTAAGGTCAATAGAAAGTTCTGCTGATACATCAGCTGATGCTGTGTAAGTAAGTGTAGCAACAACCTTTTCTGTTGAACAATCGAGAGCCGGAACAGCATCAACTGCTGGGTTAGGCACGATCATAACCTTGCTGCTTGCATCGCTGAAAGGAGCTGTTGCAAGCCAAACAGCAGGAATATCTCTGCCAACTGCAACACCTGTAAGTGTAAGTGAGCCGGCACTGATAGTTTTCTTCACAACAAACTGCATTGTACCAACGCCGTATGCTGCTGTGAGCTTAACATCAACGGAGTATGTTCCGTCAGGGTTTTTTTCAGGCTCGCCAAGAGCCCAAGTCTGTGCGTAGGTTTCTTTGTCTGCATCATTGTCTTCGTAACCGATGCCGCCGATGGCAAAAGCGCTAACTGCGAAGCATGAGAAAACAAGAGCAAGTGCAAGCACTACGCTAAGTAACTTCTTAGACATTTGTTTGCCTCCTTGATTAATTTTTCATTTCTCTCCAAATATGGGTAATACCATACCGCTTAAACTGACTGTATATATAAATGTAATAAACTAATTTACCCTTTATGCACCTATACATATAATACTGAAACATTATATACTACATTGCACAAAAAATCAATAGTTTTTTTTACCTTTTTTCCTTGCCCGGGGTTACCCACCGGGCAAGGTTTATTGTAAGAAAACAATCAATTTAAGGGCTTTGCTTTATATACTATTATAATATATAGCGTATAAAGCCGTTAGAAATTTATTTTTTGTAAATTAAGCGATAGCCTTGTTTACAATTGCTGAGTAGTCATCGGCTGTAAGTTCTCTATCACCGTTTACAACGTCACCTGCAAGGAGGTAGCAGCCTGCAAGAGAATCCTTTTTGGATGCTACAAGAGCTGCGTAAGCTGCGTCAAGAGCGTCAATTGCGCCGTCGCCGTTGATATCGCCATCAACAACAACCTTAACTGTTGCAACAGGAAGCTTAACGCCATTATATGTTGTGTAGAATGTAACTGTTGAGTTTGTACCTGCAAAGCCAACAAACTTATCCATACCTTCGTAGCTTACTGAGTAGTTAATGTCGTTTGTAACGATAACATCATCAACAGTAACGCCTGTAAGGTTTGTAGCTACAACTCTGAAGAGATCCTTAGCATCAGCTTCTGTTGTTTCCTTAGCGATGTGTGAAACAAGAGCTGAAATCTCTTCGATTTCTTTAGTATCATCAGCCTCAACGAGAACTTCTGATTCAACGATCTTATTTGTTTCGGTATTTTCAACCTGAAGGCCCTTGAACTTAAGTCTTGCAAGAGCTTCCTTAAGTACCCAAGCTGCATCGTCGATCTTATTCTGATCATCCTTACCGTATGCATTTGCAACTGTAATAAGAGCAGAGCCCGGGAAGAGCTGTACTTCGTAACCGTCGGAATTTACGATTGGGTCCATACCGAGTTCAGCAAGAACCTGACCAAATTCCTTATCTGTGTTGTCATAAAGGTCTGGGTTTGCAAGTGCAAACTGTGCATTTGCAATAAGAGCATTAAGCTCATTGTAATCACCGGCATCTTCTACCTTAACAAGACCCTTTCTTGCAACAAGAAGTCCGTACTTAGCATCGAATACCTGCTTCTGGGATTCGCAATCCTGAGCATCAACAGCCTTGTTGTATGCCGTAATGTAGTTATCCCATGAACCATCTGTATAAACACCGTTGTTTGTTGTACCGATCATATTTTCAGCAGAAGCGATTTCATCGTTAAGCTGGTTGTAAATTACACCGTGAGTACGTCTGATAAGACGATCCTCTGTAAGTGTAAGGTAGTTAGAAGCCATTGCAAGGTCAAGCTCTGAAACGTTAGCGTAATCCTTCTTAACGTTGTTGAGCCAATCCTTCTTAGCAGCGATTTCTTCTTCATCGAAAGTCTCAAGAAGAGCAAGAAGATAGTTCTGATATGCTGCAGGAGCACTTGCTGACTGACCGGCCTTATCGCCGTACTTAATTGTATGAGTACCAACGAGTTCGCGGAAGTCATTTTCTTCCATCCAGTTGTAATCGAAGTACTGATCGATGTATGTTACGTTAGCTGGTGAAGCATCGTCTTTAAGAGTGATATAACCGTTGATGTCGCTACGAGCGTCGTTGTATCTGTTCTGTCTGTACATCTCATAGTCTGTGTGGTTATAAATGTCTGTCTGACGAGCCTGTGAAGCTCTGAGCTGATCCTCAAGAGCATCGATTGTTGTACCGAGGTTTGCAGCACCGTCATCTACAGTAGCTGTACAATACTCGATATCGTTAACAGCAACGCGAAGTGCGTTGTATACTTCCTTAAAGTTGTACTTAGATGCCGGAGTGAACTCCTGGAGACCTACATTAAGAGCTGCAAGAAGAGCGCTATAGTAGTTATCCCAAGCCTGCTTACAGTTAATAACTGTTACGCCGTTTGCGCCAACACCGAAGTTTGTTTCACGAAGCTCGAATTCGCCTGAAAGTGATTCACTTGCAGGAACGTCAACATTAACAAGAGCTTCAGAAGCTTCAACTGTAGCATTTGCATTGTAGTAATGCTTGAAGTCAGATGCCTTACGCTGTGCATTGTTTTCGTCGTTAACAAGGTCAAGAAGAGCATCTCTGTAATTAGCGTTGTAGTACTTAAGAACTACCGGCTGATTATCTTTTGTTTGGTTCTTTGTAACGAGCTGAACTGCCCAAGTTGATGATGCACCTGTTGCAGAGTCAACCTCGCTGAGAGGAACATTAGTTGCAAAGTCTGCAACTGAAGGAACGGCACCGTTAACTGCAAATGTAGCAGCCTGTTCACCGTCGGAGTTAAGAGAAACAGCTGTGTAAGTGTCGAACAATCTGATCATTGTTGACTGCTGGTCAACGTTAGGAAGACCAACTGAAACTGAGCTTAATGTAAAGCCGTCAGCATCAGTAGCTGATGTAACGTTGATCTGGTGTGTCTGTGTACTACCTGCTGTAACCTTTTCACGCCAGAATTCACCAACATTTTGAGCCTTAACATAGTCAAGAGTTGCCTGAAGGTCATCCTCATAGTAAGGAACGTAGATTGGTGAGTAAACGTGTGTCTCATAAGATTCTGAAGAAGCCTCATAGTTTGTTCTTTCATCGGCAGCAGATCTTGAAAGCCATACATATGACTCATCAGAGAATTCTTTACCGTTAAGAAGAGCTGAACCATCTTCAACATAAACCTTATAGCTAATCTTCATTTTCTGAACAACGCCTTCTGCAGGAATTGCAGAACCTGAACCGGCTGTCTGTCCATCAGGAGTTTCGATAGAACCAACCTTAAAGCTGAAGCTTGTGCTCTGGCCGTAGTCAACTACCTTTGTATCAGGGGTAATTGTGTGAACATAAGATGATGCGGAACCGTCGTAGTTGAAGAATTCAACCTCTGTAAGCTGAATCTTGTAGTGTTCATCCTGATATTCAACGCCGTCTTTTACATAGTGTCTCCACATACCGTCAGAACCGTTACGAACTGTGTATGAAAGAGCAGCTTTTTCCTGAATTGTGTAAGACTTGTTACCTTTGCAGTCTTCAGATGTTTCATACCAGTATGAACAACCTGTATCTTCTACGTTGATATGAGTTGGAACGTTGTTTACAGGGCTCTTGAATCTCTGCTCTGTACCCCAACCACTCAAAAGCTTACCAACGATTGGAAGTGCATTCATAAGGATAGCATCTTTTCTTTCGTTAAGACCTGTAAGAAGGTTCTGAACAGTTGACTTTAATGCAGCCTGTGAAATAACACTGTCAAGGCTCTGAGCTGAAACTGAACCTACAGCATTAACATTCTGAAGAATATTCTTACCAAATACAAGGTTAAGAATTTTGTTTACAAGGTCGAGAACAGCTGTACCAACTGATGCATCATCAAGTAAGTTGTAGCTGGAAACCTGGTTACGACCAAGAAGGTGAAGAATTGCATTAAGGTTAAAGTTTGTAAGGAGATCCTTAAGTCCGTCAACAACAAGGCTCAAGTCAAGGTCATAGTCAGCTGATGTGTAAGTACCGTCACCAACAAAACCAAGAGGAAGAATTGTGTTAAGGATGTAGCTAAGCTTATTGATAGGACCTTCAACAGCTTTAATCTCATCGTAGGAAAGACCCTTGATTACGCCGTTGTTTGTAACGTTAGCACCTACATACTTAGCTGCCCAAAGGATAGCATGGTCAAGAGATGTCTGCCAGTGAGCTTCGTCTATACCTGCAATAGCAAAGTTAACATAATCATCAAGATTGAAGTCTGCACCGAACTCTGCTGCACAGTAATCCTTGAAGTTTGTGATCTGACCAAGGTATGTGAGACCAAGGTCTGTACCCATATTAAGAATAAGGTTAAACCAGTCATCTGCGCTCTGCTCTACGAACAATCTGTCATCAGCAGATGTAACATCACCGTTTTCGAAGATGTATGCATCGTAGTTTACGCCGGGAGCGATACCTGTAATAAGCTCACGAAGAACGATAGCTGCAAATTCCCAAAGCTGAACGCCTTCATGGAATGCGTATGTACCGTCTGCATTCTTAGGAAGAATAATCTGTGGCATTGCATCCTCAAAGAACTCAGGACCAATCATTGCAACAAGGTCAATAACTGAAAGGTTCTTAACATCATCCCACTCGTATGATGCATACTTTGAATCTGCGCCGAATACCTTGTCACCAAAGTTAACAAGGATATACTTTGTAAGGTTAGCAACGTTTGTTGTAAGGTCATCGTTGCCGTTATCATTGAGCCAACCTGTGTAGGAAGAATCAATTTCCTTAATCTTAGCTTCATAGTCTGCTCTTGCTGCATCTGTAAGAGCAACAGAGTAAACCATACCGATAAGCTTGTTGATACCACCAACAAGTGTACCGTTAACGCCCTTAATTTCGTTATAATCAAGAATTATCTGATTCTTAGCGTCTGTAATTGTTGCACCGGGAGCAAGGACTTCCCAATCCCAGTTAATGAGGTTTGCAAACTCGTTTGCAGCGCCCATGTTAACCTTGAAGTACTTACGAACCTTTGTTGAGATTTCGTTACCTTCCTCATCAAGCTTTGGCTCGCCTGTAGCTTCATCAATTTCAACCTCTGATTCGAGAGTTGTGTAGTACCAGATGCCGCCATCCTTCTTGATTCTGTCGTATGCGAAATATGTTTCGTATGCGTCAGTATCAGCGAAGTATGTTTTAACTGCTGCAGGAAGAGTTTCATAGTCAGTCTCGTTAAGGTCTGCCTCAACAGCCATCATAAGAGCTTTCTTAAGGTTGTTGTTAAGAGCAGGGATAGCGATTTCGTTGATAGCAATCTGTGCAGCTGTATCAAGAATCTGGAAAAGTGACTTAGAAAGAGGGTTAATATCATCTGCTGTAAGAGTAAGATTCGGCATAATAACAGAATCCATATCCCAAACCTTTACAGCAGCTTCGCCTTCGCCTTCCCATGTGTAATCCTGTGGTTTTGTAAGAAGGTTGTAGATAGCATTAGGAACCATCTCATTAAGTGTATCCATTTCCGGATATGTAGCTGTGAGATTTGATTTTTCGTCCTTGATGTCATCAATGCTCTTATCGTAGCCGTATGAACCGAAAATGATTAAATCATAAACAAGTCCTACAAGCAAACCGGGGATATCGTTGAGCATATCGCCAACTTCACCGAGGTCAAGGAAAGAGCTGATAAGACCAAGGCTGATACCATCGCCACCACTAAGACCGTAAGCTGCCTTTGAAAGAACGCCTGCGTTCTCAGCGATGAAAAGAAGGAGACCGGAAATAACCTTGTAGTTACCGTTTGAACGCTGAAGAGCTGTGTCGTTAGCGTCGTCAACAGTAAGACCTGAGAAGTCAAGGTCACCTACGTCACCAAGCAGACCTTTACCGATACTCCAAATAAAGCCTGTACGCAATGAGTGGATATCAGCAAGGATGTGGTCAATCGAATCTAATCTAAGCTCACCGATGATGGACAGGTCAATTGTGTCCATACCTGCAAGAAGATCGTTATCGACTAAGTCAAGAGCAAGTGTTGCTACCTGTTC
>JAZSGB010000030.1:0-3284 GCA_045532505.1 Acutalibacteraceae bacterium | reverse complement strand
ATATTATAATGTTTTATATATCCGTCCGTGGCGCAGTTGGATAACGCAGCAGATTCCGATTCTGAAGAACGGGGGTTCGAATCCCTTCGGGCGGGCCAAAATCGACAAGTTTCGACAGAGACTTGTCGATTTTACTTTTTCACTATTAACTCTTCACTTTTCACTCTTCTTTTTTCGAAACTTGTCGATTAAGTAATAAGTAATAGTGAATAGTGAACAGTTTTTCAATGAATATTGAATGATGAAATTTCTACGTGATATAAACGATGGTTTAGAAATAGGTCAACAGGGTGAGCTTACCATTGTTGAGGGTGAATTATACAGCTTTGTTATTTAAACTACACTTGACAAAAGAGTAACGTATACTTATAGTTAAAGCATACGGAGGTATGTTATGAAACCTAAAGTAAAAAAGATGATTGCTCCTGTTATAGTTACAATCATTTTAATAATATATTTTATTGTCTACTTTGGCTTTTTAATAACAGTGCTTGATGGTATATGGAAATACGCTTTCGGATTATTACCCATTATTTTCTCGGCTGTGTTGGTCAAGGTTTGCATAGAAAGAATTAAAGAAATAAAGAAAGGTGAAGAAGATGATATTAGTAAATACTGATTACATCAGTGGAAAAGAGTTAGAAACACTCGGCCTTGTTAAAGGCAGCACAATTCAATCAAAGCACGTTGGCAAGGATATTTTACAATCATTTAAAACACTTGTCGGTGGCGAATTAAAGGCCTACAACGAAATGATGAATGAGGCACGTGCCATCGCAACAAAGCGTATGGTTGAAGAGGCCGAAGCACTTGGTGCAGACGGTATTGTAAATATCCGCTATGCTTCATCTGCAGTTATGCAAGGTGCAGCAGAGGTAATTGCATACGGCACAGCAGTTAAATTCTTAAATAAATAAAAAAGTAAACAAATAAAAAAGCAAATCCCTTTGCCTGTAGTTAGCAAAGGGATTTTTACATTTAATAAAATTAATAATTTTCTTTTCTTACCTGGAAGTAGCTTTGAG
Organism: Acutalibacteraceae bacterium; assembly: GCA_045532505.1. Taxonomy (GTDB): domain Bacteria; phylum Bacillota; class Clostridia; order Oscillospirales; family Acutalibacteraceae; genus DTU089. The sequence goes on along the minus strand of JAZSGB010000030.1, from coordinate 2,259 downwards.
GGTGAGCACATACGGGGCAAACCTCGGGTGCCTTTTTACCCATAACAAGGTGGCCACAGTTACGGCATTCCCACATTGTTTCCTCAGATTTTTCGAAAACCTGCTGCATTTCAACATTTGAAAGGAGCTTTCTGTAGCGTTCCTCGTGTGCTTTTTCAACAGCTGCTACTGCTCTGAATTTGCGAGCAATCTCTGTAAAGCCCTCCTCCTCTGCTTCATCAGCAAAGGTAGCATACATATCTGTCCATTCATAATTTTCGCCCTCTGCAGCTGCAAGAAGGTTTTCAGCTGTTACACCAAGAGCACCAAGCTCCTTAAACCACATTTTTGCGTGTTCTTTTTCGTTATTTGCTGTTTCTTCGAAAATAGCAGCTATCTGCTGGTAGCCCTCTTTCCTTGCAACGGATGCAAAGTAAGTGTACTTGTTTCTTGCTTCGCTTTCGCCGGAAAAAGCAGCACGAAGGTTTTGTTCTGTTTTTGAGCCTTTAAGTTCCATAATTCATTTTCCTTTCTAAAAAAGATATCAAAAGTAAGTGTTTACTTTTATTTCCAATTTATACTATAAAACAAAAAATTTTGTTTGTCAAAGCTTTTATCATATTTACAAAGAAATCTTTTGTTTATTGACTTATGCCTTTGTTTATGGTAGTATAGCATTACATTTAAAACAAAGGAGTTTTCTGTTATGGCAAAATTAAAAGACATCGACAAAGCTGCTGAATCCAAGGGTTCATTCCTTGTTACCGTTTGGCAGTTTGTAAAATTCATCGTTGTAAGCCTTCTTGCAATGCTTGTTCAAGTTGCGTTAACCAACTTAATCCCTCTTATTCCTGCAATCCAGGAAATGTATGCAACTGAATTTTCTATTTTCGGTATTTTAAACTATCCTGTTAACTACAATGATGTAGGCGAAATCATTTCAGGTGGTCTTGGTTACTGTATTGCATTTAACGTTGCTAACATTGTTGCTCAAATCGTTGCTTTCTTTGTAAACAAAGAAAAAACCTTCAATTCAGGAGCAAATGTAGCCATTACACTTCCTATTTACATAGTATTTACAATCGCACTTATATTCTTCTCCGCTTGGCTCTCACCAACACTTAACACTCTTTTCCTTGGTTTTGGTTGGTCTGATGCACTTGCTCGTAACGCAGCAATGATGATTTGCTCTGCACTTCAGTTCTTCCTTTACTTCCCCGTTGATAAGATTCTCTTCCACAAAAAGAAAGAAGAAAAGGCTGAATAATAAAGCTTCAACCCCGATTAGCAGTTAGCTAACCGGGGTTGATTATTTTTATGGCTTTTTAATTTTGTTAAGCATTGCGTTAAGTCCTAAAAGGTCATCCTTTGAGAATTTTACATTTGCTGCGCCCATAAGGCTTGCAAGACGGAGCACTGTAAAGCCACCCATCATTTGCATCATAGCGCCACCGAAGGCGTCCTCGCCCATTTCGGTATTGCCTATACCCTTCATCATTTGAGCTGCAAGGCCTTTAACAAAGGCTGCACCCTCAGGGCAAGCCATTATATCGGAAAGCTTGTCGTTAAGTGAGAAATAGCCCTCAGGTGCGTCAATATCAAACCAGTTAAGCACGGCACCTTTTTCTACAAGGCGATATGCGTTATTGAACTCTGCCACCTTGCGAAGCTTTGAGCAATCTTTATACTCACCTGCTACAGCAACAAGCTCTGTTTCACCAACATTTGGCACATCAAAATAGAAGAAGTGGTCTGCTGCAGCCTTTTTGCCTAAGGATTTGCCGTTGGCAAAAAGCTCAACCTCAGGAAGGTTTGAGTATACAGTTACCTTTGTAACATCCTCTACTCTATCTACATAGCGCTTGCCACAAATATGCACAAACTTTTCATCGGAAAGCCATGCCTTGTAAGCATAAAAAGAATCCTTTTTATACTTACGGTCGAAGGTTACAAGACCCTTATGGTTCTGTCCGTTTTCGCCACCCTCGTTACGGGAGTCTGCGCCGAAATCAAACATATTCCATACGTGTGTTGCCCACATATATTTTCTTGAGAAGAACTGCTTAATAAGCTCCTCGTGGTAATATGCCTGGTATTCTTCCGTATAGTCGCCCTGCTGTGGGTTTGAGGTATGCCAGTTAAGAGCCTCGCAGCCATATTCACTACAGCCGATTGGGATATTTGGGAATTTAGCATGGAAATTATCAAACCACGGGCCGTTCATGGTTGTATCGCCACCGTACCAGCCAAAGTAGTGGTAAGTCGGAGGCCAAGCGGCCT
>JAZSGB010000017.1:0-2052 GCA_045532505.1 Acutalibacteraceae bacterium | reverse complement strand
TTACCTATAATTACAGCATAAACGGTAACGCAAAGGGTGATTATGATAAGTTCTTTTCAATTTCTGTTATTGTTGTTTCCGATTCAGCTGCAGATATGGACTTGCCGTTTAAAATCATCAACAGCATTGAAATGAAATAATAAACCTAAAAAGATTTGCCGATTTTTTCGACAAATCTTTTATTTTTGTAAAATATATGATATATTGAATTTACAAAAAACAAATCAACGAGGAGTGATTTTGTGAATTACATTGATTTATTGAATTATTTAACAGATGTTCAAAAAATCGAAAAAGAGGATTTAGCTGAGCTTATCGGCATTCCTCAAAAAAAGATGGATTCAGTTTTGTGCGGTGCTGTTTCCTTCAAGAAAAAATGGCTTAAAAACCTTTCCCTTTACACAGGTATACCCAAGGAAGCTATTTTAGCAGGTAACTTTGTTTTGAATGCCCCCGAAGGGGAGCTTGCACCTGTTGTAAAGGATGCCTATGTGCCCGAAGCAATTCGCCAAGGGAATACGCAAAGGCTGAATGCTTATGTGAAAAAGAGATATAATCTTTTTTACGGCGATGCTATGGGCTTTCCGCCGCTCTTTATTTTTGTTTCAGCTGTGTGCTTGCTAATTTTGGTGGGTATGGTATTTTTGTTTGAGGTTTTAGCAGTTACAGACCTGCTTAAAGTTATGCTTATGGGTATACTACCTGTAATAATGAGCTTTTCCGTAATGAGGGCATCAATTAAATTTGCCAAAAAAGGTGTTTTGGCAGATGAAAGAACCTTTAAGTTTTATGCTGTGCTTGCTGTTGTACAAACACTTATATCAACAATAGCATCCCTTGTTTTTGAATGGCAAACGGCAGTTGGCCTTGCCGCAACAATCGGTGCTGTGCTTCCGTTAATTTACCTTGTGTTTGTTCAGGGCAATAACGGCAGGGTAGTTTACGTAAAAACCCTTATGCTGGCTATTGTGCTTGGTTCCCTTATGCTGTGCGCTACATTTTGCTTTTTCACAGGTGAAAAGGTGGAAACTACAGAGAATGTACAGCAGGTTGCATCCTCAATTATAGTTTTTACTTGTGGTTGGCTTGCATGCCTTGGCTCGTTAGGCAGTGTATTTGTTTCGTATTGCTTTTTCCGTAAAAGGAACGGTGCTTCAAAGCATTTTGGCCCGGTTGTTAAAAAGCCTGCCTTCAAAAATAACAGAATATCAAGGAGCATAATTTCTATTTTACTTGCAGGGTTAATTTTGTTTGGTAGCATATATACTTTGCCTGTTTTAGTTCTTAATAAAATTATTTTAAATATTTTTGAAGGAGAAAATAAGGCGCAGCTGGTTTACTGTGAGTATGATAAAACAGATATAGCCTTTTCTGCAGAGGAAAAAGCAAAGCTTGTTGAAGAAAAAAATTATACTGTAAAAATCCCTGAAGCTATGGTTAAAAACGAGGAACATAACAGCTATAAGTATTCGGTTAAAAACGTTTACCTGGCTATTAAGGATGAATATATAGATTACGAAGAGATTTTTGATAATAGGTCTAACAAAATGGAAACAACCGAGGCCAAAAAAATCTCGAAATTAAAAGAAACAATAAAGAAGGAATACGGCTTTTTCCCAAAAACGGAATACGAATACTATAAGCTACAGCTATTAATTTCCGAAGATAAAATTAATCCTTTTAACCGAGACTTGGTTACAGCTACAACAATGTTTAAAATGATGGAAAGCGGTGTGACAATGGATACAACCACCTATTTACATGAGGATTCGGAAAAGGTGCTTTGCGTAAAAGAAAGCATTTATGAAAAAGAAGATGGTGGAAAAATATATACGTATGATGTAAGTGGTAACGCAAAGGGAGATTATTCAAAGTATATTGATGTTTTAATTATGTTTACCGATACAAATACAGATATGGACTTGCCGTTTAAAATCATCAACAGCATTGAAATGAAATAATGAATAAAAACAAAATTGCCTTTGTGTTCTGTGAACACAAAGGCAATTAATTTATAAATTTATACTTATGCTACATAGTTTGCTTCAGCAA
>JAZSGB010000073.1:0-12478 GCA_045532505.1 Acutalibacteraceae bacterium | reverse complement strand
TTTCTGTTAAGCCGTATGCCTCGGTCATTCTTGCTGTTGAGCCACCCTTTTCAAGGTATTTATTCATTCTTTTAAGAAGCTTTTCGCTACATCTATCGCCCGAAAAGGCAATCATTTTATTAAATGACAAATCCTCTTTTTCAATCTCTTCTGTACGTGAAAGCGCCTCAAACAACGCAGGTACACCGTATATGAAATTGATTTTTCTTTTGAAAATCAGCTTTGAAACTGCCTGAAAATCAAATTTTGGAACAAGCACGGCACAGGTACCGAAGCTGAGCATAACATGCATACACATTGCAAGGCCAAAGCCGTGGAAGGTTGGCATCATAGCAAGGCACTTTGTGCCTGCAGCATTATCTATAGGCTTAATTTCCGACGACTGAATTGCCATACAGTTAAAGGCTCTGTTATGAATCATAACACCTTTAGGAATACCTGTTGTACCACCACTGTAAAGAATTACGGCAATATCATCGCCCTTACCATCATCACGCTCAAGGCTGTTAACAAGCGACCTCCCTTTTTTCAAAAAGCTGTTCCAATAAACAATATTGTGTGAAGGGTTAAATTCTAACTTAAGCTTGTTTTTCAAAGCATAAAGTGGCTGCAAATAAACAGGAAGGGCATCTTTAATTCTTGCAAGAATCATAAGTGGCTCCTGCTGTGTTTCCCACTTTATTTGAGCAAGCTTTGGATAAAGCATATCAAAAGTGAGAACTGCTTTGCTGTTAACATGCTCAACAAAGCTTTTAATTTCTGCTGTAGAAAGCAACGGGTGAATCATATTTGCTATTGCACCTATTCTGTTGACAGCGTATATGGTTATAAGTGCCTGTGGTGTATTTGGTGCAATAATAGACACGTAATCACCTTTATTGATACCGTAAGCCTTTAAAGAGGCTGCTACAAGCTCTATTTGCTCAATCATTTTTGCAAAGGTTGTTACTCTACCCTGGAATTCCAATGCAGGATAACCGGGATATTTTTGGGCAGTCTGCTTGAGCAGAGAAACCATAGAAAACTCCGGATATTCATCTATAAAATTATCTTTTCCGTGATTTTCACTCCAGATATTTCTCTCTCTTTTCATAAACAAAACTCACCTCTATACTATGATACCAAAAAGGCTATCTGTTTTCAACCCTTTTTTCTTATGCAGCATCGCTATATCTTGACATCAAATTGGCTGTAAAGTATAATTGAAATATATATTTTATTGTATGGGAGGGCCGTTATGGAATATAAGCTTACTTCGTCTCAAGCAAACTTTTTCACTAAAAACGCTACCATTGACGGCTCACTTTGGAGCCAAGGTGTTATGGAGCTTTTTCCAAAGGTATATTCCTACAAAGAGCTAAATGATGCATACAACCGACTTGTTGAAGCAAACGATAGCCTTCGTGTTGTTATTAAGGAAGATGATGAAGGGCCTGTTGCTGTTGTTGAAGATTTCAGCTATACTGAGTTTTCGTTTTTCACTGCGGAATCCGATGACGATTTGATGCAAAAGGCTCAGGCTTTCCTTAATGCGCCTATTGATATACACGGCAGGCTGGTTGATTGTGCAGTTTTTCAAACGCCTACTAATTCGGGCATTATGATTCGTGCACACCATATAGTTGTTGATGGATATAGCGCTTTTGTAATGAGCGAGCATGTTAACAAATATATTAAGGAGCCTGACTGTATTTCCCCGGAAAACCAGTCTTACAAAGACTATATAGAGAAGGAAACAAAGCACAGGCTATCCAAACGCTTTAATTCTGATAAAACTTTTTGGAAAGAAGCTTTTAGAACATTACCTGACTGTACGCTTTTTACGGTTGGTAAAAATCCGTTAGACTACTCATCCGAAGAATTAAATGCAAGTATTTCACCTGATTTATTCAACAAAATAAAAGCAATTTGTGAAAACAATGATATATCCCCTGCTTCGTTTTTTAATGCCGTTTACAGTATATACATTAATAAACGCTTTGACTCAAGCTGCTTTACACTTGGTGTTCCGGTTTTAAACCGAACAACACAAGCAGAGCTTAACACAATTGGACTTTATATGCACCTTGTACCACTTGTTGTCAGCATTGAAAACTGCAGCTTTATAGATACTGCAAAGAAAATTGAGGACTCTCAACTAAATCTTTTCCGACATCAAAAATTCACCCAAGGCGATATAAAGGAAATGCTTGATGAATGTGGCTTAGCCTCTTCACAGCTTTTTGATGTGGTTTGTGATTATCAAGAGTTTTCACGAAACAGTGATTACGAAATGAGAATACCATACAGCAATTCTCTTTCTGTTCCCTTGGAAATACATTTGCAAAGCTTTGATAAAAAGCAATACAATTTAAAAATCAGATACAGAACAGCCTATTTTTCACAGGGGGATATTCAGCAAATTTTGGACTCAATACTCACCATTGCAGAATTTGCAGCAAACAACCCATATGAACACACACAGGCTATACCGATTTATTCTCAAAAGTTGCTTAAGGTCGCATTGGATTTTTCTAAAGGAGATACCTTCACACTTCCTATTAATGCAACCATATACAGTCTTTTTGAAGAGAATGCAAAGAAAACACCTAACAAAGTTTGCATAAAAGCTGACGGTAAGGAAATCACATTCGGTGAATTTATTAATATTGCTGAGCAGCTTGACTGTGAAATACGCAAATACACCAAGGGAGAAAAGCGTGTTATCGGTGTAATTTGCGACCGTAGTGTAGAAATGTATGCTGCAATATACGGCATTATCCGTGGTGGCAACGCCTATATGCCTATTGCCCCCGACTACCCACAGGACAGAATTGAATATATGCTAAAAAACAGTAACGCTCCCGTTGCAATTGCACAGAGCCAATACTGTTCGCTTGCAGGAGAAAGCTACATTGATATAACAGCATTTATTGAAAACCTGCCAAGCAACCACATATTACCCTATGCCTGTGAGGAAAATGATACTGCATACGTAATTTACACCTCGGGCTCAACAGGTAAGCCTAAGGGTGCAAAAATCAGCCATAAATCTGCAATAAACAGAATTTTATGGATGCACGATAAATACCCTCTCGCCGAGGATGGCGTTATTCTTCAAAAAACACCGTACACCTTTGATGTGTCGGTTTGGGAAATATTTTGGTGGGGTATGCTTGGTGGTTGCCTTGCAGTCTCTAAACCCAACGAGCATTTTCTTCCAGCTAAGATACTTGAAGAAACACAAAAAAACAAGGTAACTCACCTTCATTTTGTACCTTCGGTATTTGATTTATTCCTTACACATCTTGAAACACATAAAGAGGAATGTGAGAAATTCAAAACCGTTGAAAGAGTCTTCCTTTCAGGCGAAGCCTTAAGCGCTGCGCTGATTAACAGATTCTATACCCTTTTTGATTACGATAAGGTTAAGCTCCATAACCTATATGGCCCAACAGAGTGTGCAGTTGACGTAACCTACTACGATTGTGCACCAAATGCCCTTGACCCTGTACCTATCGGAAAGCCTATTTATAACACAGCTATGTATGTGGTTGATAAAAATACAAAGCTTGTACCTGTTGGTGTTAAGGGTGAGCTGTGCATTGGTGGTGTAAATGTAGGTCAAGGCTACCTTAACAACCCTGAATTAACTGCTGAAAAGTTTATAGATAACCCTTTTGGTGACGGTAAGCTTTACAAAACAGGCGACCTCGCCTACTGGCGCGAGGATGGTGAAATAATCTTCTGTGGTAGAATTGACAGTCAAATAAAGCTCAACGGTCAAAGAATTGAAACCGGCGAAATAGAAAGTGTAATAAGCTCGGTTGACGGTGTTGAAGCTGCTGCTGTTTTGGTCGGAAAAGCCAACGGGGTAGATACACTTGTGGCGTACTGCTGTTGCCCCGGCACATTAAAAGAAGATATTAAGAAAACCTGTATTGAAAAACTGCCATTATATATGGTGCCTCAGGCATTTGTTTTTATTGACGAAATGCCGTTAAATACAAGTGGAAAGCTTGACAGAAAAAAACTTATGGCACTAAATATTACTGTTGACGACGTAAAACTTGAACCACCACAAAACAAAACAGAGGAAATAATATGCAATTTGTTTTGTGAGATTCTTGGAATCGAAAAAATTAGCAGAAACAGTGATTTCTTTAATTTAGGTGGAACAAGTCTTTCTATGATTTCAGCATTATCCAAGGATGTTCTTAACGGTATATCAGCACCCGAGTTTATAGAAAACTCTACACCTGAAAAGCTTGCAAATATACTTGGTGCCAAAGAAAGCAAACACTTTAAATACTTAAAAGCCTTACACAAGCAGCCTTCAAGCCAAAAAGCCTTTATACTATTCCCCTACGCAGGTGGTGGCGCCGAAAGCTATGCTGCCTTTGCAAAAGCTTTTGAGAAAAGAACCCAAGAATATTCTTTATACTTTGTTGATTTTCTACGCACATCTCAAGAATGCCGAGAGGCAGCTGCAGAAATTGCAGAGCTTGCAAAAAATAATGATGTGTATTTTTATTCACACTGTGCAGGCTCCGCTGTAGCACTACAGATTTTGCAATACATTGAAAAAAACAATATGTGTAAAATTGAGCACTACATTGCAGGTGGAAGTTTACCTTTAAAAAAACCATTAAAAAACAATATATGGAATTATGTTCCTGATGTTATTTTAAAAAAGATATTGTCGAGCGCAGGTGCAGATTTAAAAGAGTTAGAAAAAGAGCACATATCTGCGTTACTCCACAATTTCCGTAACGATACCGACTTTATGACTAATTATTACTATACAGAAAGAAACAATACTATTCTTTGTCCGGTATCCTTGGTAATTAGCAAAACAGATATATTCACAAAGCATTACAAATTTGCAAAAGAGCTTTGGTCTGCATATGCTGCTAACATTTCTAATATTTGTTTTATTGATACAAGCTCCCACTATTTCCAATCTGCTAACAGTAACGAGCTTGTTGATATAATACAAAACATACTCAAATAAAAACAAGCGTTAAAGTCGTAAGACCTTAACGCTTGTTTTTATTATCTTTTTATCCTCTTAAAATAGAATGTTTTTTCAAAGTAATTATTAATTTTATCACCAAATTTAAGTACAACAAAAAGCTCTGCAAAACCAACAACAATAGCTACCAAGCAAATAATATGGAATAACCTGAGATTTTTCCAAACAAGCTCCTGTCCTCGCCAAAATTCTGTTACAAACCTTGTTGCTGCATAAGTAATTGTATATACAGGGAGCACCGTTCCTGTTTTTGCTCTTTTTTTATACCAAAGCAAGAAAATGAAAAGTACAAGTGCAACAGCTGCTTCAATAAGCTGAATGGGAACCTCCTCTTTTTTTGTTGTATAGTTGTAAGGACCACCCGGCAACCAAACGCCGTTACAGCAGCCTGAGGTAAAGCAAGCTATTTTTGTGAAAATCAAAGCCAAAGGCAAACCCGGAACAGAAATATCTGCCTGCTTCAAAGGATTTATCCACAAAACCAATCCCATAACCGTTAAAAACAACGGTAAGAAAAATAACAAACCGAAATAGTTTGCACCTGTTCCTACCCAACTACCAAAGGCAAAGTTAAGCGATGCAGGTGAATATGTAAAAACAACACAAATTATTGTTTCAAGTATAACCAAAAGATTTAACTTAGATTTTTTTCCATCACCAGTTAGCTTAGCTTCAATATGCTTGGAAGCTGCGCTCATATTCTGTTTTTTTAGTTTAAACTGCGTAAAGTTATATATGAAAAATGCAATTATAGCAACAACAGCAGCTAATGAATATATTAATTCTCTTGTGTCCTTATCAGGTAACATAGCGAGCTCCTTTATCAATTATAGTATATTAAATTTTATCATAATAATTTGTTTTTTTCAAGTATCAGCTTAACTACCATAACTTGTTGATTTAAAAGTGATTTTGTAGTATAATTTTTTAAAGTCGTTTAAAGGATGGTATGTATGGAGTGGGTTAAATTTGATATTAACCATTTACCCGATAAGGATTACCAAAAGTGGTATTCTCTTATGCACGATGAAAAAAAGCATCGCATAAATAAAATGCATTTATATGATGATAAAAAAAGAAGCATAGCTGCAGAAATGCTTGCTAAAACAACCATTGGTAAATATTTAGATGTTCCTGCTGAGCACATAGAAATTGTACAAAGCAACAACGGAAAGCCCTATGCAGTTAATTTCAATATAGAATTCAGCATAAGCCATTGCGAAGAAATAGTGGTATGTGCAATTAACGACTCACCTGTGGGCATAGATATAGAAAAAATAAAGCCTATAAATCCAAGCATAATCCAAAAATTTTTCACTTCTACAGAGCAGGAATATGTATTTGGAAAAACACCTTGCGCTGAAGATTATGATACAGAATTCAATGACGTGCAATTAAAAAGATTTTTTGAGTGCTGGACTGCTAAAGAGGCATATTTAAAATATACAGGTGAAGGCTTAACAGATAATTTATCTGCATTAGAAATAGATAACACACACATAACAAAAATAATTGAAAATGACTATATAATAAGCATATACTGTTAAGGCATAAATAAAAAGGCAAGGCGAAAAGCCTTGCTCTTTTTATTCGGTTATATATCCAATTCCTTTTACAAGTGTTTCATAATCGAGCATACCATTTGCATATGTTACAAGCTCACCGTTTGCATCAATAAAAAAAGTGGATGGAAAGCTTGATATATAATAGGAATTTACAGCATCCGTTTCAGTATCGTAAAACACCGGAAAATCAAAGCCTTCAGCCTCTACATAATCCATCGCCTTTTTCTTTGTTTCCTGTACTCCGTCTGTAGCATTTATCATAAGAAACTGTACTTCGGGATACTCTTTGTAGGCTTTATTAAAATCAGGCATTTCTTCTTTACAATAATAGCACCAGGTTGCCCAAAAATTAAGCACAACAGGCTTACCCCTGTAATCAGAAAGCTTAACCTCATTACCCTTTTCATCGTAAACAGTAAAATCGGGTGCAAGGGCAGTCTGTTGCCCCTGCTCTTGTGAAGCTTGGGTTGGTTTTGTTGTTTGTGTTGCCTGGGATAGGTTATCCCCCTTAAAATCTTCGCTATATTTATTGTAAAGTGCATACGCACCTGCCAAAAGCACAACAAGCACTACGGCTAATGCAATCCATTTAATTGACTTTTTCATAGCTTACACTCCTATCAAGATAAAATATTTAAAAGCTTACCTAAAAGGCCTGTTGCCATAAGCACACCTACAACAATTAAAAACACACCGCAAGCAGTATTAATTACCTTATAGTGGCTTTTTATAAATGCAAATGCGCCCTTTAGCTTATCAATAAGAAGTGCACTTATAAAAAACGGTATACCAAGGCCTAAGGAATAAAGCAAAAGCATAATTACACCCTCTAAGGCTGTGCCACGGTTTGCTGCAAGCATTAATGCTGAGCCTAAGAATGCACCTACACAGGGAGTCCAACCGACGGAAAAAACTATACCAAAAAGCATAGATGAGAAAAAGCCTAAATTATCCTTCTTGGCTGATTTTGAGCCTTTGAAAATGTTTATTTTTAAAACTCCGAGAAAATTAAGGCCAAAAAGGATAACTATTACACCTGTTATAATATCTACTACCGTTTTATACTCTGTTAAAAGCCTGCCTACTGTACCTGCAAGGGCTCCCATAAGCACAAAAACAATTGTAAAGCCCGATATAAAGCCCAAGGCATTTTTTACGGTTTTGCCTGTTTCCTTTTGCTGCCCACCTGCAAAATACGTTATATAAATAGGAAGCATAGGCAAAAGGCAAGGCGAAATAAATGTAATAACACCCTCTAAAAACGAAATGAAATACTGCATACAGCACCTCTTTTATATGACTTATAATTATATATTTTACCACACCGGCTTCCCATTTGCAACAAAATGCATACAGTGGATGAAAAAACAGTTTAGAAGTAAATTTATTATTTTATTTTTAACCATAAACATTTGATAATTCAACATAGGTGTGATATAATCAAAAAATCTTACTGCGTGGGGGATTTATATGAACAACAAATCAAACATTAACATACGCTGGCTTTACCTTGCAACAGGTGTTTTTGCTATGCTTTTTTCAGGTGTTTTATACGCTTGGTCCATATTAAAAATTCCGTTTAAGTCTGTATTCGGATGGAGCGACTCCGTTCTTGCACTTAATTTTACAATAACAATGTGCTTCTTTTGCCTTGGCGCTTTTTTTGGCAGCCAAATTTGTAAAAAGGCAGGCACAAAAATTACACTTATAATTGCAGCTGCTCTTGTAGGTACAGGCTTTGTATTAACAGGCTTACTTAATGGTGATAACCACTATTTACTTTACCTAACATACGCTATTATGGCAGGTACAGGCATCGGTATTTCATACAATGTTGTAGTAGCTACGGTAAACTCTTGGTTTCCTGACAGAAAAGGCTTTTGCTCAGGCTGCTTAATGATGGGCTTTGGAGTTAGCACACTGCTTTTAGGTAACACCATAAGCTATATGTTTGAAAAAGAAACCATAGGCTGGAGCAAGGCATATATAATTTTAGGCGCTGTTGTTGCAGCAGTTTTGCTTATAGCTGCCATCATTTTAAAAGGACCTGCAGAAGGCACGATATTCCCCTCACCTAAAGCTAAAAAAGCCGTTACCGAAGAAAAGTTTGAGGTAAAAGACTATACAACAAAGCAGATGCTTAAAAGCTTTACCTTTTGGCGTGCATTCCTCTTTATGATGCTTATAACTGCAGTTGGTAACTCTGTAATAAGCTTTGCAAGGGACCTGGCTCTTTCTGTAGATGCTGCACCTGATTTGGCAACTACACTTGTTGGTGTATTATCTATATTTAACGGCATAGGCAGAATACTTACAGGCACCGTGTACGATGGCTTGGGCAGACGAAAAACAATGTTTGCTTCAAACATTCTTACGATTATTGCTGCAGGGCTTACACTTGTGGCTGTGTACACACACTCTTTGCCACTTTGTATTGTTGGCCTTTGCCTTACAGGAATTTCCTACGGCTCCTGCCCTACTATGACATCATCCTTTACAGCATCCTTCTACGGTCAAAAATACTTTGCTGTTAACTACAGCATTACAAACTTTAATTTGATTTTTGCTTCATTTATAGCAACCTTCAGCAACAGCTTGTTTATTTCTACAGGCAGCTACACAGCACCATTTGTTATGCTGCTTATTCTTGCTATAGGTGCATTAGGACTTAACTTTACAATTAAAAAGCCGTAAAACAAAAGCGAGGTGAATTCCACCTCGCTTTTGCATTAAAAATTATTTAAAATATATTGCTTAACCGAAGGCTCGGATGGTATATCAAGCATTGTAAAAAACTCTTCTGCAGGAACCGGATCTTTTTTATAGTTTACAAGCTTTGCTCTGCGCTTTTCAAGTGGATTTCTCTTCTCCCACTCCATAAATGCAAGCAGGCGCTCCTTTATTAAAGCCTTATTTGTCCATTCTTCACACCATTGTTCAAACTTTTGCATTATTTCTTCAGGTGTAGTAGGTTCAATCCCGCACATCCAATGACCATAAGTTTTTTTTGTTGGCAATAAAGCATTAACAAAAACACCGGGACGGATATAATAACTATTTTTATCATAGCAACTACCTTGAATATAAAAGCATAAGGTAAATTCGCCTATATCTTTTGTCCAGCGTTTGTTCTTTTTCTTAAATCCTTTTGCCTTTAAATACGATTTTGCATATTCAATCAATTCTTCTTCGGGTAAAAAAAGCTCCACAAAATCACCTCTGTAGGTTCATTTTATCACAACCATAGCAAATTGTTAATTCGCACAATATGACCCTAAACCTCGCTTTTTTTTTATTTAATTAAATATTCAAATACCAGTATGACTATACCCAACACAACCAACACCACACCTACTACTCTATTAAGGGTTTTCGGCTTTGCTTTGTTAGCAATCTTGGCTGCAATTTGTGCCCAGATAAATGTAAATGCAACACACAAAATCATAACCCAAACATCAGGTGAATCGCCAAGATAAAAATGGGAAACAGCACCCGTTAATGCGGTGAAGGTCATAATAAATACACTTGTACCTACAGCAGTCTTTAATTCGTAGCCCAAAACGGAGGTAAGTATAAGGAGTATCATCATACCACCACCTGCACCCACGAAACCACAGATGAAGCCTACAAAAATACCACAAAGAACAGAACCTGTAATTTTCCTTTTTCTGCTGACAGACTCCATTTCCTGCTTTGTTGTCATAACAGGCTTTGCAATAAATTTAATACCCAGAATTAGTGTAACAAAAGTACTGAATCCACCCATAGTATGTGAGGGAACCAGACTTGATACATAACTTCCAACTACGGTAAAAATTAATATAATCCCCATCATAAGAAGTCCGTTTTTCACATCTAAATTTTTATTCTTACGATAAGTATATGCTGAAACAGCGCTCGCCAACACATCAGAAGCAAGGGCGATACCTACAGCAGTGTAAGGCGCAATTCCAAGAAAAGTAATCAGCATTGGAGTTATCACAGCAGCGGCACTCATCCCCGCAAAGCCTGTTCCGAGACCTGCACCCATACCGGCAAAGAAAGTGACAATTATTGTAACCAGAATATCCATTAATCATATCTCCATAAAATAATTCTTGATTTAAACGATGCAACAAAACTTCAATAATTATATCACAACTAAATCGAATTGTAAATTCACATAGTATAAATCCCCTCAAAATACAGATAATGACAACACAATTTGTAATTTAAGGAGAAATGAATATATGAAAGCAACAGGAATAGTGAGAAGAATTGAGGAATGCGTTATAATAGGGCAAACTGTAAAATAGATAGTATTGATGCGGGTTTCAAGTGGTTTGCCCCATTGAACGCATTGGTATCAAAACAGGGTTTTGACAGAGTTGTATACATAGCAAAAGCGAGGTGAACTTCACCTCGCTTTTGCTTTAAATATATCATCAATTTTTTCTCTATCGTAATCTAAAATCAAATCATTTAACTCATAATAAATGTGTTGAATTTTTTCTTTTTTATCTGTAACTAAATCTGCACCACGGTCATCATACAAATGGAAAAGCACATTATCTTTTGCGCAAACAAAATATACAGATGATGTTAAGAAAAAGTTTCCGCTTCCTAAATCTGCCTTAATGATTTCTTCTAATAGTTTATTGGGGTTAAAATCATTTAGATTCCATAATAAAAACACATGAATAAACTCATCTTCATCATCGTGTGTGAGTTCGCTTTTTATTTCATTTGGTTGCGGTAAATCAGTAGCAGATACAACAGATGAAATAAAATCTTCAACGCTTTCATTTTCGCATAAATAACCCTCAATTGCCAAAAGATCAGGTTCGGATTTTAAACTATGATAAATCTTTAAACTTCTTTCCAAACAAGCCATTATATAATTGGGATTGACTAATAATTCTTTGCCCAATTTATCTATGTAAACTTCATTACAATTATCGCCAATATTAAATCGAATGCCGATCGGCGAATTGTAAAAAATTGGGTGCGTAAGTTCTTCCATTCCCAATGAGGCAATAACTTTTTTAAAAGATTCATAAATTGACATTGTTTCACCGCCTTTAATTTATTATATCACAACAGGCTCAAAAAGTAAATTCGTGCAGTATAAATCTCCTCTTCTTACAAATACTAACAACATAATTTGAGTTTAAGGAGAATGATATATATGAAAGCAACTGGGATTGTGAGAAGAATAGAGGAATGCGTTATAATAGGGCAAACCGCATGAAACCCGCATAAACACTGGGTCTTTCGCTGGTTTGCCCCATTGAACGCATTGGTATCAAAAACGGGTTTTCGGCGGTTTTTATGCATAGCAAAGCGAGGTGAATTTCACCTCCCTTAAATTGTTTTTCAATAAAGAAAAAGCGCGTCACTTGACAAAACCAGACTATTGTGATAGTATAGACTATAGAAATAGTCTGTGGAGGGTTTATTATGAAAGAAAAGCTTTTTGACAGTGAAGCCAAAGTGATGGAAATTATATGGAAAAAAAGCCCTATTACAGCAAAGGATATTAGCTTAATCGCTGCCGATACAATTGGATGGAATAAAAACACCACTTATACAGTGATTAAAAAACTTGAAGCAAAAGGATTTATTCGACGTGAAGATCCCGGATTTATTTGCACTCCGCTTGTGTCGCAAAATGAAATGCAAAAGGTGGAAGCCGCTTCTCTTATAGAAAAGGTGTTTGGCGGATCTCGCAAAGCTTTGTTTTCGGCATTGCTTGAAGACGAGCCATTATCCGAAGAAGAAATCAATGAGTTGCGTAAACTCATTGATAATAGGTGACGTTTATGTTGCAAGAAGTATTTTATTGGATATTTAATATGAGCATAACTGCTACCATAACCGGCGTGATCATTATGCTTGTCAGACGAATTAAAAAAATTCC
>JAZSGB010000043.1:0-8182 GCA_045532505.1 Acutalibacteraceae bacterium | reverse complement strand
GAGGTTAAAGCAATCGGCAGAGCATTAGGATTACCGGAAATGTTTGTTGAAAAGGTGCCCATAGACGGTCTTTGTGGTAAAACAGATGAGGACAATTTAGGCTTTAGCTACGCAACCCTCGACAGATATATTCGTGAGGGTATTTGTGAAGATGAGGAAATAAAAGCAAAAATTGACCGACTTCACAGAATAAACCAATTTAAGCTTCAGCTTATGCCCGTATTTCCATATAAGCCGTAAAAACGTGTAATAGCAAAATAAAAAAGTATTCGGAAAAATCCGAATACTTTTTTATTTTAACCTGTAATATCTCTCGCACTTTCACGCTGCAGCTTCATAAAATCAATTTTATTGTAGGCTGTTTTAGGAAGTATATCTACAAACTCGTATTTATACGGAACACTGTAGTGCATAAGCTTCTTTTTACAGTATTCTCGTATTTCCTCAACTGTTGCTTCGCTTTTAGACTTATTGCTTTTAAGCACGATATAAGCCTTTGCAACCTCTTTTTTATACGGATGAGGAACAGAAACCACAACACATTTTTCAACGAAATCAAGCTCTTCAATAACACTTTCGATTTGTGTGGGGTAAACATTAAAGCCTGAGGTAATCATCATTCTTTTAATTCTCAGCTTATAGTGAACGAACCCATCTTCATCTATAGCTGCCATATCACCTGTATGCAGCCACACCTTGCCATCTGCGTGAATACGCAAGGTGCTTTGTGTTTCCTCGGGGTTGTTTCTGTAGCCAATCATCACTGTAGGGCCACTAACACAAAGCTCACCATCCTCCCCTGCAGAAAGAACGTTTACAGTACCCGGCTCGACAATGCACATTTGGTTACCTATAAGTGGCTTACCGATTGTTCTTGATTTATAATTTTCACCAACAGAAAGGCACAAAGCAGCAAGCCCCTCCGTCATACCGTAGCCCTCACAAACCTTAACGGTTGAATTATGCTTTGCTAAAAACTCGTTAACACTAATTTCAAGCTTTTCCGGTAAGGTATCGCCACCACTTACTGCATATTTCAGAAAGGAGTAATCCAGCTTATCTGCGCCCTTTGCTTTAAGCAGAGCTTCGTAAAGTGTAGGCACGCCGAAAATCATTGACGGCTTATATTTCTTTAATGTAGCAGCAAATTTTTTTGCGTTAAACTGTGGTATAAGCACAGAGCAAGCGCCAAAGCAGAAGCACACATGAACACATACGCCTAAGCCGAAGCCGTGAAATATTGGTAAAATTGCAAGAATTTTATCCCCTGCCTGCACATCTCTTAAGGTAAGCACAGATTGAATACCGAAGGAATTGAAATTCCTGTTAGAAAGCATAATATCCTTTGGTGTACCTGTAGTGCCACCACTATGAAGGATAATTGCAGCATCTTCATTTTGTTCTCCTGTAGGACAGTATTCCTTGGTGGGAGCTGTATTTTTTGAAAACTCCTTCCAGGATAAATATCTTTTATCTGCTTTATTGTATTTAAAATTATTAATGCACTTAAGTGCATAAAGTGTTTTCATTACTGCAGGCATGGAATCACCTGCAGATGCTACAATTATATTTCTTACAGGTGTTTCGTCAATTATTTTTGAAATTTTTTCACAGCAGATATCAACACACAGCAGAACCTTGCTTTTAACCCTGTTTATGTGATTTTTAATTTCTTCTTGGGCTGAAAGGGGGTGAAGAATATTTGCAACAGCACCTATTCGGTTAAGTGCATAAATACTAACAACTGCCTCGGGAGTGTTAGGCATAATAATTGTAACAATATCGCCTTTGCGCACGCCTAAAGAATAGTATGCACCTGATATTGCTTCAATTTTTTCTATAAGCCTTTTGTAGGTACAAGACGCACCAAAATATTCATACGCTGACTCATCAGACCTTGCTTGTGCTGAAATTTTAAGCATACCAAACATTGAAACATCAGGCGTTTCAAAGCCTAATGGCAAATCGGCATTTTCATATTTAAAAAACGGATTTGTTGCTTGATCACTCATTGTTTACCTCACATTAAATTTATCCTGCTTAAAGCCTTTTAATGCATAAAACATACCTGCTGCCAATACCACTGCGCACGACGCTGCTGCAATATATTTTCCCGAAAGCTCCTTCTTATTGTCTGCATTTTTAATTAAAAATTCAGCTATTTCTTCTTTTTTTGACTGAGGAAGAGAAAGGCTTCCAATAATTCTTGTAAACTCATTCACACTGTAATTCATCATATATCAATATCCCTTTCAAGCTCTATTTTAAGTAGCTCCCTACCCTTTTGAAGGCGTTTTCTTACTGCGTCCTCGCTTATATTTATAATTTCTGCTATTTCTTTACTTTTATAACCTTCAACATAATAAAGAGTCATAACTACCTTATATTTTGCCGGCAAGCTCATTATGTGCTCGAAGGCTTCCAAATCGTTTTGCGTAACACCGATATTTTCTAAATCCTCAATATTAACGGTTTCACGCCTTAAACGGAACATAAGCATATTTTTACTGGTGTTTGCACACACCTTTATAAGCCACGCCTTTCTGTGTTCTTCGCTTAAAAAATCCGGTGCCTTTGTAAGATATTTTAAAAATGTTTCCTGAACAGCATCCTGTGCATCGGCGCTGTTACAAAGAATACAATAGGAAATTCTAAACAGCATAGAGCTGTATTTACCGACAAGCTCATTAATTTCCTGTTCCTGAATATTCGATTTTTGCGACATGACGGTAAACACCTCCCTAAAAAGTACCTATATAAATAATACAATTTGAATTTATAAAATGTGAATTTTATTTTTAAAATTTTTTCATTTTTTAAAAAGGGGATAGGAAAAAAAGATGCAGAACGGACAAACTGAGCAAAATCAAGACTTCAGACTTGATTTTGCTTGCCCGAAGGCGTACAAGGGTACGTCGAGTGGCGAAGTTTGTTCGTAGTATAAAACATAATCTTTTCATCAATTTTATATTTCCTGTATCTTTAAAGGGTTCTATAGGCTTATTAAACCTACAGAACCCCTTGCTATATCCGGTTTTATACGGTCTGCGCTTTTTTTACATCCCCTTTTTACATATTTTATCATTCTGTGTAAATACTAACAAAAAACATAAGGGTGATAATATGATTTTTTTAAAAGCGTTTGCAGTAGGTGGGCTCATCTGCGTAATTGGTCAGGTGCTTATAGATAAAACAAAGCTTACCCCTGCAAGGATACTTGTTTTATTTGTTGTTACAGGTGTTGTGCTTCAAGGCATCGGCGTGTTTGAACCACTTAAAGATTTTGCCGGTTCAGGTGCAACGGTACCTCTTTTAGGCTTTGGCGCCACTATGGCAGAAGGTACAAAGGCGCTTGTTGATAAAGAAGGTGCCATAGGTATTTTTACGGGTCCTCTTACATCGGGTGCAGGTGGAATAACTGTTGCAATATTATCTGCATTGGCTATGTCTTTAGTTTCAAAACCACACCAAAAGTAAATCAGCAAGGTGATTGCAAGCGAAAATGCAATTGCCTTGCTTCATTTTTTAACAAATAGTTAAATCTTTATTTTTTCTTGTATTTTGCCTTTGGGTTTAGTATACTTAATATATATGCGCATAAAAGGTGTTAATCCAATTATAACGAGGTGTAACAATGGCAAACTACGGCCTGGACCTACAGCAAAAAAATAAAAAGAATAAAAAAAGAAATATAACTCTTATTGTGGTGTTTTTGTGCTTTTGCATTCTTTTAGGCTCAGTATCAATGCTCTTGCTGTGGCGTTCATACAATTACGATTTTAATAATATGTTTGTTAAAGAAGACGAAAGCACAACGGCAGTACCTACAACAACACAGGTGGACAGCGTTTCGTATAACGGAAAATATGAATTCTTTGTAGCCGTAACAGATGAAGCAAAAACACAAACTCTTTTTGTGAATATAATCTCTGTTGATTTATCCGATAAAACAATAAGAGTTATTCCTATTGACGAAGGCATTACCGATTCTGAAACGGGTCTTACCTGTGGAAGCTTACTTGTAGAAAACGGTGTTAATGAAACAGTAAGCTTTGTTAATCGCTTTTTTGGTATAGAAATAGATAAGTATGTTGTTTTAACAGAAAATGGCTATAAATCATTTTTCAGAGCTATGGGCGATATTACTGTTAAGCTGTCAACTGAGGTTACTTATGATACAGACGATATGTTTTTAGAGCTTAACAGAGGTGAGAATGTTTTAACACCCGATAAAACCTATAAGTATATGAAATATATTTGTGAATCCTCAAAGGGCTACGAAAAATCAAAGGGTAATGCCGAAATTGTTGTAGCAGCCTTTAATGCGTTTTATACTGCAGAGCGCTTTAATTCTGCTGATAATACATTCTCAATTATTATAGATTATTGCGATACAGATATTTCCATTGTTGATTTTATGAGTGCTAAAGATGAGCTTGAATACCTTTTGCCCAAATCATCTAAAGAGAAAATGAAAGTTTTTGTTTCCGACAACATAAAAACAGAACCAACGGAGGTAAGCGGAAGTGAAGAAAAGTAAGCTTATTACTATTATATTAATAGTTTTTGTTGTAGGAGTTATTGTGTGTGGCAGTGTAGTGGTAGGTGTTTATAATGCTTTTCTCAAGCCACAAAGCTTTAATGATTACATAATTCCTGTAAGTGGAGATGGTACAGGCTATTACAGATATTGCTATGAAGAGCTTAACGAAGAAGAAAAAAAGCTTTATAGTATAATACTGTCTGAAATATATACCCAACCCGAAAAAATAGAAGTGCCTGAGCTTACTGAGGGTGATTTGAAAAAGGTTTACAGAGCATTATCCTATGATAATCCCGATTTATTCAATATTGGTCTTAAGTGTAAAATGTATACAAGTGGGTACAAAAGCTTTTTTGAAATAGATTATGTAATAGACTATGATACATATAAAAAGTATATTGGTGAGGTAGAGGCTATAGCAAATGTTATTGTAGCTGAGGCAAATAAGCTTACCTCTGATTACGAAAAGGAAAAATATGTTCACGATTACATTATAAACCATTGCACCTACACAACCCCTGTTGAGGGTAGCAATGCAAACAACATTTATGGTTGTCTGGTTGAGGGTAAAGCAGGGTGCGAGGGATATTCAAGAGCATTCCAGTATATTTTAAATAAGCTTAATATAGATAACCGTGTTATAACGGGAGAGGCAGCGCAGGATGGGGTTAACTATATACCTCATATGTGGAGCTATGTTACAATAAGCGGCAAAAACTATTTTGTAGATGTTACCTGGGATGATCCAAGTAGCTCTCAGGCTGTTTTACTTCATAATTATTTTAACGTTAATACAGAGGAGATTTTAAAACGCCATAGAAATCTGCAACAGGTAGTACCTTTATCAGTAGATACAGAGCATAACTATTTCATTATGGAAGGCTCATATATAAAAGTCGGCTCAGGTGAGGCGTTTGAAACAGGTGTTTATAACGCTATTAATAATGCTAAGTACAATAATCAGTCAGTAGTCGAGCTGCGATTCCCCGATGGCGCTGTTGCAGCACAGGCGTTAAACACTCTTTTTACAGAGGGTGCTATATACAGTATTTACAGGGAAGCAGATATACCTATACAAGCAAGTGGAGCAACAATTTCTTATATGCAAAACGAATCGATGAACACAATTCAGTTATTCTTATGAGGTGAAGTATGGATAAAGCTAAAATAGAAAGAGCTGTCAGAGATATTCTTGAGGCTATAGGTGAGGACCCTGACAGAGAAGGTCTTTTAGAAACTCCCAAGAGAGTTGCCAATATGTATGAAGAGGTTTTTGCAGGCCTTTCGCAGGATGCTCACGAGCATTTGAAGTTATTTAATGAAAAAGGCAACGATGAAATGGTAATTGTAAGAGATATACCGTTGTATTCTATGTGTGAGCATCATTTACTCCCCTTTGTGGGCAAGGCTCATATTGCCTATATTCCGTCAGACGGTAAAATTATCGGTCTTTCGAAGCTTGCAAGAATAGTGAATGTATATGCAAAGCGCCCTCAGGTGCAGGAACGCCTCACAACACAAATAGCAGATTTCCTTTACGATGAGCTTGAGGCTAAAAGTGTAGCAGTTATTATCCAGGCAGAGCATCTTTGTATGACAATGCGTGGTATAAAGGCAGCAGGCTCACAAACACAAACGTCAGCATTGCGTGGAACGGCTCGTAGTGATGCTCGTACAAGGGCAGAGGTAATGTCCCTTTTGTTAGGTGGTAAATAATGTTTTCTTTTGCAGAGCTTTGCGCAAAAAAGAAAAAACCGATTGTTATGGGTATACTCAATGTAACTCCCGATTCATTTTACGATGGAGGAAAGGCTTTTTCTTTAGAAGCAATAATTACAAAAGTGAATATGCTTTGTTCACAAGGTGCCGACATTATAGATGTGGGCGCATGCTCTACTGCACCGGGTAATACTTTAGCAAGTGAGGCAGAGGAGCTTTCAAGAGTCAGGCAATTTTTGCCTTGTGTATTAGAGCATTCAACTGTGCCTGTTTCAATTGATACCTTCAGACCTGCCGTTGCAGAGTGTGCAGCAGCACTTGGTGTACATATTATAAATGATGAAAGTGGATGCTTTAAGCCTGAAATGGCAACAGTTATAAAAAAATATGGCTGTGGCTGGATTTTTATGCACACAGGTAACAGCACATCAAACGAAATCGTAAGGTACGATAAAGGCGTGGTATCAGATGTGCTTTCCTTTTTCTCAAAAATGAGAAAACAGGCAACGGGATTTGGCATATCGGCTGAAAGCCTTTGTTATGATTGTGGAATCGGGTTTGGCAAAAGTCGGGAAAATGATATAGAGCTTTTAGCGAGCTGTGATATATTAACAAGATTTACACCGTTGCTTGTTGGTGCGTCAAGAAAAAGAGTTATAGGTGAGCTTACAGGTGCATCGGACCCTTCCCAAAGATTAGAGGGGAGTATAGCAGTAGCTAAGCTTCTTGCTGAGGATGGTGTGGATATATTACGGGTTCACGACGTTAAAGAAACGGTAAGCGCAGTGAAAGGATTATAATATAAATAGTATGGATAAAATAATTATAAAGGGCTTAAAGCTTTTTGCTTATCACGGAGTTAATCCGGAGGAAAAGGTTGACGGTCAAAACTTCTATCTTGATATTACGGTAACATTAGATGCTCATAAGGCTAAAAAAACAGATGATGTTAATGATACGGTAAGCTATGCTAAAATCGTAAAAACCGTAAGAGCAGTCTTTTGCGAAAAGAGCTATGACCTTATCGAAGCTGCTGCATATAATGTTTGCGTTAGGGTTTTGCAGGAGTATTCTATGCTTGAAAGCATAACAGTGCTCTTGAAAAAACCCGAAGCACCTATTAAAGCCGATTTTGAATATGTTGCAGTTGAACAAACATTAAACAGGAGGGATATATAATGAAAGCTGTTTTAGGATTAGGTACAAATATGGGGTACAGGTCTGATAATATAAAGCTGGCAGTTGAAAGCCTTGCTCTTGTACCGGGCATTAAGCTTTTGCGCCAATCATCTGTGTACGAAACAACACCCTGGGGTATAACCGAGCAGCGCGATTTCTACAATAGTGTTGTAGAAATTGAAACAGAGCTTAGCCCCTGCGCCTTGCTTGGAGCGTGCTTGGGCATCGAAGCAGCTATGGGAAGAGTAAGAACAATGAAGAACGGCCCTCGAATAATAGATATTGATGTATTGGTGTATGAAGGGGTTACTTATAATACACCGGAGCTTGAATTACCGCATCCTCGCATAGGGGAAAGAGATTTTGTTCTTATACCTCTTAAGGATTTGTATGAGGATATGAACGTATTGGGCATTTCATACAAAAATTCTTATGAGGAATTGGTAAAAGACAGCACAGCACATAAAGTCGAAAAAAGTTGAAATTTATTGTTGACATTTCCAAATTGTGGTGATATAATTCTCAACTGTTGGCGCCCGAAAGGGAGCGAACGCGAACCTAAAAAGAAGACATCGAGAAGAGCCGGAAACGGGCGTGGGTGACGAGGGAATCGAAACACCCGGGTCGGTGGAAAAGTTCTGAAAAAAGTTTGAAAAAAACTAAAAAAAGATGTTGACAAGGGCAAGAGATTGTGATATTATCTTTGGGCACCCTTGAGAGAGGGACGCAAACGAACCTTGA
>JAZSGB010000031.1:0-2259 GCA_045532505.1 Acutalibacteraceae bacterium | reverse complement strand
TAGAAGGAAACAGGTTTGTCTTTCTTGGGATGATAATAAGTTAATGTGCCAGACTCATAGTTGTTAAGCCCTGCAATCGCCTCAAGCAGTTCTTTTTGACCGCTGCCTGCAATACCTGCAATACCGCGAATTTCACCACCGAAGGTTTCAAAGGAAACATTGTCAATTACCTTGTAGCCATCGGTATTTTTCACGGTAAGCCCCGAAACTGAAAGCCTAAGCTTACTGTTAACAGGCTCTGTGCGATTGATATTAAGGTCGATTTTTTCACCAACCATCATTTCCGTAAGCTCTTTTTCAGAGGTTTCCGATGTGTTTACGGTAGCAATGTGCTCGCCCTTACGTAAAACCGTAACTCTGTCGGAGATTTCCATAACCTCGTTTAACTTATGCGTAATGATGATGATTGACTTTCCGTCTGCTCGCATTGCGCGCAATACATTAAAGAGGCTTCTGATTTCTTGTGGAGTTAAAACTGCTGTAGGTTCATCCAATATGAGAATATCGGCACCTCTGTATAAAACCTTTAAGATTTCAACAGTCTGCTTTTCAGAAACCGACATTTCGTATATTTTTTTGTCAAGATTTATATTGAATCCGTATTTTTCAGCCATTTCTTTGATACGGTTATTTACTTCTTTAAGATTGTATTTTTCATTTTCAATACCTAATGCAACATTTTGTGCCGCAGTAAATATATCAATTAGTTTGAAATGCTGATGAATCATACCAATTTTATGCTCAAAAGCATCACGAGGAGAGCGAATGATAACCTCCTCGCCGTTAATAAGGATTTTACCGGAATCGGGGTAGTAGATACCGGCTATCATATTCATAAGGGTTGTTTTACCGCAACCGTTTTCACCGAGAATGGAGAGTATTTCTCCTTTGTAAACATCTAAGCTGACGTTATTGTTTGCCAAGACCTTGGAACCGAATCGTTTGGTGATGTTTTTTAATTGTAAAATTACAGTTTTCTCCATAAGAAACTCCTTAAAGCTAAAGGATTTTTGTTTATCATTTAAGAAAGGCGAAGTTTTCGAGCTTCGCCTCTCCCTATAGTTAAATGAGAATAACTCTTAAATCAAATTATTCGGTAATAGCTGTAATGCCGTCAATGATTATATTGAAGTAAGGAGCTGAACGCTTAGCACTTTCGTTAACGAAAGTAATGCCATTTACTGTTTCAACAACCTCTGTTTCGGCTACAAAGTCACCTGCATCATCAACGTCAGCGATAAATGATGTTAAAGCTTTGCCTTCAACTGTGAAGTTAGCGCAGTCAAATACCTTGATTGTGCCGTCCTGAAGACCCTTCTTAACTTCGTCAAGCTTTTTCTGTGTGCCTTCTGCAGCAGCGCCGCCAAGAGCTGTGATTTCTACAGAGCCTGTAGAAATTGTGCCTGTCCAGTCGGTATCAATAGCCTTGTCGTTCTGAACGCAATCGATAATGTACTCGAAATAAGGAGCCCAGTTGATTCTTGAAGCGATGATAAATGTGTTAGGGCACTTCTCTTCTGTAGAGCCGTTGTAGGATACGTTAGGAATGTTTTTCTCTTCGCAAGCAGTAGGAGCACCCCAAGAGTCAGCGTGCTGAGAAATCAATTTGCAGCCGTTGTCGATAAGAGCAAGAGCAGTTGTTTTTTCGGCAGGCTCGTCATACCAAGAGTTTGTGTAACGAACTTCCATAGTAGCATTCTCTACAACTGACTTTGCGCCAAGGTAGAATGATGTGTAACCTGAAATAACTTCAGCGTATGGGAAAGCACCAACGTAACCGATTTTTGCATTTTCGTCAGCAACTTTGCCTTCAGCGTCACCATAGAGCTCAACAAGCTTCATACCTGCAGCAACACCTGCAAGGTATCTGCCTTCGTAGATAGATGCGAAAGCGTTGTGGAAGTTAGCAAGACCTTCTGTGTGAGCCTTTGTACCTGTAGCGTGGCAGAATTCAACATCAGGGAATTCCTTTGCTGCCTGAATCATATAAGGCTCGTGGCCGAAGGAGTCAGCGAAGATAAGGTCATAAGATTCTGCTAAGTCAGCAGCTTGGTCATAGCAAGCTGTGCCTTCAGGGATATCAGTAACGATTGTGTAATCGTCAACTGTAAGACCCTTGTTTGCGCAAGCAAGTTTGAAAGCATCGATGAAGTTCTTATCATAAGTTGAAGAATCACCGTGCAAGCAAATAAGAGCAACCTTAATGTTTTCTGCTGTGTCTTTGGTTTCATCTGGTGTTTTGTTCTCGCCACAAGCTGT
>JAZSGB010000084.1:0-26305 GCA_045532505.1 Acutalibacteraceae bacterium | reverse complement strand
CCTTAATCATGCACTTCCCGATTTTTACCACACAAGGCGTGATACACCTGATGCCCTCAATAAAAACTGCCTTGCAGACTGCCTTGCAGCAAGTATAAAGGCATTAGAAATGTTTGACAACGGTGCCAAACAGTAATATTTGGCGCATAACTTGATTTGCTTTACTCGGCGTATCTTATTAGAAATGTTTGACAACGGTGCCAAACAGTAATATTTTGCACATAACTTGGCTTGTCTTCCTTGCCGTACCTTTATACGGTGGTGGTCGACAAGCCTTTGTTTCTTTTGCAAACCGAAGGTTTGGAGGGGGCATTCTTGTACAAAACAGCTGTTTCTTTTTAGTTGGTACTGAATGGTGGATGATAGCTCTCTTTTTATATTGATTTTATCCTATTGCTGTGTTATACTATTTTTGCGACACAACTTAAAATTGGGACAAACTATAGGAGAAGTGGTTTTATTTCGGTAAAAGCACATTCTCTGTTTTGGCTTTCTCTTGTAGTTTGTCAAAAGTTGTGTCGCAGCAAAAGGGGCTATGTGTTTTTCGTGCGTAGCTTCGGCTGCGCATTTTTTATTTTAGGGTGAAATAGTATGACAGAAATAGAAATGAAAAAAGAGTTGGAGCTATATAAGAAGATGTATTGCTGTTTATTTAATGCAATAACAAATGCATTAGAACAAAACGATTATGAAGCAGCAAAACAGCTTCTGATAACAGCGCAACAAAAAACAGAGGATATCTACATAAACGGATAATATGGCTCCATAATAAAACTCTGCCTCTCTTATGAACCTTCGGTTCACAAGAGGGGCAGAGCTATTTATGTTTTAAATTTAAAATAACATACAAACAAACGGAACAAATATTAATCCGGGTAAAAGGTTTGCAACCTTAATTTTTGTAACACCTATAAGGTTTAAGCCTAAGGCAGTTATAAGCACAGAGCCTGCACAAATAAGCTCGTTTATTGCAAATTCGCTTAAGAATGAGCCTAATAGCATTGAAAGACCTACAAGTCCACCTTGAAAAACAAGCACAAATGCTGCAGAGAAAAGTACGCCTATGCCTAAAGATGCAGAAAGCATTGTTCCCGAAATTAAGTCTAACAGCGATTTAGTATATAGCATTTGGTTATCGCCCGAAATACCTGCATTCATAGAGCCGACAATTGTCATAGCGCCAACACAAAACAGCAAAGAGGCTGTAACAAAGCCTTGTGAAAATGTGCTGCTCTGTGAATCTGCCTTATTCTTTTTTTGCAGCTTATCACCTAATTTTGAAAGCTTGCCGTCTAAATCAATAAGTGTACCCACAATTGTGCCCAACACCAATGATATAATCATAACAAGCTGGTTTTGGCCCTTAATTATGCCACCTATACCAATTGCAATTGTGCAAAGGCCTATAGCTGTCATAACGGCACTTGTAAGCTTTTCGGGTATTTGTTTTTTTAGCAGCAGACCTACTGTGCCACCTATTATAACGGTAAGTGTGTTTACAAGCACACCACTAAAGCTTTGTAAAATTTCCATTATACATTTTCTCCTTTAAAAATGCTCCAAGGGTAGCTGCTGTAATCCGGCTCACATTGGAATGTTAAAACCTCTTTTGTAGCAGGATGTGTAAAGGTTATTCTGTATGCATGCAAGGCAATTTCGCAATTTGTTCTATCCTTGCTACCGTATTTTATATCCCCTGTAAGGCACAGCTTACGTGATGCAAACTGCACACGTATTTGGTGTGTTCTGCCTGTGTGTAAAAGCACTCTTACAAGTGATTTGCCTTCGCTCTTTTGCAAAACAACATACTCTAACGAGGCTGCTTTAACACCCTTGCGCTCTCTGTTTACTACATATGAACGGTTTTTTCTTGAATCCTTAAAAAGAAAATCCTTAAGCACAGCTGAATCCTCTTGTGGTATGCCATCACAAACAGCAAGGTATTCCTTTTTAAAATCACCCTCTGCAATAGCCCTTGAAAGTGCTGCAGCACTTTTTTTATTATTGGCAAAAACCATAATACCACCAACACCTCTGTCAAGTCGGTGCAGAAGGTGAAGTTCTTTTTTAGTTCTTTCGCTTAAGAGACCTATTATGCCTTTTTCGGTAGGGGTATCCTCACTTGAAATCCCTTTAGGCTTAACACAGACGGTTATATCGTTGTCTTCATACAAAACATTTAAATTCATAATCTACCTACTAATTTTTAATGCTCATATGCTACCACATTTTGTGAAAATCTGCAATATTTCAAAAAGAAAAAACCGAGAAATTGCTTTCTCGGTTTTTTCTTTTTTGTAGTTTAAAGCTTTGAATAGCCGTGGCTGTTAATAAGTGCATCAATTTTCTTTTTTTCTTTACAAAGAGGGCATTCGTGGGAAGCTACGTTAAAGTACCCGTCTAAATCGTGTGGGTTGAATACAGAATTAACCTTGTAGCCGGAGCACTGGGTTGTTGTTGAGAAAATTGAGGATATACCTACAACGTTGCCACCGTAGTAATTAACTGCCTCAATAGCAGACTGTGCTGTAACACCCGATGCAACAGAAACTGCAAGTATAAGCACGTGCTTACCCTTAATCATTGGTACAACGTTATCTCTAAACATCATTTGTGAGCCGGAAATAATCTCCGGTGTTACAATATAAATTGTTTGGTGAGCGTTTATATTAGAAAAGGATTGCTTGGTAAGCTCATTTGCAAGACAAGTACCGATAACCTCTGTGCCGTCAAGGCAAAGAATTGTATCAATTACCGTAGTGGAGTAGTTGTAGCTTTCGCAAAGCTCTTGCGCAACAGCCTTTGCTTCTGTAAGACGGGATTTTTGTGCAGCCACATCAATATAGTAGTTTGTGTGAGAGTGGTTAGAAGCAAAGTGCCCTTTTGCAACTCTCAAAAACAGATTTTTGCGCTTTGTTTTAATTTTTTCGATATGTGTTGTTGGCATAAAATCTCTCCTTTTAGATAGACGGAGCACCAAGGTACTCTATGAAAATATTTTATAATAATACTATTATAAAAATCAATTCACATTCTATCTAAAAGGAGAGGTGTGTTTTTGTAGAATTTATTTAATCATTTCTATAAATTCTGCCTCATTTATAACTTTTATGCCTAAATCATTGGCTTTTTTAAGCTTACTGCCTGCGTTTTCACCTGCAACAACAATTGTTGTTTTGGCAGACACCGAGCCTGCTGCCTTACCACCGAACTTTTCTATAATCTCTTGCGCCTCACGTCTGCCGTAGCCTTCAAGAGTACCTGTAATTACAAAGGTCATTCCCTCAAAACGCTTATCCTCAATAACTGTAAGGTTTTTCATATTAAGTCCGAGCTCTTTAAGCTCCTCCACCATTTGCCTTGTGGCAGGTAAAGAAAGTGTTTTTACTATAGTTTGTGCGCTGATAATGCCTATACCGTCAATTTCGGTAATCTCCTCAACAGAGGCGTTGAGAAGGCTATCCATATCACCAAAATGGTTTGCAAGTAGCTTTGCTGCTTTAAGGCCGATATGGTGTATACCTAATGCAAATATAAGCTTAAATAAATCGTTTTCTTTAGATTTTTCTATTGCCTCAAGCAGGTTGAGTGTGCTTTTTTCACCCATTCTTTCAAGGGATACAAGCTCCATAGGGGAGAGCCTGTAGATATCAGACGCCTTTGCTATAAGCTTTTCGTTTACAAGCTGCTCTAAAACTGCACTGCCAAGTCCCTCAATATCCATAGCATCCCTTGAGCAGAAATGTATAAGCTTTCTGAGAAGCTGTGCAGGGCAATCCGGGTTTATACAGCGAATGGCAACCTCGTTATCTATTTTAGCTACAGCGCTGTGGCAAGCAGGGCAAAGTGCCGGGTAGGTAAAAACAGGGCTTTCGCCGTTGTGCTCTGCTACAGAAAGCACCTCGGGAATAATATCGCCTGCTTTACGAACAATAATTGTATCACCGATAGCAATATTTTTATCTTTTATAAAATCTGCATTGTTAAGAGTTGCTCTTGAAACAGTTGTACCTGCCAAAATTATAGGCTCAAAAATAGCAGTAGGTGTAAGCACACCTGTTCTGCCTACCTGAATTTCAATATCAAGTAGCTTTGTAGGCTTTTCTTCAGGTGGATATTTAAATGCAACTGCCCATTTAGGGAACTTTGCAGTTGAGCCTAATTCCTCTCGCATAGAAAAGTCGTTTGTTTTAATTACAGCACCGTCAATATCAAATGGCAAAGCGCCTCGGTTATCTCCTATATCAGCAATTTTTTCAATGGCTTCTTGCATTGTATCGCAAAGCTTGTAGCCGGGCACGGTAGGGAAGCCTAACTCTTTTAAATAATCAAGAGATTCTTTGTGGCTGTAATGCTTTCTGCCACCCTCTATTTGCTGAATGTTGAATATGAATATATCAAGCTTACGGGAAGCCGTGATTTTTGGGTTTTTTTGCCTTAATGAGCCTGAGGCTGCATTACGTGGATTTTTAAATGGCTTTTCATCGTTTAATTCCTGCAGGGCAACAAGCTCATCAAAGCTTTGGTGCGACATATACACCTCGCCACGCACTTCTATAAAGGGTACGCTTTCTTTAAGCTTTAACGGTACGGACCGAATAGTTTTAACATTGGCTGTAACATCCTCACCAACATCGCCGTCACCTCGTGTGGAGGCACGTACCAACACGCCGTCTCTGTATTCAAGTGAGCAGGAAAGCCATCTATTTTAGGCTCAACAACATATTGTGCATTTGGAAAGCTCTTTTTAATTCGTGCATCGAAGGCGAAAAGCTCATCTTGTGAAAATGCATCCTGCAGACTTTCCATTCTTACAGTATGCACTACCTTTTCAAAGCTGTTATCGCTACTGCCACCTACACGATGAGTAGGGGAATCCTCCTTAAGCAGCTGAGGATATTCCTCCTCGATAGCCGAAAGCTCACGCATCATCATATCATATTCGTAGTCGGAAACATCGCTTTCGTTACCCATATAGTACTTATCAATACACTCATTGAGTATGCGAGTCAGCTCCTCGGCTCTTTTTTTGCTTTGCTCAAAATTCATAATGCACCATCCCAAAAATATTAGAAATATTATACCATATGTTACAAAAAAAGTCGATACTTTAGCTACTTTATCTACCCTTTTTACATTGACAACAACACCACAATTTTTTATAATTTATACTGTGAAACCATAAGAATAGGGGAGAAGGTTTTTGAAAAATAAATTAAAAAATGCCTTAACTTTATTTTTCACTTTTTTTAAAATAGGTGCCTTTACCTTTGGTGGTGGCTATGCCATGATTCCTATTATAGAAAAAGAAATGTGCGAAAAACACAAGTGGCTTAAGGGCGAAGAAATTCTTGATATTTTTGCTATTTCCGAAAGCACACCGGGACCTATTGCAATAAACTCTGCAACCTTTGTGGGCTACAGGGTGGCAGGTGTTTTAGGGTCTGCTTGTGCAACCCTTGGCGTGGTGCTTCCCTCATTTATTGTAATTTCAATTATTTCACTTGTGCTTAAAGAATTTAGTCAGTATGAGGTTGTTAAGTTTGCCTTTAACGGTATTCGTGCAGGTGTGCTTGCCCTTGTTATAAAGGCATTTTACTCAATGTACAAAAAGTGCCCTAAAGGTATTTTCTCATATGTGCTTATGGCAGGTGCTTTTGCTGCATCATTGTTTATAGATGTACTTGGTGTTGATATAAGCATTATTTATATAATTATTACCTGTGCTGTAATCGGTCTTGTTCACTCAATTATTGAGAGAAAGAGAGGTAAGGCACAATGAGTATTTACCTTGAGCTTTTTCTCACCTTTTTAAGCATTGGCGCATTCACCTTCGGTGGTGGCTATGCAATGCTTCCACTTATTCAAAAGGCTGTGCTTGATAATAATTGGCTTACAGAAGAGGCAATTGTAAACTTTATTGCTGTAAGCGAAAGCACACCCGGCCCATTTGCCATAAATATTTCCACTTATGTGGGTATGGAAACAGGTGGCTTTTTAGGTGCCGTTTGTGCTACTCTGGGCGTGGTTGTACCATCCTTTGTTATTATTCTCATAGTTGCAAGGGTTTATAAGCAATTTCAAGAAAGTAAAATTGTTAAGGGCTGTATGAGCGGCCTTCGCCCAACAGTTATTGGCCTTATTGGTGCTGCTGTGCTTACAATAGGCAAAACGGTATTTTTCCCAACAGGCTTTGCTTTATCAAGCATAGACCCGTATAATTTTGTAGTTTCGCTTATAATATGTATTTTAGGTGTTCTTCTTATTTTTAAAAAGAAGGTTCATCCTATTGTGCTTATAGTGGCTTCGGCTGTACTTGGTATTGCTGCAGGCTATTTAGGAAAGCTTTTATAATTATTTTAATTAATCTACACGAAAAGAGTTGATTGATATAAAAACCGTAACAGATTATTTTGGTTGTGATGTTTTTTCAGAGGCCGTTATGAAGGACAGGCTCCCGGCTGATGTGTATGAGGAATTTCAGCGCACATTGCAAACAGGCCACCGTCTTAACATAGATGTTGCAAACATCATAGCAAACGCTATGAAGGATTGGGCTATTGAAAAGGGAGCAACCCACTATACACACTGGTTCCAGCCACTTACAGGCATTACTGCTGAAAAGCACGATAGCTTTATTTCGTCTAAAAAAGACGGCAGAGTTATTATGGAATTTTCAGGTAAGGAGCTTATTCAAGGTGAGCCTGATGCATCATCATTTCCGTCAGGTGGACTTCGTGCAACCTTTGAGGCACGTGGCTACACAGCTTGGGACCCTACATCGTTTGCTTTTATAAAGAACGGTGTTCTTTGTATTCCTACAGCCTTCTGCTCTTATGGTGGAGAGGCGCTCGATAAAAAGACACCACTTCTTCGCTCAATGGAAGCAATCAACAAGCAGACCTTAAGAATACTTAAGCTTTTTGGTCACGAGGATGTTATTGCAGTTAAAACAACTGTTGGTCCTGAACAGGAGTATTTCCTTGTAGACAGAGAAGTTTTCAATAAGAGAAAAGACCTTATTTACACAGGTAGAACTCTTTTTGGTGCTATGCCACCCAAGGGACAGGAGCTTGATGACCACTACTTTGGCGCTATTAAGCCAAGGGTACAAGCATTTATGAAAGCTGTGGATGAGGAGCTTTGGCGTCTTGGTGTGCTTGCAAAAACAGAGCACAACGAGGCTGCCCCTGCGCAGCACGAGCTTGCGCCTATCTTTACTACAACAAATATTGCTACTGACCATAACCAGATTACTATGGAGGTTATGCAGAAATGTGCTAAGGAGCACGGTATGGTATGCCTTCTTCACGAAAAGCCCTTTGCAGGTGTTAACGGTAGTGGTAAGCACAACAACTGGTCAATTTCTACAAGCACAGGCGCAAACCTTCTTGAACCGGGTGAAACACCTGCAGAAAACGCACAGTTCCTTTTATTCCTTTGTGCAGTTATAAAGGCTGTGGATGATTACCAGGATTTATTAAGAATTTCTATTGCATCTGCAGGTAACGACCACCGTCTTGGTGCGCAGGAGGCACCACCTGCAATTGTTTCAATGTTCCTTGGCGAGGAGCTTACATCTATACTTGAGGCTATTGAGCGCGATGAGGATATTGATAATAAGGAAAAAGAGCTTCTTAAGGTTGGTGTTCACGTTCTTCCAAGGTTCCCTAAGGATACTACCGACAGAAACAGAACATCACCATTTGCGTTTACAGGTAACAAGTTCGAATTCCGTATGCTTGGCTCATCAGCATCTGTTGCAGGACCTAACACAACTATTAATACAGCCGTTGCAGAGGTACTTTCACAATTTGCAGATGAATTAGAAACTGCAGAAGATTTTGAAAATGCGCTCCACCAGCTTATTAAAAGGGTTATTAAAAACCACAAGCGAATTATTTTCAACGGTAACGGCTACGATGATGCTTGGGTTAAAGAGGCTGAAAAAAGAGGTCTTCTCAACCTCATTTCAACACCTGATTGCCTTCCTTATATGCTTCACGAGAAAAATATTTCTCTTTATGTTAAGCACAAGGTTTACAGCGAAACAGAAATTAAGGCTCACTACGAAATCAAAAACGAAAAGTATTGTAAGTATCTTAATATTGAAGTGCTTACAATGATTGATATGGCTAAGAAGGATATTCTTCCTTGTGTGAGCAGAAATATACATGAGCTTGCAGATACACTCCTTGCAAAGAGAGCTGTTTGTGATTGTATAGATGTAACCTACGAGGAGGAGCTTGTTAAAAAGCTTTCAGCCCTTTCAACTAAAGCCTTTGCAGATGTTAAGGAATTAGAGGAGCTTTCAAAGAAGGTTAAAGAAATAGATGAAAGCGATGCAGCTGCTTGCTTCTATAAGTACAACATAATTCCTGTTATGAATTCACTCAGAGCAGCAGTTGATGAAATGGAAACACTTTGTTCTTCAGAGCATTGGTGCTACCCATCCTACGGCGATTTGCTTTTTAGTGTAAGATGAGCGATTAGCAGATAGTAATTAACAAAAAGCAGATAGGATATACTCCTATCTGCTTTTGTTATTGTATATATTGAGTGTATTTTTCTAATATAAATATCTCTGCCGTAATATCAAGCAGCAAGCCGTCTGCAGTGTATTCCTCGCTGTGTACAACACCTGTTTTGCGTAGCTCTGCAGCAACGCCACCCATAGAGAAGGGGAGAAGTATTTTTACTCTTTTTCTTGTAGGTGGGAGTGCCTCGTTGATTTTTTTAAGAAGCTCATCAAGACCTTCACCTGTTTTTGCTGAAACCCTTACACAAGTACCCACTAATGGGAATTGTATATCATTTACAAGGTCGCACTTGTTAAGCACGGTAATAATAGGCTTGTCGGAGCAGCCAAGCTCCTCTAACAGCTCGTTTGTTACTCTGTAGTGCTCAGCACATTCATCGCTTGAGGCATCGCATATATTAAGAATAACATTTGCATCTACAGCTTCATCGAGGGTGGATTTAAAGGCTTCAACAAGCTTATGTGGAAGGCGTCTTATAAAACCAACTGTATCAATAATCTGTACTGTGCTGCCATCAGGTAGAGTAAGCGCTCTTGCTGTGGGGTCAAGTGTTGCAAAAAGCTTGTTTTCTGCAAGCACACCTGCATTTGTAAGGGCATTCATAAGTGATGATTTACCTGCATTTGTGTAGCCTACAAGTGCAACTGTTATAATGCCGTCCTTTTTGCGCCTTTCTCTATGGCGTGTACGTCTTTCATCAAGCTCCTTTAAATCCTCTGTAAGGGAGGCAATTTGCCTACGGATGTGGCGCTTATCTGTTTCAAGCTTTGTTTCACCGGGACCCCTTGTGCCGATACCACCACCAAGCCTTGACATTGATGCACCCTTACCACCTAAACGAGGGAGTGCGTACTTAAGCTGAGCGAGTTCAACCTGTAATTTACCCTCGCCCGAAAGGGCTCTTTGAGCAAAAATATCGAGTATAAGTGTGGTTCTGTCAATAACTCGTATATCTGTATAATTTTCAATGTTTCTTTGCTGTGCAGGGGAAAGCTCACCATCTATTATAATAAGGTCGGGCTTTTCTGTTTCGCAGTAATCTGCAAGCTCTTCTAATTTACCCTTGCCTAAATATGTGCCCGGCTCCGGTGCTTCTCTTTTTTGAGTCATTTGGCAAATAACCTCTGCCCCTGCAGTACGCGCAAGCTCTGCTAATTCCTCAAGGGAGGAATCAACATCAAATTCACCTGTATCTACAGAAACGAGAACGGCACGCTCCTGCTCTGATTTGTTTTCGTAAAATTCCATATAACACCTTTAAATAAGTGGAAAAACCACTCATAATTTATTTTATTTATTATAACATTATAGATTAATACTTTCAAGAGAGTATTATATCTGCAAAAATGGGGAAATGGTCGCTGAGAGCTTTTAAAACAGGTACCGAATACAGAATGTAGCTTTCTACGGTAGCGTTACCTGTAAAAAAGATATAATCGTTTATTGGTGAACAGGCAGCTTTTTCTTTGCCTGAAAGAATGTTTTTTGCAGAAAGTCTCGTATCGGTCAGAATTAAAGTAAGATATTCATAGGTGGCGCTGTCTAACGAACCTTCGCTCCTTTGCTTTGTGTTGAAATCACCTGCAATAAAAACAGGGCAGCTGTATTTATCTTTTAGTGTATTTACAAGCTCTAATAGCTGAGTTGCTTGTAATAACGGCATACATTGATTTTTATCAAAAATACTTAGATGTGTGTTCAAAACAACAAATCTTTTGTCGGTAGCTTTTTGTGAAAAATATGCCCAGGAAATACATCTTATTCTTGAATCAAAGCTACATGTGTAGCTTTCTATTCCACTTTTAATTAAGGTTAAGCTTTGGGTGTTATATAAAATCGGAGTCATACACATACAAAGCCTGTTTCGAATGGGGGCTGTGAATTCAAAATTGCTACCAAGCTTTTTTAATACCTTGTACCAATTGCCGCTGACCTCTTGTAGACACAGAATGTGAGGTGAGGTTGCTTTTACGGTGCCCTTTAAAAGACTTTCTCTTGTGTTAACGCTTAAGCCATCAAAGCCTATGCTGTCGGATAAAATATTGTAGCTCATAATTCTTATACAGTTACTTTTATAAGAGGAAGGATATTTATGGCTGTTGCTATCGCTTGGTGCACAAGCTATGTTCATATCAAAAAATAAAACTATGGCTAAAACCATAGTGGTGGTAAAATATAATACTTTTTTCATAAAAATATTATATACAGTAAAAAAATAAAAATGCGATTACATTGTAATCGCATTTTTAAAATTAACAGTTATTTATTGGATAAAGCGTGGGTTTCTCTTTGTGCAGAAACAAGCTTTGCATAAATTCCACCTTGAGCAATAAGCTCCTCGTGTGAGCCGTGCTCAGCAATCTGCCCTTTTTCAATAACAATGAGCCTGTCGGCATTTTTAAGCGTTGCTAACCTGTGGGCAATTGCAATAGTTGTTCTGCCCTCAATAAGTCGTGCAAGTGCTTCTTGAATCTTGATTTCTGTTTCGGGATCAAGAGAGCTTGTTGCCTCATCAAGAATCAATATTTTAGGGTTTTTAAGAATTGCCCTTGCAATGCTTATTCTTTGACGCTCGCCACCTGAAAGGGAGTGGCCGTTCTCGCCTATAACGGTGTTGTAGCCGTCAGGCAGCTTTGTAATAAACTCGTGAGCATTTGCAGCCTTTGCAGCAGCAATAACTTCCTCAGGGGCAGCCTCAGGCTTTGCGTAGGCAATATTATCGTAGATGGAGCCTGAGAATAAGTATGTTTCCTGGAAAACAACGCCGATATTATCACGGAGCTGTTTTTGAGGGATGTCCTTAATATCCGTACCACCTATTGTAATTGTGCCGAGATTCGGATCATATAAACGCATACAAAGGTTTATTACTGTAGATTTGCCTGCGCCTGAATGGCCGACAAGGCCAACCATTTCGCCTGATTTTATAGTGAAGCTTACATTTTTTAAGACCGGCTCGTAGGATTTGTAACCAAAGGTAACATTTTCAAAATTGATATCACCTGCAGGGTTAAAATCCTTTGCTTCTTCTTGCTCGTTGGCGCTGTTATCCTCATCAAGAATTTCGTATATCTTAACAAGGCTCGTTGTACAGTCTGCAAGTCTTCGGGGGAAGATGGACATCCACCTTAACGGTGCGTAAAGATATGCAAGGTATAAGTTAAAACGGGTAAGCTCGCCAATGGAAAGTGTGCCGTCAAGCACCATTTTACCACCAATAATAAGTACTAAGAATTCTCCAAGTACAATAAAGTTACCTATTAACGGGAAGGTTACAGCCCAGTATTTTTCGTTAGAGGCAGAAACATCTGCAAGCTTTTTTGAAACATCTGAAAACTTTTTGATTTCGGCTTCTTCATTGCCAAAGGATTTTACAACACGAATACCCTTTATTATATCGTGGAGCACCGAGGTAGCCTTTGAGTTAATACGCCATTGCTTATGGTACCTTACGTGAGTAGCATGGTTAAACCTTCTCATCATAAAAACAGCAACGGGAATAGGGGCAAGCACTACCAGGGTGAGAAGAGGGCTTGTTGTGAAAAGAATTATGAGAATCACAGTAAACACAATTACCTGTTCAATTAAGTACTTACCTTGGTTATTAAAGAACTCCTTAACACGCTCTGTATCTGAGGTAACCCTGTGTATAAGCGAGCCTGCAGATTGCCTTGCCATTGTTGTAAGAGAAAGCTCCTGTATTTTGGCATACAGTATTTCTCTAAGGTCTCTCGAAAAGCAAGAGCCTATTCTGTTTGATGCACGGTTACTGAATATTACTATTACCTTTGAAAGCAGGTAAAGGCCTACCATAATAGATGCAATAGCGGCAATGCCTGTAACCCGTGATTGGAAGTATGGCGTAGCAGCCTCGGTTGGTATTAGATAATCATCTATAAGTATTGAGTTGAAGTATGGAACAACAGCTGTAATTACATTTGCCAGCGCCATTAAAAGTGCTGTTGCAATAAGTGATTTGGTGTAAGGCTTAAAATATTTAAAGGCTCTTGAAAAAACATAAGATTTTTTCACACAGAACATACACACATTCATGCCACTAAAGTAGTGCCTGTGGCATTTGGGACAAATGGGTAAGTCCTGTGCGCTTATCTCTAAAAGATCCCCTGTTTCGATAAGGTGATTTATTACCTTGCAAAATTCACCGATTTCAGTTACACAGTTCATAGAAAAACGGCAAACTGTAAAATTATCTCTACCGTCAAGGTTGCCGTTTTTAGGGCGTAGCTCAAGCTTGCCACAGCCTATATCCGTAAATTGAACGGCTTGTTCTATATCACTTATAGAGAATTGTTTGCTTTCACCGTCAAGTGTTGCTGTAATAACATTATTCTCTAAAACAAGAGTGCCATCACAGTAATTACCCTGTGGTGAAATATCAAAATGTGCAGTAATTTTTTTCATAATTAATATAAATAAGGCTCCAATAATCGTTTGCTTTTTTCTTCTATTGCGTCAAAATTGGGGATAACATATCTGTTACCTTCCATATCAAAAATCAGAAGGGCGTTTTCCGAGGAATAGCGTATGCTCCTTGTGATATCCTTTACAGTAAACTTTTTCACCTTGCTGTCTATAACTGTTTCAAAGTAAAAATGTCCCATTCGCTCCTTGATTTTTTTAACCTCTGTAATTGTCGGACAGTAATAACGGCGCTCTAATTCATTAATGCAGCTTTCCTTTGACTGCTCATCCAAATCATTGAGATTTTTAATAATGCCGATTTCCGCATCGTTTGAATCTAACACGCAGATGTATTCTGTAGTGAGGGAATAGGGGTACGCCCTTACAAGCTTAATTCTTCCTTTATCCTCATTATTGTATGTCATAATAAGGAAGCTGTTGCTGTTAAAACGGAAGGAACATTTTTGTGGTTCTAAAAATTCAAGTGTTAGCTTACTTGTATCATTCATCGTTTTTCTTCTCCTCACTTTCGTTATTTTCTCCAATGCCTATGAATTTAAGCGCTTGCTCTTGAAGTGTATACAGATTGTAGTAAACACCCTTCTTTTCCATAAGCTCATTATATGTGCCAAATTCTATACATTCACCGTCTTCAATAACGGCAAGCTTGTCTGCATCACGTAATGTAGAAAGACGGTGGGCGATTGCAATTGTTGTACGCCCTGCTTTAATTTGTGTAATAGCGTTTTGAATGTTGCGCTCTGTTTCAGTATCCATTGCAGCCGTAGCTTCATCAAGAATAAGAATTTTTGGGTTTTGAATTATTGCCCTTGCAATTGATATACGCTGCCTTTCACCACCGGATAAATCCTGACCACCTGAGCCTACACGTGTTTCGTAGCCATCGGGGAGCTTTGTAATAAAGCTGTGTGCAGATGCAATCTTTGCAGCAGCTATAACCTCTTCCATAGTTGCATCTGGCTTTGCATAGCGAATGTTATCTGCAATAGTACCCATAAACAGAAATATATCTTGGGAGACTATACCGATATTTTTTCTTAATTGCTTTGAGTGGAGCTCTTTTACATCGACTCCGTCGATTTTTACAACGCCTGACTTTGGGTCATAGAGTCTTGCGATTAAATTTGAAATAGTTGTTTTACCTGCACCTGTTTTACCAACTATACCAAGCATTTCGCCTGCGTTTATTTTAAGTGAAATGTTTTTGATTATCGGGTGTGCAGGCTCGTATTCAAACTGAAGCTCCGAAAGCTCAATAGCTCCCTCGAAATTATCAAGTATAACAGGATCATCTATATCCTTAACATCGGGCTCGGTATCTATAATTTCAAATACTCGTTGAGCTGAGTCTATACAGCGAGACCACCAGTTTGTTACCCACGAAAGAAAATCTATTGGTTGTTCGAGCATTTGGAGATATACAACAAATGTCAAAAGCTCACCAATGCTTATATCCTTTGTGGTAACTGCCATAACTCCACCAAAGCCTAAAATAATAGCTCCAATAACGTAAACAGTGGCTGAAAGTAAGGGGTAGAAAGTTGCTTCTGCGTTGGACCAGGTAACCTCGGCGTTTAAAAGCTTACCACTTGTTTTATTAAAACCATCAAGCTCTTGAGCTTCTTTTGAAAATGCCTTAATGATTCTGTGGCCGTTTATGTTATCGCTTACCTTTGAGGTTAACTGTGCGTTTTGTACCCATACTCTATGGTGAAGCTTGCGAAATTTCTTTTCCATTACAGGATAAACTATACCTATAAGAAGTGCTGCGCCTATAACAAGTAAAGTAAGCTTTACACTTGTAAAGAACATTATAATTACAATTCCTATAACCATAATAATACTGGAAATAAGGTAGGGGAAGCCATCAACAAAAAACCAATAAATGTTGTTGGAATCTCGTGTAACCCTTTCCATAAGGGAGCCTGTTTGCTTATGAGTGTAAAAGCCTACGGAAAGCCCCTGCATAGCCTTAAAAATTTTAAGCTTTATATTATATACAACCTGAGGAAGTATACCTGCAACAATGTACTGGTAAAACAGCGTGAAAAGCTGGTGGAATATTCTTAAGCCTGCCATTGAAAGCACAATGGAAATAAGGCTGTTTAAAAGTACCTCGTATGGTTCGGTGTTACCTGTGTTTAAGACCTCATCATACAGCTTTTGTGTGCTGAACTGTGGGATGATTAATGTTATTGCTGTGCTGAAAAGCACAAAGAATATTATAAGCAGCATTTTCCACTTAACTTCGCTGAAAAATGAAAACAGTCTTTTTACTGTGGAGCTTTTATCAATACAGCCTTCGCAGAATTTAAGACCTTTAGGGATAGGTGCACCACATTTACGGCACACATTGCCGGTGGCGTTGCTTAAATATCTTTCATAATCCTTGCCCTGCTTAAGAGTGTTAAAAATCTTTTTGAAATTATCGGCCTTATCCAGGTTGCCGATAGTAAAAAATGCTAAGGAGTAAAACTCACCGTTATTTTTGTATGTGAGCTGACCTGTGGCAATATATTCCTCTGCAAAAACCTCATCAACCTCATTAATGGGTAAGCAGATTAATTCAACCAGCTTGGGTTTAACGGGTGGTTGCTTCTTTTTGCGTGCCGATGGAAGAGGTTGCTCCTCAAAAAGAGCAGTATATACGCCCTTTTCATCAAAAAAGACATATAATTCACCGAATTCCTCTGCATTTTTCATATCGGTTTTAAATGCGTATATAATTGAATCGGTGTTAAGCTTTTCTTCATTGAGAGCCTCTTTTATCGGGGCAGGCAAAAACTCACCTTGACTGAATGGCGGTCGAGGTCTTTTTTTTAAGTGAAGCTTATAAAGAATTTTATTAACAATTTCCATAACCAATCTCCGAAAAGAATGTAAAATTTATCCATACCATTATACTATATATAAATATAAATAATCAAGAAATATATGATGAGCGAAAAATTGTTAACCAAAAGTTAACATTTGGGGTGCTTTCCAAAGCGAAATATACAAAATTATGAAATTTGTTTTTTTAAAAATAACTAAATTTTTAGTAATATTAATATGGTGAATTGACATTCATTATTGTCATTGGTATAATATAAAATATGGTAATGGGTGGAGATTTTGTTAATAAATAACTCGTTACAAATTATCAAATGAAAGGAAATTAAAAATGGCTGTAAAAAGTGTAACAAGATTCGGTATACAAAGGAAAATAGTTGCTAATATGACTACTGAAAGTTGGCAAAACATTCCTCACGTTAGCTACCAGTATGAACCTGATGTTACAAAGTTTATGGAAGCTTTTAAGGCTTTCCAGGAAGAGCACAATTCAGATGAAGGAGCAAAGATTACTCTTAACGCTGTTCTTCTTAAGGCAATAGCAGAGGCAATAGAGAATGATCCTTGCATAAATGCACATTTCCACTTTGAAAAGGGACTTGTACGAGGTAAGGTTACAGAGTTTGACCACATAGACATGTCGGTTCCGTGGATTCTTCCTGATGGCAAAATGATGACTATTACAATGAAGGATATGGGTAATAAAACTCTTAGAGAAATTGCCGAATACCAGGCAGATATTAATCGCAGACTTGAAAAGACTGTGCTTGTTGAGGCTCTTTACTCCGTTTCCTTCCACGATACACTTGAAAAGCTTAAAAAAGGTCACATTATTAAGGCTATTAAACGTATTTACGGCGCAAATACAGGTAAGCACAAAATTATTCGTTTAAAGGGTGCAGAGAAGAAGGCTTACAAGGCTATACCCGACACAGAGAAAATCACAAGAGCCGACCTTAAGCAGGGCACAATTACCGTTTCTAATGTTGGTGCAGATACCCGTGGCCTTGGTGGTCAGATTGCTATGCTTATGATTATTCCACCACAGGTTTGCGTTATAGGTATCGGCACACTTCAAAGAAAGCCTGTAGTAATTACCGATGCAAACGGCGAAGAAAAGATTGAAATCAGAACAATACTTCCTATGAACATTGTTTTTGACCACCGTGTGCTCGACTTTGGTGAGGTAAGACCATTCCTTACAAAAATGGAAGAGTTTTTCCGGAATCCTGATCTTATATTAAACGACAGGGCTTAAAAACAATACATATATGGCAAGGTGGATAATCCACCTTGCTTTTTTTTGTGCAAGATTGATACTCTGATGATATTGAAATTGTTGGCCTGTATGTGATATAATACATTATAATTGTATTTCTATGTGTTCGCGAGTTTAAATATTAAAAAATTATAATATTGTTTCGATTACTTCCTTAAGGATGGTTAAAAAAGCATGAAGAAAAAAATTACTGCACTTTCACTTGCAGTTTTGATTATTGCTTGTGCTCTTACAGTGGCTAATTGCACAGGCGACCGTAATTACACAGATGTATCATATGCAAATATGATTTCCTGTGGTGCAGAAGAAACAGCTTCAACCACAATGTCGCTTAATGATTTTGTAGGTGGTAAGGTTGATTCAGTCACCAATTTAGGTGG
The DNA here is from genome assembly GCA_045532505.1 of Acutalibacteraceae bacterium. Taxonomy (GTDB): domain Bacteria; phylum Bacillota; class Clostridia; order Oscillospirales; family Acutalibacteraceae; genus DTU089. Next base: position 8,831 of record JAZSGB010000084.1, on the reverse strand, counting down.
TATTATCAGCGATGTTTCAGATATAGGTAACAGCTTGGGTGGCCTTTTAGGTGGTGGTGGCTCCGGTTTGGGCGATGCTATCGGCGGTATAGGTGATGCTCTTGGTGGTCTCTTGGGTGGAGGCTCCGGTGGTAGCTCTATTTTAGGAACAACTGCACCCGTTACATACGATGTAAACACCGAAACAATGGGTTATATAGATATTGTTCCTGCAGCATCAGAGTTTGCAACAACCTTAGCCCCTTCTACAACACAAGAAGCTGTTGTTAACGAAACGGTTGACTTCGCTGCAACAAAAAACCCATACACTAAGCCTACAACCGTGCTTAAGGGTGGCGATAAAGGTGATGGTGTTAAATGGATGCAGTGGATATTTATTTACACTCGCTACGGACTTAAGGATGACGGTATCACAGGTGTGTTTGATGAAGACACAATGGCTGTTGTAAAAAAAGTACAGCGTGATAACGGCTTACCTGTAGATGGTGTAGTTAATGACGCTGTAGTAGATAAAATTGAGCTTTTATATTTCCAATCAATTTACAGTACCACAGTGCCTGCACTGAGCACACAGGTGCAAACTACACAAGATGTAATAATACAGCAAGAGGAAAAAGATGATACTACAGAAAAATCAAGCGTTATTGTTCTTCTTGTTATTGTCATTGTTTTGTGGGTAGCAGTTGTTGCATTTATAGTTGTTTTGTTTGTTTCTAAAAAGAAAAAAGCTAAAAAGGCAAAAGCAAGTGAAGATAAGACCAACGCAGATACATCTGCAGAGGATTTACAAAAGAGCGAATAAAAAGGTTTTTACGGCGTTTGCCGTTTAATAAAAATGTAAGCTTTATTTTTTACGAGTTGGGTAACTCAAAAGGAGAATTTTCATGGATAAGTATTTAATCATTAATGCAGACGACTTTGGAATGAGCCATTCCACTAACCTTGCTGTTTTTGATTTGTTTGAAAAGGGTGGTATTACATCTGCAACAATTATGACACCTTGTGGTTGGGCTAAAGAAGCCGGCGACTGGGCAGCAGCACACCCTGAGTTTGCTGTTGGTGTTCACCTTACCTTTACAAGTGAGTGGGGTAAGTACAGATGGGCTCCTATTTCTCAAGGCGAAACAAGCTCTTTGAGAGACAGTGAGGATTTTATGTACCACGAGTCCGATGAGTTTGAAGAAAACAGCGATATAGACGAGGTTGAGCAGGAAATCAGAGCACAGATTAAGCGCTTCCGTTCATACGGCTGTGAGCCTTCACACCTTGATAACCATATGGGTTCACTTTATGGTATCGAAACAGGTCGCTTTGAGCTTCTTAACCTTACACTTGATATTGCAGGTGAAGAGGGTCTTCCTTTCCGTTTCCCGGGTACATATGTTCCTGAAATGTTTGAGAACGATACCCTTGATGTTAAGATTGACCAAGGCCTTATTGGTATGATGTTTGGCAAAATTCTTGACTATGCTAAGGACCAGGAGGTTGCTTTACCTGATTTCCTTATTCCGGGTGAGTGGAACGGTCCTCAAAATGATAGCTACGAGAATTATAAAGAGTATATCTATGAGCTTTACAAAAGCTTCCCTAACGGTATAACTGAAACATATATTCACCCTGCACTTGAGTGTGATGAGCTTAAGGGCATTACAGGTGCTTGGCACAGAAGAGTTTGGGAGCACAGGCTTTTCTCAGACCCACAGACATTACAGCACATTAAGGCTTGTGGTATTCAGCTTATCAACTACCGTGACCTTAAGAAAATGAAAGGTTTTTAATTTAAAATAAAGCTTAAAATAAAGGGGATGTAAAAAAACGCAAGTTTTTTTACATCTCCTTTTGATTTTATGCATTTTATATAATGCTTTCTATGAGTTTTGCAGAAAATTCTTTTTGAAAATCGTTTCTGCTTATATGAATTTTCTCATGCTCAAGTGCTTTTTTCTTGGCAGAATCGGATAAATCCGTATTAATGTAAATATTAAAATCGCCGTTTGCATCAGGTATGGTAAATGCCCTGATTGTAAGCGGCATTTTCATTTCTCTGATAAAAATCAATTATTCATCCTCCGTGTCGATTAATGCTTTAAAAACAACTAAAAATGCATCAAGCTGGTCTTCGGTTGCTCTTTGAGACATATCAAAAAGCAGCTTTCTTTTATGAAATAGCTCATCTCTTTGTACATCTACACCATCGGTGTAGTCATTAAAGTAATCAAGAGAAACACTAAAGTATTGGGCAATTTTTTGCAGGTTAGGAGTGGAAAGTGTTTTTGTTTTGCCTTGCTTAAGGTCGGATACGGTGCTTTTTGGTACACCTGTTTCTCTGCAGAGCTGAGCAATTTTTATTCCCTTTAAATCACATAATTCTTGTATTTTCTCATACATATTCACAATACAGGACCCCCATTTTTGTGCGATGTAACAAAATTTACCAAAAACGAACAAATGTTCTGAAAGTAGGTTGAAAAGTACGGAAAACCGTACTATAATACGGTTGTGCTTAAGAAAAGTACGGAAAACCGTACCGAATGCAATAATAATATACATTATAATTTGCTTTATGTCAATACCAAAATTGGTACAGTAAGGAGGAATTTTATGTCTAAGGCAATTGAGGAAGTAATTGAATGCCCTTTTTATATGAGAGAGGGCGACGGGTTTATAAGCTGTGAGGGATTGCTGAAAAAATCAACTACAGCAACTCACCGTTTTAAATCTAACGATGAAAAAAGAAGCTATGAGTATGAGTTTTGCTGCGTTAGTGGTGGTAGAAAGTGCCCTCATTACAGAAATCTGATGATTCTTTATGAGAGAGGGGAAAAGGCTTGAGTAGCGATAAACGACCAAATCAGCTAAAGCGTATTTCCTCTGCTGCCGAAAATATGAGTGCGCTTGTTGATGATATTGTAAAAAAGGCTCGTAAAAGCTTTAGGGCGACAGGTAGCCCTGAGCTCGATGCTAAATTTTTAAAGGAAAGTGTTGGTGCATTGCGAGAGCTTTTTGCTTTACTTGATGATTGTGATTCGCCTACACAGGATAGTGACGGCATAGTCATACGCCTTGAAAAGCAAATAGAGGAGTGGAGTAAATGATTGAATTAAATATTTCTCCACCAAATCAAAAGCAAAGCGAGTTTTTTAATTGTACCCAAAGATTTATCGGTTATGGTGGTGCAAGAGGTGGTGGTAAGTCTTGGGCGCTACGTACTAAGTTTATTTTACTTGCAATGAATTACGCCAATTTAAAGCTGTTGCTTTTGAGAAAAACATTGCCGGAGCTTCGCGAAAACCACCTTTTGCCTATGCTTGCACAGCTTAATAATATTGCTCGGTATAAAAGAGATGAAAGAGCCTTCATTTTTCCGAATGGCTCAAGAATTCGTTTGGGCTACTGTGATAGCGAAAATGATATTTACCAGTACCAGGGGCAGGAATATGATGTAATTGGTGTAGAGGAATGCACACATTTTACCTTTGCTCAAATACAGTTCCTTATGACCTGTAACCGAACAACACGAGAGGATTTTAAGCCACGTATGTATTTTACAGGTAACCCCGGTGGTGTGGGGCACAACTGGTTTAAGCGCCTGTTTGTTAAGGGTAGGTATGAACAAGGGGAGGACCCAAACGACTACATATTTATACCTGCAACAATAGATGATAACACTGTGCTTATGAAATCAAATCCTGAGTATGTAAAGGTGCTCGATGCACTCCCCGAAAAGCTTCGTCAGGCTCACCGTTTTGGTAATTGGGATATTTTTGACGGACAGTTTTTTGAGGAGTTCCGAGATTGTCCTGAGCACTATGAAGACGGAGTGAATACTCACGTTATAGCACCATTTGAAATACCTGCAGACTGGACAATTTACCGTTCCTTTGACTTCGGTTATGCAAAGCCTTTTTCATGCGCGTGGTGGGCAGTGGATTACGATGGGCGCTTATACAGGATTTTAGAGCTGTATGGATGTACAAAAAGTGCTAATGAGGGTGTGAAGTGGCCTCCCGAAAAGATTTTTTCGGAAATTGCAGCAATCGAAAAACAGCACCGTTGGCTTAAAAATAAAAGGATACTTGGCGTTGCTGACCCGTCTATATGGGATGCCTCCCGAGGTGAAGCAATTATTGAAGCAGCCAATCGAAACGGAGTGTTTTTTAATAAGGGCGATAATAAACGCCTCCCGGGGTGGATGCAGGTGCATTATCGATTAAGCTTTGATGAACACGGTATACCTATGATGTATGTTTTTAATACCTGTAAGGGCTTTATACGGACAGTGCCCGAGCTTAAATTCAGCTCAACAAACCCCGAGGACTTAGATACAACAGGTGAGGACCACGTTGCAGACGAGGTTAGGTATATGTGTATGGCGCGCCCTATTGCACCGACATACCAAAAGAAGGAAATAAAAATATACGATGACCCTCTTGATTTAAATAAAGGGCATTACAGAATTATATAAATTAAGGAGAAAATATGAAGAAAACAAAAAAGTATGAAAAGCAGCAGGCACCACAAAACGGTCTGTTTGGTGTAATTACAAATGAAGATGTAGAAAAGTTTTTGTCTGTTCTTAAAAAATACAAGCAGGCAAAGGTATCCTTGGAAAACAGAATAGTTGATAACGAGCAATGGTTTAAACTGCGCCATTGGGAGCAGCTACGTGCAAAAAGTGGTGATGAAAACGCATCAGCATGGCTTTTTAACTCTATTGCCAATAAGCACGCAGATGCTATGGATAACTATCCTGCAGTAAGCTGTTTACCGAGAGAGGAAAGCGATAAAAAAGCATCGGAAATTCTCACACAGGTGCTACCTGTTATTTTTGAAAGAAATAATTTTGAAAAAATATACAGTGATACCTGGTGGTATAAGCTTAAAGCAGGTACAGCCGTTTACGGCGTTTTCTGGAATCCGTTAAAGAATAACGGCTTGGGTGATGTGGAGATTAAACAAATTGACATTCTAAATTTGTTTTGGGAGCCCGGTGTTAAGGATATTCAAAAAAGTAAAAACATTTTCCACGTAGAGCTTATTGATAATGATACGCTGATTTCTCTTTACCCACAGCTTTCGGGAAAGTTAGGCTCATCGGAAATGGAAATTGCCCACTATGTTTATGATGACAGCATTGATACCTCAGAAAAAAGCGCTGTTGTTGACAGATACTACAAAATAATTAAAAACGGTGTTGAACAGGTGCATTACTGTAAAAGCTGCAACGGTGAGCTTTTGTATGCTTCGGAAAATGATGAGCTTTATTCTGAAAGAGGTTTTTATGACCACGGAAAATACCCATTTGTTTTCGATACTCTTTTTGTTGAAGAAGGCACTCCCTGTGGCTTTGGATATATAGATATTATGAAGGATGCTCAAAAGCAAATTGATATTCTTTCAAATTCCCTTGTAAAGAATGCATCCATGGCAACCACGCCAAGATATTTTATTAATTCATCAGGTGCAGTAAACGAGGAAGAATTTGCAGATTGGTCGAACAGCTTTGTTCACGTAACGGGCAGTAATTTAGGTGATGACAGCATAAGAGAAATCAGGCTTTCGGGTATCTCAGAAATCTACCTCGGTATCCTTAATAGCAAAATTGATGAGCTTAAGGAAACAAGTGGTAACCGTGATTTTTCGCAGGGTGGCGTTTCAAGCGGTGTTACTGCAGCAAGCGCTATCGCTGCTCTTCAGGAGGCAGGCTCAAAGCTCACCCGTGATATGGTTAAGGGTGGCTACCGTGCATTTTCGGAAATTAACGAGCTTGTTATTGAATTAATAAGGCAGTTTTACGATGAGCCGAGATTTTTCCGTATTGTAGGTAATAACGGTCAGCAGGAATTTATATCCTACGATAATTCTAACCTTAAAATTCAGAATTACCGTAGTGGCTTTGATTCTGAGCTTTCGATGCGAAAGCCTGTTTTTGATATTAAGGTTTCTGCACAAAAGGCAAGTCCGTTTTCAAAAATCAGTCAAAACGAATTGGCGCTTCAACTTTACGGTGCAGGGCTCCTTAATCCTGAAAACAAAGCCCAGGCACTTTTAGCTATACAGATGATGGATTTTGAGGGGAAAGAGGCTTTAATTGCAAAAATCAGCGCAGGGGTGAGTATGCTTTGACCAATGTATACCACCGAGAGTATTACGACCATTTTTTAATAACTATAGAGGGGCACAACGCCTATGCAGAGCATGGGAAAAATATTGTGTGTGCAGCAATTTCCGTGTTGGCCTACACCCTTGTTAACTGTATGCTTGATGAGGAAGCGCAGGGAAACGTTAAGCTGATACGAAATATTGTGCGAGATGGTTTTGTGCACCTTGAAATAGAATACTATGATTTTTCTAAGGAACGGGTTAAGGGGATATTGGATGCCTGCTTAACAGGTTTTTTAATGCTTGAGGAAAGCTACCCGAAGCACGTAGCTTTTCGCTGAAAATACAAGCTGTTTTTGTAAAAAAATCGTTGAGATTTAATCTCACGGCCAAACGATTTTTTAATATATATTGACACTTCGGAAAGACGATGATAGTTGCAACTGGAAAGGAATTTTATGAAAAGATTATTTTGGTACGCTCTTAATCTTCAGCTCTTCGCAGGTGAGGGCGCAGAGTCTGCAGATGGGGCAACGGGCGTTGAGGATGCTGTCGCCGAGCAAAACAGTACCACAAGTGATGAGGATGAGTTTTCCCAATTAATAAGTGGAAAGTTCAAGGACCAATTCACTAAAAAAACACAGGCAATAATTGACAAGCGCTTTAAACAAACCAAGGAATTAGAAGCGTATAAAAGTAAAATATCTCCCGTAATTGAAAAGCTCCTGCAAGACTACGGTCTGCAGGAGGGGCAGGAGGAACTGCTTTTTGATGCTATAAATTCTACGGGCGCTGATAACCCTGCCCCTGAGGTAGAGGAAGCTCCAACGGTGCAGGAAGCACCTGATGAGGATAATGTACCTACAATGCAGGCTTCTCTCAGAGGAAAAATTGGTAACTGGGTTAAAGAATCAGAAGACTTTAAGCAGTTGGTCCCACAGTTTGATTTAAGGCAAGAGCTGCGTGGTAACCCGCTTTTTTCAAAAATGCTTATGAGTGGTGTGCCTTTAAAGGTTGCTTACGAAACAGTGCACAGAGATGAGTTTTTATCCGGTGCAATGCAATATACTGCAGAGGCTGTGCGTAAACAAATGTCCCAAAGCATTGCAGCAAAGGGCAGGCGCCCTGTTGAAAACGGCATTTCAGGTGAAAGTGCTGTTGTTACCACAGTAGATGTCAATTCCCTGACCTCGCAAGATATTTTAAAAATACTAAAACAGGTCGAAAACGGCGCAAGCATTAGCTTTTAAGCCGTTGAAAGGAGAAAATATGACAGAATATACATTAAATCTTCAGCTTTTTGCAGCAGGCGAAGCTGTAAACGCAACAACCTCAGCAGCCGAGGGCAATAACCTCTCTGCTGAAATGAAAACCTTTTATGATAAAACACTTATTACCCTTGCATCACCATATTTGGTGCACGATCAGTTCGGGCAGAAACGAGATATCCCTAAAAATGGTGGTAAGATTATCGAATTCAGAAAATTCTCTTCACTTCCTAAGGCGCTTACACCTCTTACAGAGGGCGTAACCCCAACAGGCAATAAGCTCAATGTTTCATCTGTAACAGCTACAATTGAGCAGTACGGTGATTATATTGAGCAGACAGACCTTCTTGAACTTACTGCAGTAGACAATACCATTGTTGAAGCCACAAAGCAGCTTTCTGCACAGGCAGGTCTTACAATGGATACTATTGTAAGAAATGAAATTGTAGGTGGCACTAATGTGCTTTACTGCCCTAAGGTTGCTGCAGACGGCACCGAAACAGCAGTAACCTCAAGAGCTGCTATTGATAACACATCCCTTCTTCGTGTTAAGGATGTTTTTAAGGCTGCAGCAGAGCTTAAGGCTATGAATGCACCTAAAATTGATGGCTACTATGTGGGTATTATTCACCCATACGTTGCATACGACCTTATGCAGGAGGCAGGCAACCAGTGGATGGAGGTGCAGAAATATGCTACACCCGAAAATATGCTTAAGGGTGAAATCGGTTGCCTTGGTGGTGTTCGTTTTGTTGAGTCTACAGAGGCAAAAATCTGGAACGAGGGTGCAAACGGCTGTGCAGTATTTGCAACCCTTGTTATTGGTGCCGATGCTTACGGTGTTACAAGCGTAAACGGTGGAGGCATTGAGCATATTGTAAAGCAGAAGGGTTACGGCAACGACCCACTCAATCAGCGCTCATCCGTAGGCTGGAAGGGTCTTAAAACAGCCAAGCGCCTTGTTGAGGAGTATATGATTAGAATAGAGTCGGGCTCAGCCTTCAGCTCTACAGCAAAATCTAACTGAATATTGGGCGAATAACTTGATTTAGCGCCCTCGCAGTATCTTAATACAGCTTCGGTCGCTAAATCTGCGTTCTTCATCCCAATCTTCAGTTAGATTACTGCACAACTGCTTATTGGGAAAACAAGATTTACTACCCTTGCAGTATCTTAATACAGTTTCGGTCGCTGAATCTGCGTTCTTAATCTCAATCTTCAGTTAGATTACTACACAACTGCTTATTGGGAAAACAAGATTTACTACCCTTGCAGTATCTTAATACAGTTTCGGTCGCTAAATCTGCGTTCTTCATCCCAATCTTCAGTTAGATTACTACACAACTGCTTATTGGGAAAACAAGATTTACTACCCTCGCAGGATTTTAATACAGCTTCGGTCGCTAAATCTGCGTTCTTCATCCCAATCTTCAGTTAGATTACTGCACAACTGCTTATTGG